>NZ_JAMYTM010000006.1:0-216020 GCF_040322475.1 Mesorhizobium sp. M0140 | reverse complement strand
CCGCCTCCCCCCCCGCGCCGTTGTTGGGCCGCCTGATGGTGTGCTTGTGGGTGCCTGCTCCCCCGTCCGATCCTCCCCCCCCCCCGCCGGGCCGCGGTCCCCCCCCCCCCCCCCCCCCCGCGTCCGTTTCAGAACCAGACGTCGCTGAGGCGATGCCCTCGTGGATAAGGGTCTGTCGGGTCGAGGCCGTACTGGCCAATGCTGGTAATCCAGGCCTGCCCGGCAATGGTGACCACGACAGCGTCGCGATCGCCGACGCGCGCATTGGCGATCACCCGGGAATCGAAATGGGTCCCGATGATCGACTTGTTGCGGAACAGCTCTCCCTTGGCGATCTGCCCCTTTGCCGACATCACCGCCAGCCGCCCGGTGGTGCCGGTGCCCGTAGGCGAGCGGTCGAGCCTGCCATGCAGACACACCGTGCCGTTGACGCTTTCCACGCGACCGTCGACGCGCTTGATCGGGCCTTCGAAAATCACGTTGGACACGTCGCGGATCTTAGCGTTCTCCGGATGCACGACAACGAGCTGTTCGTTGGCCGCCTTCTTGATACGTTGGCCCATCAGCGACATCTGGTGTGCCTCGTCGGGTGTTATGGAAAAGCCCAGTGCGCGCGCGTTCACATGGGCGAAAGTCATGCCGCCATAGGAGGTGTCGACGGTGATCGTGCCGAGCCCCTCGACTTCGACAGGTGTGTCGAGGTGGAACGCGAAAGCCGGCACATTGGTGAACTCCACCTGCTTCACCTTGCCGTTCTCGCAGAGGCAGCGCACCTCGATCATGCCGGCCGGCGCCTCCATGCGCAGCCGCGTCTCGGGTTCCTTCATCGGCACCATGCCCGTTTCCAGCGCCACGGTGGCGACGCAGATGGTGTTGGAGCCCGACATGGGCGGGTATTCGGTGCTTTCAATTATGACGTAACCGAGATCCGCCGAGGGATCGCAAGGCGGCAGGATGATGTTGCCGTTGACGTAGGGCGCACCGCGCGGCTCGAACAAGAGCAGCCCACGAATGTCGTCCATATGCGCTTCGAGATACTCCTTCTTTTCGAACATGGTCTTGCCCGGAACGTCCTTGACGCCTCCGGTGATCACATTGCCGACTTCGCCCTCGGCATGGCAGCCGACGACCGTGAATGTTTTCGTCCAGCGCATTTTTCTCCTCCAGTGATTGATCTTGGCCCTGGCGATACCGATTCAGACCGTGTCGAGCCCCCGTTCGAGAAAACGATCGAGTTGTTCCATTTCCTGGTGCGAGAGGACGATACCGTCGCGCTCCGACGTCTCGCGGGCTAGGAACCGCCTTTGCGAGGGTAGGCGCGCACCTTGGCCCAAGATCGCCTCGAACAGCGCTTCAGCACGGCCCAGCGGATTGCCGGGCCGGCCGGCGGCGAAGGCTTTCGGCGAGAAAGCGATGACCAACTCTCCGTGCGACGGATAAAGCGTCGTGGTGCCAAGCAGCTCGAGCGCCCCGGGGCTGGTCAGGTCGCCGATCATGATCCCGGCGAGCAGTTCGATCATCGTCGCGATGGCGGAGCCTTTGTGCCCGCCGAAGGGAAGCATGGCGCCCGCCAGGGCAGCTTCGGGATCGGTCGTTGGCCTGCCGTCCGAATCCATGGCCCAGCCTTCCGGCAGCTTCTTGCCTGCCCGGCGGTGGAGCTCGATCTCGCCGCGCGCGGCAACCGAGGTCGCGAAGTCGAAAACGTAGGGAGGCTGCTCTTTACGCGGCCAGCCAAAGGCAAAAGGATTGGTGCCCAGCAACGGTCCGTTGCCACCGGTCGGAGCGACGGTGGCATAGCTCGGGCACATGGCCAGGCCGGCAAGGCCTGCCTGGGTCAAGGCTTCGACTTCCACCCAAAGGGCGGAAAAATGCACGGCATCGTTGATCGCTAGCGCGGCGATGCCGCAGGAGCGTGCCCGCTCGACCAGCACCGGCAGGCCCAGTTCGAAGGCCGGGTTGGCGAAGCCGTGCTTCGCATCCACTTTCACAATGGCGGGAGCGTCTTGCGGCAACAGTTCGGGCACCGCGTCTGGGTTTACCTTCCCTGCCTTGATCGTTCGCAGCGCGCCTTCGATCCGGTAGATACCATGCGATTTGCAGGCATCGCGCTCCGCCGCGACGATGACCCGTGTGATGGCGCTGGCCTGGATGGGGTTCAGTCCGGCCTTGCGGAAAATTGCATCGACGCGCTTATGCAAGGCATCGATGGTGAGGGCGGTATTGTTCATTTCTGGCCTTCGGGTTTGGCTGCGCGCAAACGCTGCCTTTAAAAATCCAGACCGCCGGCAAAGGCTCTTATATTCTGTGCAAGCAAAGCGGGCTGCTCGAGGGCTGCGAAATGACCACCGCGCGGCATCGCTGTCCACTGGCGGATGTCCTTGAAGACGCGCTCGACCCAACTCCTGGGCGGCATCGGCAGCTCTTTGGGGAACAAAGCCACTGCAAGCGGGACGTTGATCGCTGTGCCGGACGCGAATGCAAGCGGACGGGCGCGCGTTTCCCAATAGAGTCGCATCGACGAAGCGACGGTCCGGGTGAACCAGTAAAGCGAGATGTTGGCGAGCATGTCGTCGCGCGAAAATGCGGCGTTGGGCAGATCGCCATCGCAATCGCTCCAGTCGCGGAACTTCTCGATCATCCACGCTGCCAGTCCGACCGGCGAATCCGTCAGCCCATAGGCAAGCGTTTGCGGGCGCGTCGCTTGAATATGAGCATAGGCGCCATGAATATCCGCCCATTCGGCTTTCCGTTCCAGGAAGGCGCGTTCTTCCAAGCTTAGGTCGCCATCCGGGCCTGGATCGTGAGGAGGTGAGTATGAGCCGGGGATGAAGTTCAGATGCACCCCGGCGAGACTGTCTGGATGCGCGTGCGCCAGGCAGGTCGACACGCCGGCGCCCAGATCGCCACCTTGCGCGAGATATCGTTTGTAGCCGAGACGGCTCATCAACTCGGCCCAAAGGTCGGCGACGGTGAACAGGTTGAGACCAGGCCTGGTCGGTCGGCTTGAAAAGCCATAGCCGGGAATCGAGGGGACCACGACGTTGAAGGCGTCCTCCTGTCTTCCGCCATGCGAAAGCGGGTCGGTCAGAAGCGGGATCAACTCATGAAATTCGAAGACGCTGCCTGGCCAGCCATGGGTGAGTATGACCGTTCTGCCGGTTGCGACAGCGGCGCGCGCATGGATGAAATGGAGGGTTTCGCCGCCGATATCCGTCTGGTAGTGCGGATGGATGTTCCAGGCGGCTTCCTGCTTGCGCCAATCGAAGCCAGTGCGCCAGTGTTGCATTAGTCGGCGCAGTTGCTCGTGCTCCGTTCCCTGCGTCCAGCCTATTGCCTGCAACTGGTCCGGCTCGCGCCAGATCGAGATGCGCTTCTTCAAATCGTCGATTTCAGACTGGGCAATCTCGATGGTGAAGGGGCGAATTTTCATGGAGCCCTCTGCTCGCCGGCCATAAGGTTTCGGGCGGCGATAAAGTCGTGACTTTGCTGCCGGTTCGCGCGAAGCGCTTCTGTCGACGCTTCGATCGAGACCGGCAAGAAACGTAGGCGAGCGCCGACCGGCGCTTGCGCCAGCCGCCAGAAATCGGCTTCGATCACCGTGGCGATCTTCGGATAGCCGCCGCAGGTGTTGGCATCGGCAAGTTGGATGATCGGCTGGCCGGACGGCGGCACTTGAACAGTTCCCGGCACGATGCCGTGGGACAGCAATTCCAGCGGCGAGAGGAGGGAAAGCGTCGCCCCGGCAAGGCGATATCCCATACGGTTGGCGTCGTTGGTGATGCTCCATTCGCTGCCGGTGAAAGCCGCCTGGGCCTCCGGCCTGAAGGCGTCGAACTCGGCGGCCGGCAAAACCCGCAATTCGATTGCCGAGGCCAAGCCGTCCGCCGCGCCTCGCCGCTCTTCCAGCGCTGCGCCGATGCCGCCCGCGGGAAGGCGGCATTGCGCAGGGTTGAGCGCAAGCCGGTCACCGCGGGACAGACCGCGTCCGGCGAAACCGCCGAAACCGCCTTTCACATCCGTCGCGCGCGACCCCATGACGGACGGCAGATCGAGCCCGCCGGCAAAGGCGATGTAGGAACGAGCACCGATGCGCGGGGTTTCGAGGACTAGGGTCTCGCCGGCGCGGATCGTCATGGCCCACCAGGGTGGACAGGGCCGATCGCCGACGCTGACGGCGCAATCCGCGCCGGTGATGGCGACGGCGGTGTCGATATGCACGCGCAGCCGGAACGGATGAAGCGCGACCTCGATCCCGGCAGCCGAGGGGTCATTGCCCAGCATGAGATTGGCGATCGCCAGCGCCTGCCTGTCCATGGCGCCGCCATGGCTGACCCCCAGCGCCAGATGACCGGGCCGGCCGAGATCCTGGACCGTGTTCGGCAAGCCGGTGGTGAGGATCTCGATCATGCCTCGATCTCTGCGATTGCGAATCGGATTTTGTCTCCGGGCCTGAGCAGCACGGGCAATTCCGCTTCGGCCTTGAACAGCTTCACGTCGGTATGGCCGATTATGTGCCATCCGGAAGGCGCAGTCATCGGCATGATACCCGCCTGCGCGCCACCAATGATGACGGCGCCCTCAGTGACTTTGAGGCGAGGCGTGCTGCGCCTTGCCCAGGCAAGCAGCGGGTCGAGACCGGACAGATAGGGAAAGCCCGGCATGGCGCCGATGGCGGCGACGGTGTAGGTGGCCGCCGCGTGGCGGCTGACGGTCTCGTCGACAGACATGCCGCAATGTGCGGCCCAGCCGGCGAGATCCTCGCCGCGCGCGCCGCCATAACTGACGGGAATGGTATGATGCGTGCCGGTCACCGCGTGGGCATCGGTGCAAGCCCAGAGCGACATCAGCTGACCCGTGACGCTGTGGGCGTCCGTAGCGAGTGGGTCAAACACCACCAGCAGGTTGTTCATGCCGGGAACGGCCTCGCGCACCCCCTCTAGGCGCAGCGCGGCATTCGCCACCGCCCAGACCAGTTCCTGGGTGGCATCGCTGAAAGCCCCCTGCACGCCATCGAGCAGCAGCGCGCCCGATCCCGCAAGACTGATGTGAGGCGTACCGACAACCATGGGCGGTCAGTCCTTCACCGGCACCGTATAGTTCAGGATCAGGCGACCGCCATCCGGATAGATGGTCTGGCCGACGATGTAGGAAGCGTCGTCGCTGGCCAGGAAGGATGCGACGCTGGCGATCTCCGAAGGTTCGCCACAGCGGCCGCTCGGCGTGCGCGACAGGATGGTCTGGCGCTGCGCTTCGCTGGCCATGACCGAACTCTTGACCATGTCGGTCAGGATGGTGCCGGGGCCGATGGCGTTGACGCGGATGTTATGCGGGATCAATCCGACGGCCATCACCGCCGTCAATTGCTTGATGCCACCCTTGGACACGGCATAGGCGACGGAATTGGGAATGGCCAGGATGGCGTTGATCGACGACATGTTGATGATCGAGCCGCCGCGTCCCTGCGCGATCATGGCCCTTGCCGCGGCCTGCCCGAGAAGGAAGGGCGCCTTGAGATTGACGCGCTGAACCAGGTCGAAGGCTTCCTCGGGGAAGTCGACGAAATCGTCCAGATGGATGATGCCGGCATTGTTGATGAGGACGTCGACACCGCCGAATCGCTCTGTGGCCTTGGCAACAACATCGGCTGCCATTTCCTGCGTGCATTCGGAGAGATCCGCCGATAGCCAGGCGGCACGCTCACCAAGACGTTCGGCATGCTCGCGCCCGCGATCGGCCTGCACGTCGACAAGCACAACCTTGGCGCCATCGGCATGAAAGCGCTCGGCGCAGGCAAGGCCCAGGCCTTGTGCCGCCCCGGTAACGATCACGACTTTTCCTGCATGCTTCACAGCCAATTCCCTTTTTACAATCATGGCTTTTATGGATATGTTATCCAATCTATCTTGAACTTTGCCGCCATTGCAAGCCCGGACGGGTGGGCCTTTGCGGTCATGTTTGCCCGAGTGGCGGCGTTTATGGGCTGCTTTGGCTTTTTTCTGCCGACCATTGCAAGCCGGTTGACTCCACTGAATTAATTGTGATTGGATACTATATTCATAAAGGTGCCGACGACGGGGAGTGCAGACGATGGCGGATGGATCACAGGAAAGCGAACTGATCGACGCGTTCCGCGCTCTGGCGACGCCGTTGATCAGCGACAATCTCGCCCGTGTCCCCGGGGCTGTCGGGTTGCGGCCATTTCACCGGGTGGGCGGCGTCATGGCGGGGAGGGCGCTGACGGTCAGGACCCGCCCCGGCGACAACCAGTTCATCCATCGTGCGCTCGATCTGTTGCAGCCCGGAGACGTCATCGTCGTCGATGGCGGCGGGTATGAAGGACGCGCGCTGGTCGGCGAGATCATGACAAGTGTCGCGGCGTCGCGCGGCGCCGCAGGCATTGTCATCGACGGCGCCATTCGCGATGCCGGTGCCATCGGCCGCAATCCGTTTCCATGCTTCGCACGGTCGGCCATCCATCTCGGACCTTACAAGGATGGTCCGGGAGCCATAAATGTTCCCGTCTGCATAGGCGGCATGGTCGTCGGTCCCGGCGACATCGTCGTGGGTGACGAGGATGGCGTCGTGGCATTTCCAATCGAAGATGCCGCGGCTTTGCTGGCCGCCGTCAGGGCGCAAGAAGCGCGTGAGGCCGAGATCATGCAGAGCATCCGGGAGAACCGCTACCAGGGAGCCTATGCCCGGGCTGCCGGCGGCAGTCACTGATCGGCGGATCAGAGCCTGCGGGTGACAAATCGCGTGGCCGGCTAGCGATCTTGCTCAACATAACCGCTCCGCAGCTAACCGAGGGGCGAAACAATGCATTTCGGGCACGCCGCCTGGATGCGCCAACAGGGGAAATGGAGAGAATTAATGGTTGTTTCCTTCAAGAGGCTTGCCAAGAGGCTTGCTTGTGCCACCGCCCTTGCCGGGCTGGCTATGACCACGATGGCCGCGGCTGCCGACATCAAGATCGGCATTGTGGCCCCCATGACTGGCCAACTGGCCAGTGAGGGGCAGGATATGGAGAACGCCGTGAAGATGGCGATCGATGCCGTCAACGCCAAAGGCGGCGTCAACGGCGACAAGATCATCACCACTACCGCCGACGACGCCTGCGATCCGCAGCAGGCGGTGACCGCAGGCAGCAAGCTTGTCTCGGAAGGCGTGACCGCCATCGTCGGCGGCTACTGCTCGGGCGCCGTCTTGCCGACATTGAAGATCTATGGTGACGCCGGCATTCCATTCGTCATCATCGGAGCGAACTCGACCAAGCTGGTCGCCGCCAATCAGGGCAATGCCTTCCTAGCCAATTCAACCGGTGACATGCAGGCGACGACAGCCGTCGAGCTCTTCAAGAAGAACGGCTACAAGAAGATCGCGGTCGTGGACGAAGGCGATGCCTATTCGTCCGACTTGGCCAAGCTGACCGCCGAAGCCTTCAAGAGCGCAGGCGGCGAAATTGCCGCCAAGGAGACCACCACGGCCGGCGAGCAGGACTATTCGGCGGTCGTCACCAAGATCAAATCGAGCGGCGCCGACGCTGTCTTCTGGACCGCATATCATGCCGGTGGCGCCCTGCTCACCAAGCAGCTCCGGCAGGCCGGGTTCCAGGGCGGCATTGTGCTGGGCGACGGCAACAATTCACCGGAATATCTGGAGATCGCCGGGTCGGCCGGTGAGGGCGTGTACCTGTTGTCTCCCCCGACTGTCGACCTCTTGTCCGGCGCCGCCGACTTCAAGGCCAAGTACAAGGAAACCTATGGCCGCGACGCCGGCGCCTATGCGGCGCTCTCCCACGATGTGGGCGACCTGATCGTCGATGCGATCACGCGGGCCAAGTCGGCGGATCAGAAAGCGATCATCGAGGCGCTCAAGGCGAGCGACTTCAAGGGCCTTGCTGGTGAAATCAAGTTCACCGACAAGAACACGCTCCAGACCTCGAATTTCCGCCCGGTGATCGCCAAGGGCGGCAAGTGGGTAGCCGAATAAAGGCCAACCGGATTGACGCCGAGGCAGGCCTTGTGGCGGCCTCGGCGTCACCGCCGATTGTCTGGTGTGCCGACGCTGCGCTCAGACAAGACTTTTTCAATTCTGCCCTGGAGCATCAATGACGCTCGACCTGCTTATTCAGCAACTGGTGAACGGTCTTATCGTCGGCTCGTTCTATGCCCTGATCGCGCTTGGCTACAGCATGGTCTTCGGCGTCATCAAGCTCCTGAATTTCGCCCATGGCGACATCTACATGAACGGCGCCTTCGTCGGCCTCATCGTGTTCTCCTTCGTCGGCATATGGGTCGGCAATGGCTGGCTGGGCGTGGTCTGCGCCCTGCTTGTGTCGATGCTGGCTGTCGGCTTGCTCGGCGTCATCATCGAACGCTTCGCCTACAGGCCGATGCGCAATGCGCCGCGCCTCTCCATCCTCATCACGGCGCTCGGCGCGTCGATGGTGCTGAACGGCACGGCACTCGCCCTGACAGGCGGGCGGCATTACGCCTTCAACACGGACCTCGGTTTTGCCGGCGTGGATATTTCCACCGTTCACATCACCTACACGCAGATGGTGCTGGTGGCCGCCTCCATCGCTCTTATGGCCGGCATGCAGGCCTTTGTCTCACGCACCATGTACGGCAAGGCGATGCGCGCCGTGTCCATCGACATGGGGGCGAGCCGCCTGATGGGCATCGATGTCGACCGGGTGATCGCCTTGACCTTCTTCATGGGCTCGGCGCTCGCTGCCGGCGGCGGGGTCATGGCCGGCGCCTATTATGGCAGTGTCCATTTCTTCATGGGCTTCATCATGGGGCTCAAGGCCTTCACCGCCGCGGTCATAGGTGGGATCGGCAGCGTGCCGGGCGCCATGCTCGGCGGATTGCTGCTCGGCCTGCTCGAAGCTTTCGGTTCGTCCTTGCCCTTCGTCGGCTCGGAGTGGCGTGACGTCTTCGTGTTCGGGACCCTGATCCTGTTCCTTGTGTTCAAGCCGACCGGCCTTCTTGGACGCTCTGTCGTGGAGCGGGTGTGATGACCGACGAAGTGAGAACCATGCCGACCGCCGGGCAACCGCAATTGATGCGCTGGTCCGTCGTGCTGCCCGGCCTGGCGGCGCTCACCTGCGCGCTGGTGTTGCCGCAATTCGCCAACGCCTATGTGACGGAGGTGGCAACCACGGCGCTGCTCTATGTCGTTCTGTGCCTCGGCCTCAACGTTGTCGTCGGCTATGCAGGCCTGCTCGATCTCGGCTACGCCGCCTTCTTCGCGGTCGGCGCCTACACATCAGGCATCCTGACCGCGGAATTCGGGTTCAATTTCTGGCTTACCATCCCGGTCGCCATGGTCGCCGCCTGCGTGGCCGGCATCATCATCGGGGCTCCGACATTGAGATTGCGCAGCGACTATCTGGCGATCGTGACGCTGGGCTTCGGCGAAATCGTGCGCATCATCGCCCGCAACCTCGACATCACCGGTGGCGCGAGCGGACTCATCGGCATCGAGCGCCCGGAGATATTCGGCTTCAGGCTGATGCAGGTGCAGCACTTCTACTATGCGTTCCTGGTGCTTGCGCTTCTCACCGCCTTCGTCTGTCTGAGCGTCGAGCGATCGCGAATGGGACGAGCCTGGTTCTACGTTCGCTACGATGAGGACGCCGCCGCTGGCATCGGCATCAACCGTGTCACGGCCAAGCTGCAAGCCTATATGATGGGCGCTGTGATCGCTTCCGTGGCCGGATGCCTCTACGCAGCCAAGATGACGGCCATCTCGCCGGAGAGTTTCACCTTCAACCAATCGCTGCTCATCCTTCTCGGCGTCGTCCTGGGCGGCATGGGCCGCATTCCCGGCGTCGTCCTTGGTGCTGTTCTCGTGGCCCTGCTTCCGGAGGTGCTGCGCGGCGCGGGAACCTATCGTCCCCTGGTGACCGCGGTTGCGCTGCTGGCAATCATGCTCTTCAGGCCGAACGGGCTGTGGCCGGACAAGCGAGTTTGACCATGGCGCTGCTGGAAGTCCGCGACCTGCGTCTCAGTTTCGGAGGACTGAAAGTCCTTCACGACATTTCGTTCTCGGTTGAGAAAGGCGCCATCAACAGTCTTATCGGGCCGAACGGGGCCGGCAAGACATCACTCTTCAATTGCCTGACCGGCTTCTACAAGCCGAAGGGCGGCTCGATCAGTCTGGGCGGCCGGCCAATCACCGGCTTGCCGCCGCATCGCATCACCGCGCTCGGCCTCGCCCGCACGTTCCAGAACATCCGGCTGTTCAAGGAAATGACCGTTCTGGAAAACGCCATGTCCGGCCAGCATTGCCGCAGCCGCCACGGCATCATGTCGGCGATCCTGCACTTGCCGGCACAGCGGCGCGAGGAGGAGACGATCCGCGCGGCTGGCATGCGCTGGCTCGATTTTGTCGGCATCGAGCAGCATGCGCATCGCCGTGCCGGTGGTCTTTCCTATGGCGATCAACGGCGGCTCGAACTCGCAAGAGCCCTGGCGTCGGCGCCCGAGCTCATCCTGCTGGACGAGCCCGCCGCCGGCCTGAACGAGCGCGAGAAGCTGGACCTTGCTCACCTGATCCGCCGCATCCGTGACGAAACCGGTGTCACCGTCCTGCTGATCGAGCACGATATGGGCCTGGTCATGCAGGTGTCGGAGAAGATCGTGGTGTTCGACTATGGGCAGAAGATCGCCGACGGACCGCCGGAGGCCGTGCGAAAAGACCCCAGGGTCATCGAAGCCTATCTCGGTACGGAGGACTGATGGACGCCGAAATCGTTCTTTCCGCGGACCGCATCGTCGCACGCTATGACGGCATCGAAGCCCTTCATGGTGTCAGCCTTTCGGTCAAGCGCGGCCAGATCGTCGCCCTGCTTGGCGCGAATGGTGCGGGCAAGAGCACCACCCTGCGCACGCTGTCCGGCCTTGTTGCCGCATCCTCCGGATGTGTCCGCTTCCTGGGCGAGGACATAACCAAAGTCCCTGCCCATCGCCTGCCGCATCGCGGGCTCGTCCACGTCCCGGAGGGAAGGCGTATTTTCGGCGACATGACGATCAGGGAGAACCTCGACCTGGGCTCGTTCACGCTTGCCGACGACGTCGAGCGCCGGCGGCGGCTGGATCATGTTTTTGAGCTCTTCCCCATCCTGGCGCGCAGACAGAATGGCGATGCAAGGAACCTCTCGGGAGGCGAGCAGCAGATGCTGGCGATCGGCAGAGCCCTCATGGCCGCGCCCAAGGTGCTGTTGCTCGATGAGCCTTCCATGGGTCTGGCGCCGCAACTGATCAAGGAAGTCATGAACATCGTGCAGCGCCTCAATCGTGAAGGCGTGACCATTCTGCTTGTGGAGCAGAATAGCAAAGTCGCCTTGAAATTCGCCGACTACGGCTACGTTCTCAAGGCCGGACGCGTTGTTCTTGAGGGACCAGGCAGCGATCTCGCGAGCAATGAAGCGGTTATCAGCGCCTATTTAGGTGGCGTCGCTGCTTAGCTGGCAAAGCTGCCAACGCCCGGATTTTACAGAATGAGGCCGCCGCTCCAGTCCATGATTTGCCCGCCTTGCAGGAGTGGGATCAGCCACAACGAGTTGATTCTGTAGAAACGTTGACCTTCCGGGCCTACCATCCAGTCTGTGTTCCGACCCCGGGGACATAGCTGACAAAACCTCGAGGGACGCACGGAAACCAGCGGATTGCCGCAACCGCGACGGCGATCCCATAATGGCTCAGGAGTGATTGTTCATCCGCTCGAACAAAGCTTCGCCCATCCGGCGCGTATGGGCCAAAATACCGACAAGCACCTCGTCCTTGTCCGCTTCGAATGCGCAGCGCCTCGGTGGCGAATTCGTCCGGACTGACCATCATACGGTTGGCTGTTCCTCCGCTGCGGGTGCTGCCAACGAGACCGGTATCGACAATTGGCGGAGCCATCTCCACCACCCGAATTCCGCTCGACCTCAATTGATGACGCAGACTGAGCGTAAAGGAATGGATCGCGGCCTGTGAGAGCAAGACAAGCGCCTTGCTGTCGAGTTCCAGGAACATCCGTCGTTGATTTGCGTTTGCTCTCCGAGGTTAGACGTTTTCAAACCGAAGGAGAACGGTGTCATGGACTGGAACCGCGTGGAAGGAAACTGGAAACAGGTGAAAGGCAAGGTCAAGGAGCAGTGGGGTAAACTCACGGATGATGACCTTGACCGCATCGCCGGCAAGCGCGATCAACTCGAAGGCAAGATCCAGGAGCGTTACGGCCTCGAAAAGGACCGTGTGCGGCGCGATATCGATGACTGGTACGGTCGGCAGGGCTGGTAGGCGTGTGAGCCCCGGCTGCGGCCAACTCCAAGACGCGGCCCGGGTGCCAATTCGGCAGGTCCGGGCCATGCAGGCGCCGAGCCTTATCGTCAGTTGAATTTTGCAGCAAGGATTTCGTACTGTGTCAGAAGATATCTCTCGCAAGCAAGAGCAACGGGGGACAAGAAGGATTGTCATGTGGGCGGTCGCAGTTATCGCTGTGATTTTCCTTGTTCTGCTTGCTACATTCGTGTTCGGCCCGTTGGTGTGATTTTCGTTGCGATGATTGAGCTGTTTCCTGCACGATCCAGGGATGATCGGGCGTTTGAGGGCGCTTGCAGCGGCCACCAGTGAGCGACGATGTGTTTGGCGAGGATATGCGGCTGGCGCTGCTTCCGCGGCCGGACGGCGCAACAAGCGGCGCTTATACCGACTGCCGTCGCGCGGCTAACAGTCTGCGTTAGCCTGAAACCGTTTCACAGGAATTTCGCTGAACACGATTTCGCCGGGAACTATCAGCAAAGGATTGGTTTGGTGGCGGTACACAACCAGGAGATCCACCATGATTGTCAAACTTCGCTCCACCGCTGTGCTCGCGCTCACATTGGCCACATCGGCAATGGCGCAGTCGAACGGTTCAAGCTCCAACAGCGGTTCGGGCACGACGCCCGGAACCACGAATGATGCCAATGGTACCGCCGGTTCCGGTTCCGGTACTTCGACAACCCCCGTTGACCCGAACGCAACAAATTCGACAACCACCCCGAACGGCATGAGCGACCGCTGCAAGGACGCCGCGGGCAATGATACCGACACAAACACCGCCTCCGGCACGACAACGTCGAATGTGCAGAACTGCAACAAATAGATTGGTGCCTCGGAGCGCTGCCGGACATTGCTCCTTTCCCTGGGGCTGCGATCGGGCCGCGTTTTGCGACTGCGATGGCATGCGCGGATGAGCCGACAACCCGTCAGGCTGATGCCATCCGCGCTGCCCTGGGTGGCAGGCGTATCCGCGGCAATCGTCATTATTCCGGTAGTTTGCGCCGTCAACTTGGTCCGCGGCGACAATCTCCGGGAAACCACCATTGCACAGGCCATCGGTGGCGACCCTGACCGGGCCGTCCCGGCAATGATCCGCCACGGCTGTGGCGGATGTCACGAAATCCCGGGGGTACCCGGCGCCCATGGCACCGTCGGTCCGTCCCTGCAAGGCGTCGTCGAAAGAGGATATATCGGGGCGTCGCGAGCCACCCCGGATGCGATGATGCGCTGGATCAGCAGGGCGCGGGATGTAGACCCGAAGGCGGCCATGCCCAATACAAATCTGTCGCTTCAAGAGGCGCGCGACATTACCGCCTATCTCTATGCGCGAACATGAGGCGCGCTGAAGTCGCCCCACGGCGCAGGCGTCTTGCCAGCAAAAGCAGCAGGCCAAGCATCAACACGGCGGCGCCCGCTACAAGTGATTGAGCCGCCAGAATCATGATTGTCTGGCTGGTTGTCGTTCCTGCTCGCATCTGGCGTACATCGGCCGCGGTGACGCTGAGGTCGGGATTTCCGAACCGCGCGGTGACGTAATTTGCAAGAGCTGCCACCTGGCCATCGTCCAGCCAGCCGCCGAAGGCCGCCATCGATTGACGCCCGGCCACGTCACCAGCTTTGACGCCTTCAAGGATGGTCATGACGACATCCTCGGGCGTGGCCGCGCCGGGGGTGCTGTTGCGGGTCAAGGACGGATAGTATCCGTCGGGCGATCCGCCTCCGTTCGCCCCATGGCACGTCGAACAGAGCGATCGATAGAGATCATCGCCGGTTGCGGTCCCGCTGCCTTGCGTCATCCCCTCGGTTCCAGCATCGCCGTCGGCCGCGGCGGCGGCCGCGTTACCCCATGAGAAACGCGGCTGCTTCTCGTCTCCCGGTTGGGTGGGCACGTCCCTGAGATAGGCGACAATAGCCTGGATGTCGTCGTCGGAAAGATGCTGCAGGCTGTTCATGACCGTTTCCGCCATCGGCCCGCCCGCGTAGGCCTTCCCGGGCACGGCGCCGGTTTTGAGAAATCGAGACAGCTCTTCGTTGCTCCAGCCGCCGACGCCTGCGATCTTGTCGCTGGTGATGTTGAAGGCGTGCCAGATGCCGGCGGTGCCGCCGGCAAGCTTGTGGTCTTCATCCATGCCGAACGTCGCATTCCTTGGCGTGTGGCAGGCACCGCAGTGGCCGAGCACCTCGACAAGGTAGGCTCCCCTGTTCCATGCGGCGGTCCGGCTCCGATCAGGCGTGAAACTGCCGGTTTGGAGATTCGCGAGCTTCCACAGCGCAACCGTCCAGCGCTGGTTGAATGGAAAAGGCAGAATGTTTCGCGGCCGCGGCTGGGAAATCGGCGGCTGCGCAAGGATATAGGCCCGAATTGCAAGCACGTCCTCGCGGCTCATTGCGGCGAAGCTGTCATAGGGCATGGCGGGGTAGAGATCGGCTCCGTCGCGCCTGATACCTTTCTTGACGGCTCGCACGAACTCGTCCGCGGAATAGCGTCCGATGCCCGTTTCGAGATCTGGTGTGATGTTGGTCGAGTATACATCGCCGAACGGTGTCGGCACGCGATAGCCTCCAGCGAAGGGGCGGCTCGGATTGGACGTGTGGCAGCCGATGCAGTCGGCCGCTCGCGTGAGATATTCACCCCTCTGGATTTCGCTCGCCCGCAGCTCGGTGCAAAGCGCCAACGACGACAAGACGAGTACGACCGCCCGAGAAATGACGGGTGGGAATGGAATGCCCGTGGCAGGCCAAAGCGCGTACCGGCGGTGGATGGCCAATCTCCGCGTCTTTGGCGTCGTCACAGTTCGCACCCGCTGAAGATCAGCCCTGCCACCACTTGCGCCAGCAAGATGAGCGTGAACAGCGCCCCGACGCCCACCGAAGTCCTGGCAAGGAACGCACGCGTGCGCGCCCTCCGGGGCGGGATCGTACCATGTCCGCGGTCATGAACGGCGTGCCACGACAGCAGCGTGCCTGCCAGGGCGACAGCGGCGCCTATCAATGAGAACAAGGCAGTGGGACGAAAGCCGGCATGGCACTGCCAGGATGCAATGGAGTAATCGAGCTGCAGGGCTATTGCCCACGCAACTGGCCCGCTGACCAGGCCTGCCCAGGAAACGCCGGTACGGATCGCCTGCATCTCACATCCTCGGAGCCCAATAAATAACAAGATAGAGCACGACCCATGAGACGACGACGAAGTCCCAGTAGAACGCATTGTCCGAGACGTCGCTGAAGCGGCGGCCCGCCTTGCCTTTTTGCGTGAACATGAGAACCGCCAGGACGATCGTGTCGCCGACATCGGTAAGAAGATGCGTCGTATGCAGTCCAAGCAGGAACCACACGATCGATCCGTAAGCGTTCTGATCCCAGGAAATCCGCAGAGCCGGAAATTCCCAGATGCGAACGATCAGCGGAAGAATCCCGACGATCGACATGACGACCATGCCAAGGCGAACTTTCGCGAGGTCCTGGCGACGCGCCCAAAACTCGATCAGGTGGTTGGGCACGACGCTCGCAACCAGAATAATCAACGCTGCCGTGCCCGGCAGCAAATCTGGCGCCGGGGCTCCGATGGGCCAATGCCGGGCCAGCACAGCCAGATAGAAGTAGGTGCCTATCGCCAAGGCAAAACCTGTTGCCTCGAGAGCAATGAAGGCAAGGGTTCCCCACCACATCGGGCTCGCCGACCCGAAATCATATGTGGGCAGGTGGCTGACGTCGGCGACGGGACGGTGCCTCATTCCTCGTCCTCCGGCTCGCCTTTCGGCCAGAACCAACAGATGAAGCCGATCGAAACCGGGATCGCTCCCCAGACCACCGCCCATGGCGTGTATATCGAACCGAGAAATGCGCCGCCCACCGCAATGGCCGACAGCAGCGGCCAGATCGAGTTGTCAGCCGATGGCACCCTTAGTTGCGGCACCGCATCGGCGACCGTGCCGGCGAGCACCTCGCGTGCGTCGACACGCAGACCCTCGACCACGGGAAGCGTATCGGGCTCGGCCCAAAGCGGTTCGCGGTGAGTTACCACGGGCAGCCGCGAAAAATCGTAGGAGGGCGGCGGCGACGTCGTCGCCCATTCGAGCGTGCTCGCGCCCCAGGGATTGTCTCCGGCAATGCGGCCGTTGCGAAGGCTGAGCAGGAGGTTCAGGAAGAAAAGCGCAAAGCCGGCGAACACCACCAGTGAAGAGAGGCTGATGAGGAGGTTCATCTCGCCCCAGCCGCTCGCCGGCGGATACGTATAAACGCGGCGCGGCATGCCTTGCAGACCGAGAATATGCATGGGGAAGAAGGTGAGATTGAACCCGAGGAAGACGAGCCAGAAATTCCAGCGGCCGAGCCTCTCCGACAGCATGCGTCCGGTGATCTTGGGAAACCAGTAATAAACGGCGCCGAGCAGGGGGAAGACGGCGCCCCCGACCAGCACATAGTGGAAATGGGCAACCACGAAATAGGTGTCGTGCACCTGCAGGTCGAGCGGCACCGAGGCGACCATGACCCCGGTCAGGCCGCCGATCACAAAGGTGAAGATGAAGCCGAGCACGAAAAGCATGGGCGTGGCGAAGATCGGCCGGCCGCCCCAGATCGTCGCAATCCAGCAGAAGATCTGAATGCCGCTCGGAATGGCGATCATCATCGAGGAAGCGGTAAAGAAGCTTTCGCCGAGCTGCGGCAGGCCGGTAGCGAACATGTGGTGCACCCACAGGCCGAAGGAAAGAAAACCGATCGAGATCAACGACAGGACGATGCCGAGATAGCCGAAGATCGGGCGGCGAACGAAGGTCGGCAGGATCGCGGAGACGAAGCCGGTCGCCGGAATGAAGATTATGTAGACCTCGGGATGGCCGAAGAACCAGAACAGATGCTGCCACAGCAGTGCATCGCCGCCTGCTGCGGGATCGAAAAATTTCGTGCCGACCAGGCGGTCCAGGATCAGCATTGTACTCGAGACCATCACGGCCGGCATGGCGAACAGGATGACGAAAGCCGTAACGAGGACGGACCAGACATAGAGCGGGATGCGGTCGAGCGACATGCCGGGAGCACGTTGTTTGAACACTGTCGCGATGATCTCGACCGCTACCGCGAGCGCGGACACTTCAGTGTAGGTCACCATCTGCGCCCAAAAATCGGGGCGCTTGCCGATGCCATATTCGGGTCCGGCGAGCGGTACGTAGGAAAACCAGCCGGCATCCGCACCGGTTTCGAAGGCAAAGGCGATCCAGATCATCAGCCCGCCGGAAAGATAGACCCAGTAGCTGAATGCATTGAGCCGCGGAAAGGCGACATTGCGAGTGCCGATCATCAGCGGCACCAGGTAAATGGCGAAAGCTTCCATCACCGGCACGGCGAACAGAAACATCATCGTCGTGCCATGCATGGTGAACAGCTGGTTGTAGAGATCGGGGCCGATGTGGCCGGCCTCAGGCTGGGCAAGCTGGAAACGCATGGCGAGCGCTGATAGACCCGCAAGGATGAGAAACAGGAAAGCCGTCACGATATAGCGCCGTCCGATCAGCTTGTGATCGACCGTGACCAGCCAGCCGTAGAAGCCTTTCGGCGTTCGCCAGGCATGCGCCAGAAAAGCGCGCAGTCTCACCTCTTCGAGGCCGGTGTCACGGATGCCTTTCAAGCCCTGCTCGGTATGCTCGGCCGGCTTTCCCGCAATGCCGCTCATTCGAGGCTTCCGAGATAGGTGACGACCGCGTTGAGATCGTCGGCGCTAAGGGCAATGCGCGGCATCTTGGCGCCAGGCTTTATCGACTGTGGATCGGCAATCCAGGCGGCGAGTGCGCCAGGGGTCATGGCCAGCGTATCCGCGGCCAGTGCACGTCGGCTGGCGAGATGGGTAAGATCAGGTCCGACCGTTCCGCTGGCAGGCGTGCCTCTTATCGTATGGCAGAGCGCACAGCCGGTGGAAAGAAATGCCTGTTGGCCGCGGCGTTCTTCCTCGCCGCCAGGCGCCGATGCGACGGCGTTTTGCCTGGATTGCCATGCTTCGAACGCTTCGCGGCTTTCCGCGATGACGGTGATGGCCATATGGGCGTGCTGATAGCCGCAGAATTCGGCACACTGGCCACGATAGATGCCGGGCTTATCGGCGATGAGGGTAAGCTGGCTTAGCCGGCCCGGAATGAGATCGCGCTTACCGGCAAGGTTCGGCACCCAGAAGCTATGAATGACATCGAGCGAATCGAGTTCGACCTTGACCGGTTCGCCAACCGGGACATGGATTTCATTTGCCGTGACGATCGATTGCGAGGGATCATTACCGGCATACCGGACCTCCCACCACCATTGGTGCCCCGTGATCCGCACGGCAAGCGTTTCCGTTCCGCTCAGCGAAGCAATGGATTTGCCGGCGAAAAAACTCGCTATCGTCATCATGACGAGCACCAGAACGGTCAACGCAATGGCGCTGCCGACAGCGCGGGTAAATCGGCGCTCCTGATGTGAATCGATCTCGAGCGGCGAGCGCGTTGTCTCGGACAGGCGGCGATGCAAAAGCGCTGCCGCCAAGACCAGCATGACAAGCAGCCACGTGGCCACCGCGACTGCGCTGAAAGACCAGATCAGATCAAGGATTCTCCGGGCGTTCGCACCGTGTGCATGGAGGGCCGACTGCCGATCGCCGCATCCTGCCAATACCAACATCGGCGCTGCGCTGACCCACCTCAAACGCTGTTGCGCGGCCTTTCCCGGAACAATGTCAGTCAGGATTTGCGTTGGACATGTAAAGGCAAGCGACATTCGCGGTCGTGTCCGCCTGCGAGAGCCGGCCAACGGACTCATGCACCTCGCCATGAAGGATCCACCATCGTTGCCAAGGCCATAACGCAGCTGACTGAAAAAGGATGCTTGGCAACACCGCCCCGGCGAAAACCGACGTGAAGCGGTGCGGGTTAGACGATGCGCAACTCCTGGGGAGCCTGATGCCGCCGACTGCTCGTTTGAATCCAGAAAGCGACCAAGAGCAGTGCGGCTCCGCCATAGATCAGGCCAGCGGGAATCCACATGATCAAGCCTGCAAGTTGCTGGTCCTCGAGCGGGCTGAGCCCCCACAGATCCGAGCCGACGGCGTTGGCCGGATACCACAGCTTTGGCGAGACAACGAGCAAAGCCCCGAGCAGCCCGGTGTGGAGCGAGGTGAAGAAGAGATGCATCACCGCATTGCCGCGAGCGTGCTCGCGGCAAGGGCGAGGCAGCAGCACCCACCAGAACAAAAGCCCGGTGCCGAGGAAGCTCGCGTGCTGGGCATAGTGCAGGAAACCCTGCTGGAGGGCAGCCTCGAACAGCGCCGGGAGATGCCAAATCCATATCGCGGCTCCGTGCAGGACGGTCGCGACCACAGGGCGGCTGATGAACGCCCAGATCGCCCGAAGCGTATTTGCATGTCCGGCCGCTCCGAATATCTGGCGCAGTTGTACCGGCAGTGCCCACATCATCGCCGCTGTCGGGCGGGAGGTAACCAGCAGAGGCGCTGCGACCACCATCAGCAATTCATGCTCGATCATGTGCGCCGCAAACACATGTTCGCCCAACGCATGGATCGGGCTTACAAGGGCGAACGCCAGGACGGCCCAGCCGGCAGCAAACTGGAAGGCCTGCCGTGATCGCAAGCGACGTCCGCGTCCGCTCCGTCGCCACAGTCGGTTGGCGCCGGCAACATACAGCAAAAGGATTGCCGCCAGTGGCAATGTGATGGGGAGCGCCAGAGTCCAACCGGCCTGCGGAGCGCCGTTACCGTAGCAGATGGAGGTCGAAAAAAGCGCGTCGAAGCTCATGATCCGCATCCGTCACCCGGAAGAGCACCGGTTCATCTGGAAAGATCCAGAATGAAGCCAAGGAGGCGCGCTGTTCCCACCTCCTTGCGCCGCCTCTAGGCGTCCATCATCGATTTCGCCGGCTCCCGGGCGATATTTTCTTCTATGCGTTCGTGTCCCGGTGTTCGCGGCAGGGCCTGGCGGAAGTTCTTGGCATAGTCTGCCGGCATTTTGGGCGGCATCAGCGGCTCATAGGCATCGACCAGCGCTTCGATCACGACAGGGCCTTCCGTGGCGAAAGCCTGGTCGAGAACCGTCTCGATCTGATCGGTCCGCTCGATGCGAAAACCCTTGGCGCCCATTGCTTCCGCCGCCATGGCAAAATCGATCGGCTGCAATTCGCAGCCGAATTGCGGATTCCCCAGAAACATCATCTGCTCCCAGGCGATCTGATTGAGCATGTTGTTCTTGATCACCAGAACCTTCAGCGGGATCTTGTAGCGCACCGCCGTCGAGAATTCGCCGAGCTGCATGGCAAAGCCGCCATCGCCGACGATGGCGGCAATCGGGCGACCGGGGAATGCTATGCCGGCAGCGATGGCGTAGGCGAGACCGCAAGCCATCGACGCCAGCGATCCGGACACCCCAAATGCCTGGCCGCTGCGAAGATCGACATGGCGGGCGGCCAGTTCCGTGTTCTGACCGGAATCCGTGGCCAGCACCGTGTCGTCGGCCAACCGTTGTCCGAACGCCCGGGCAATCGCCTGTGGCTTCAAGGGTTGCGCCTGCATGTCTTCCGACTGCCGCATCATCTCGCGCCATTTTCTCATGGTCTCTTGGGAACGGTGCAGGAACTCATCGGAGGGCTTCTGCGTCAGACGTTGGTTGAGCGCGCGCAATGTCTCGGCCGCGTCGCCGACAAGGCCGGCTTCGACTGGAAAGCGCAAGCCGATCCGCTGCGCATCGCAGTCGATCTGGACGCCACGGGCCTGCCCGGGCTGCGGGTAGTATTCGATATAGGGAAAGGTCGAACCGACAATCAGCACCGCGTCACAGCTCTCCATCGCCTCTTGCGAAGCCAGGGTTCCAAGAATGCCGATCCCGCCGGTGGTGTAGGGATGGTCGTCCGGCAGCACCGCCTTGCCCAGCAAGGCCTTCGCGACAGGCGCCTGCAGCAGGCGCGCCGTGTGTTCGAGTTCGGCGGCCGCGCCGATGGCGCCGCGTCCGGCCAGGATCGCAACCCGCGAAGCGTCATTGAGAATGTCGGCGGCTTTGTCGAGCTCAACGTCCAGCGGTACGCTGTGAGCGGCGAACATATCCTGCGGCGTGTGCGCCGGGCGATTGCGCTTGGAGCGCTTCGACGGATCGCGCTCCTGCTCCTGGATGTCGCTGGCAATCGAAAGATGTGCGACGCCCTTGCGCGCCAGCGCGGTTCGGCAGGCAAGGCTGGCGACGTTTTCCATATGCGCGGCATCGGCAACATGGGCGTTATAAACGGAGACATCATTGAACACGCGCGTCAGATCGACATCCTGTTGCGTGAACGTCTCGATCAGATCGTGGAACTGCATGCCCGTAATCGCCAGCACCGGAGCCTGGTCGAGCTTGGCGTCATAGAGGCCGGTCAGAAGATGTGTTCCGCCGGGACCGGACGTCGCAAGGCACACGCCCAGCTTACCTGTCCACTTGGCATACGCACATGCCATGAAGGCAGCCGATTCTTCATGCCGGACCTGAACGAAGGCAATCTTGTCGCGCCGCGTCCGCAACGCTTCCATGACGCCGTTTATGCCGTCTCCCGGCAAGCCGAACACCACCTCCACGTCCCAGGCGACGAGCGTATCGATGAGAATTTCTGCTGCATTTGGCATGTCAGGGTAGCTCCGGCGGATGGTGTCCGAACCGGTGAATCCCGAGTTGGTTCCTTCGTCACAATAAATCGTGACAGGTTTCTGGAAGCGATCTCCCCGGAGCGGTCTATTCGATCTGCTCGAACGTGCATTGCCGTGGCGCCTTGTCGGGGCGCCAGCGCAGCAGTTTGGTGCCGTGGCGAAACCGATTGCCGGTAACGTGGTCGAAGCGGACCTCCACCACCAGTTCAGGTTCCAAGGGTTCCCATTGTCCGCTGCGCTCCGTGCTCCAGCGGCTCGGGCCGCCGGGCGCCTTGCCGGTGAATCCGGGCTCTGACCGCAGCCCTTCCAGCCGGCGCGTGAGCGCTCCTCTGTCGGTCCTGGCGATGGTCGACGTGAAGCCGACGTGATCGAGCTTGCCGTCGTCATTGTAGAGGCCGAGGAGCAGCGAGCCGACCTCACGACTGTCCGCGAGATAGCGGAAACCGCCGACAACGCAATCGGCGGTGCGCCTCGGCTTTACCTTCACCATCGCACGTTCGCCGCACAGATAATGCTCATCGAGCACTTTGGCCACGATGCCGTCGGTCGATGCATGGCCGGAGCCGTTTAGCCATCGAGCCGCCGTGGCTGCATCATAAGCGCACTTCGACAGGCGAAGATCTGGACTGTTCGAGGAGGTCGCGAAGTCCTCGATCGCTCGCCGCCTTTCGACAAGTGGCTTGCCCGTGATGACCTCGCCGCCCGGCCTGGCAAGCATGTCGAAGAGGATCAGACTGGCAGGCGTCTGCGAACTCAGTTTGCGGATTCTGCTTTGTGCTGGGTGAAGGCGCATCTGCAGCGCTTCGAAGGAAAGCTCACCGTCAACCTCAATGACAATCTCGCCGTCGATGACGAAGTGCCCGCGCTTGAGGTCACGCAAAATCTCCGTGATTTCTGGAAAATAGCGGCCGAGCGGCTTGCCGGATTTGGCGCGCAGGTCAACGGCGTTGTCGCTCTTGAAAGCCAGGCAGCGAAATCCGTCCCATTTGGGCTCGTACTGCCAGCGGTTCCCGTCCCTGGGGATTTCATCGGCAAGCCTGGCCTCCATCGGAGGAGTGTCCAGCGGGAGCGGGAAGGCGTTTATCGGTTCATGCACGGGTCAGGCCTCCAAAACCGGTTCAGGAACGGCTCCGGCTTTTCAACTTCCAGGACTGGCACCGCGTTCCATCTGACGGTTCTGCCTGGTTCTTCGCGATGGGACATTTTCATTTGCCGCGGAACCCGGATGACGGCTGGTCGCTTTGATGTCATCGGCAACGCGAGCGGAGATGTCCCATCGATCCCTCATTGTGGATAGCTTTTGTCGGAACCGTCATTCTGATGCAGATGCCGCCAGGCCCCGACAGCATGCTGGTGATGGCACGCGGCATCGGGCAGGGGCGCGACGTGGCGCTGTTCACGGTGCTCGGCATGACGCTGGGCGCCGGACTTGTGCAGCTTCCGCTGATTGCATTCGGCCTGTCCTCGCTTGTCCACGCCTCGCCCCTGGCGTTCAATCTGCTTCGATGGGCCGGGGCGGCCTACATCGTCTGGCTCGGTATCCGGCTGCTGCTTTCATCCTCGGCAACCATTCCCACGGGTGACCTCAAGGCCCTGCGGCCGCTCGCCGCCGCCCGGGAAGGAATGATCGCCAATCTGAGCAATCCCTGGCCTTTGATGTTCATGGTTGCGTTCCTGCCGCAATTTGTCGATCCGCATAGGGGCTCCGTCACGTTGCAGCTGGTGCTGCTTGGCGCAACACAGAAGATAACCGGTGTGCTGGTGCTGGGAGCCTACGCCTTGGCATCGGGCGCGGCCGGCGCATGGGTCATGCGGCACCCTCGCGCAAGGCTTTGGCAGCAGCGGCTCGCCGGCTGTCTCATCATCGGCCTCGGCGTGCGGATGGTGATCGGCGGCGGTACGAGCCGCTGACGAAGCGGATGAACAGCCGGGCCCCACACTCGACTT
The DNA here is from genome assembly GCF_040322475.1 of Mesorhizobium sp. M0140. NCBI lineage: Bacteria > Pseudomonadati > Pseudomonadota > Alphaproteobacteria > Hyphomicrobiales > Phyllobacteriaceae > Mesorhizobium > Mesorhizobium sp. M0140. The sequence goes on along the minus strand of NZ_JAMYTM010000006.1, from coordinate 192,107 downwards.
TGGCGCCGCTGGACATTCCTTCAAAGAATAATTTTGTGCCACGTCGCCTGAATGACAGGCTTCGACACAAGCATTCTCTTCTTCAGGGGAACGGAGCATTCGCTTCGATGTTCGGCTCCGCCGAAAGAACCCGCATGGGATGAATCGCCGTCGCGGACCGGGACTGTGTCCAGGAACAAAAAGCCTGACCAGAGGTTCGAACTCGATCTCAATGCAGCTTGAAACGGCTGCTTCATCGGCATCCGATTGGAATGTTCGTCATGATTTCTTGCGTGGCCCCGGTAAAGACGCGCCTTCAATGAACAAGCCACCTGAAGAGGGCCAAAGGGCAAGAGAGCCAAAAAAAGGCGGCGTCGTTCGGGCTCTCGGGCTTGGTCTGATCACCGGCGCGGCCGATGACGACTGCTCGGCTATCGGTACCTACGCGAGCGCCGGAGCGCGGTTCGGGCCCGACCTGCTGTGGACGGCACCTGTCACGCTGCCGATGATGTATCTCGTCGTCTATCTTTCATCCAAACTTGGCCAGGTTTCGGGTCGCGGGCTTTTCAAGGTCATATCGGACTTCTATCCGCGTTGGCTGCTATGGTCTGTGCTGGTGGGCGTACTGATTGGCAACACGATCGAGGCAGCCGCCGACCTTGGCGCCATGTCGGCGGCCATTGTGCTGTTTGTTCCGCTGCCTGCTCCGTTGGTCGTCATTGTCGTCGCGATCGTCATTTTTGCCCTGCAGGTGTTCGGATCGTATAAATTGATCCGAAATGTGTTCCGGTGGCTGGCTCTGGCTCTGCTTGCCTATGTGGTCTCCGCGGTGCTTGCCAAACCGGATGCCGCCTCCGTTCTGCGTGGCACGCTGTTGCCAAAAATCGAGTTCAGCCGCGAATACCTGTCCATCCTCGTCGCCATCGTCGGGACCACGCTCTCCGCATACCTTTACACGTGGCAGTCCAATCAGGAGGTGGAGGAGGAGATCGCCAAGGGTCGAACGAGCCTCGAAGAGCGCAAAGGAGCCACCGAGGGCGAGCTGCGCCGATCCCGCCGCGATATCCTGATCGGCATGACGTTTTCCAATCTGATCATGTATTTCATCATCCTTTCGACAGGGTCGACGCTCTACAAGGCCGGGCAGACGCAGATCGAGACAGCGGCACAGGCGGCCGAAGCGCTGCGGCCGCTTGCCGGCGACGCTGCCGGCATTCTCTTTGCGGCCGGTGTAATTGGCGTCGGCTTTCTGGCCGTGCCGATCATGACCGCTGGCGCTGCTTTCGATTTCGCTCAGGCGATGGGATGGAAGAATAGCTTGCATGCCAAACCCCGGCAGGCTCCCAAATTCTACATCGTGATCGGGGTCATAACGCTGGTGGCGGTGGGCCTCAATTTCTTCGGCTTCAACCCGATGAAAGCGCTGGTCTGGTCCGGCATCGTGCAAGGATTTTCAACGCCGCCGCTGCTGCTTCTCATTCTCATCATGACCAACAACCGCAAGATCATGGGTGACAAGGTCAACAGCACAAGTACGAACATCCTGGGTGGGGTGACGATCCTGGCGATTCTTGCGGCGTCGGCGGGGCTGGTAGCAAGCTGGTTCCTGTAGCTCGCCGGGCGTGAAGGATGTTCAGGCCTGGTGGAACATCGGCGGTCAAATGTCGTTAAGACGTTTGTGGGAGAAAGAAGGTTGTCCATGTCAAAGTTGCAGGCCGCCACTCCGGATCGTTTAAGGCAACTCAGGCTTGAAGCTTCAGCACATTTCGCTCCGTTGATGCTGAACGAGGCCCTGTTGCGCCTTTCCCATGCCTGCGGAGCCGACAGCCTCGACCGCTTCGAGAAAGCCATGGTTGATCAAATCGAGGCAGCAAAGGACGATCGGGCCGATTTCGAATCGATCAAGGAATTCGCGATCGAGCAGCTTTACGCCCTGGTCCGGAACGCCAACGATTCGCCAAAAAAGAAACAGGCACTTGAGAAGATAGACACGCGCAGAACGCCCGGCCGTTCCGAAGAACCACAGACGCTCGAGGACCAACTGCAGGCGGGGTTGGAGGATTCCTTTCCGGCGAGCGATCCGCCCTCGGTGGTGTCCACGACCATTTCAGGCGGAGCAAAGAAGCTGGTCGGGACCGACGAGGTCCTGGAAAAGCAGCGGCAACAAGCGTCCAGCAAGGAAGGCCGCTCGTAGATCGCGGTGGCGGCTGGTGTGGCGGCAACCAAGGCCTGCGGACACGCCAACGGAACAGCTGGCGCCATCGCATCAAAGCTTGACAGCCGCCTCCCGCGCCCAGAGCCGCAGTTTGCGGCATGACTGCACAAACGCAGTTACCGAAGCTGCCGAATCCAGCCGCGTCAACCCCTCATCGGCATCGGGAGCGACGCCTGCTTTGATCAGGAGCGGCTCGGCCCCTGTGGTGAAGCCGATGAACTTGCAGTGCGCAAACGCATCAGACACGAAATCCTTCGCAGCGGCCTCCTTGACCAGCAACTCGGCGCCCGCCTCGGAGAGGAGCAGCACCACCGCGTCGAACAATACGGATGGACCGCCGTCGATCATGTGCCTTGCCTCGATGTGAGTGCCGTCGGCGGTTTCGACGCCGCCCACCTTGGGCGCAACCACCTCCATCACCGCGCCTTCCGCTTCGATGGCGGAACGAAGTTCCTCGAACAGCGCGACATCGGCTCCATCGCTAAGCATGACACCGACTTTGCGGCCTTCAAAACTATCAGGCCCATTTTGAATGATGCTGAGCGCCGGCGACGGCGGCAAGTCATCACGCGGCGTAACGGCGGCTTCGGCAGGTTCGGGCAGGTCACGGACGCCGAGCTTGTCGGCGACCGTGGTCGCCAGCGTTTCATCGATGTTCAACAAATGCGAAACCATGCGCTCGCGGATCGCCGGTGCCTGGACCTTGCTCAGTTCAAATGTCAGCGCCATCGCGATGTGACGCTGCTCCGGTGGTGTCTGGCTGTTGAAGAATTGCCGGGCCTGGCTGTAGTGATCGGCGAAGCTCTCCGCGCGCAGACGTACTTTCTGCCCTTCTTCGGCATCGGCGAAAGAACGGAAGCCACGCTGCGGATCCTCGCGCGGTCCCAGTCCCCATGAGTTCGGCTCATAATTGGCGCGACCGGCCGGGTTGCGCATGGCCATGTGCCCGTCCTGTTGAAAATGGGCGAACGGGCACTTCGGCGCATTGATCGGCAGATGGGTAAAGTTCGGGCTGCCCAGCCGTTTCAATTGGGTATCGAGATAAGAGAAGTTGCGGCCTTGCAGAAGCGGATCGTTGGAGAAATCGATTCCGGGCGGCACATTCTGCGTCATGAACGCCACCTGCTCGGTCTCGGCGAAGAAATTATCCGGCATCCGGTCGAGCACCAGCCGACCGACCGGAATTGGTTCGAGGACCTCTTCGGGAATGATCTTCGTTGCATCCAGGATATCGAAGTCGAAACTGTCGGCAAACGCCTGATCGAACAGTTGCACCGTCAACTCCCATTCCGGGAAATTGCCGGCCTGTATGGCCTCCCACAGATCGCGGCGATGGAAGTCGGGATCGGCGCCATTGATCTTGACCGCCTCGTTCCAGACCACCGATTGCATGCCGAGCTTGGGTTTCCAGATGAACTTGACGAAGGTGGATTCGTCCTTCGCGTTGACGAGGCGGAACGTGTGCACACCAAAGCCCTGCATGAAGCGGAAGGAACGCGGGATCGCGCGATCCGACATGATCCACATCACCATGTGCATCGATTCCGGCATCAGGCTGATAAAGTCCCAGAAATTGTCGTGCGCCGTCTGTGCCTGCGGAAAGGCACGGTCGGGCTCCTGTTTGGCAGCGTGGATCAGGTCGGGAAACTTGATGGCGTCCTGGATGAAGAAGACCGGGATGTTGTTGCCGACCAGGTCCCAATTGCCTTCCTTGGTGTAGAGCTTGACCGCGAAGCCGCGCACGTCGCGGGCGAGATCGAACGAGCCCTTGTTGCCGGCAACCGTCGAGAAACGAACGAATGCCGGCGTCTTCTCACCAACTCGCTGGAAAATGTCGGCACGTGTGTATTTGGCAAGTGACTCGTAGGTCTCGAAAAAACCATGCGCACCGTAGCCGCGGGCATGAACGACCCTTTCCGGGATGCGTTCGTGGTCGAAGTGGAAAATCTTCTCGCGAAAGTGAAAGTCCTCGATCAGCGATGGTCCGCGCTCACCGATCCGCAATGTGTTTTGGTCGTCGGAGACAGGCGTTCCGAGCGCCGTCGTAAGGGCAGGCGTTTCGTCCCCCGCGATCTGGTGCAACTCGCCGCCATTTCCGCGCGCGCTATTCTGATCCAGTCCACTTGCCGATTGGCGAGCGGAGGGGCGAGCGGATTTGGCCATGACAGGTCCTCGATCGATACCGGAAGGTTGAAGTGGTCAAGCCATCAAACTGCCGGTGAGCGGCTTTGTTCCCGTAAAAAATGGACGCTGGAGACACCGCTGTCGGAGGAGCCGTGACTGCTGCGGCGATGGTGCGCGCCGATCGGATGACAGATATCTCCGCCTGCGCAGAATTTATGAAGAGTTGTCTCCAGCACGAGGAACGAACCAAACTTCCATGCATTTAGCTGGGGCTGCGTTCACACACTCTTTCTTCTGGGAGCTGGACCATTGTCATCCGGAGGCTGCCTTTTGGCCGACCAGGAAACCAGTGAAGTTTCCATCGTTGACCTGATACCTGCCCTGCGGGCATTCGCGCGCACCTTCTGCCGCGTCCCCGACGACGCCGACGATCTCGTGCAGGAGACACTGACCAAGGGTCTCGCCAACATCGACAAGTTCGAACCCGGTACGCGCATGAAGTCGTGGCTCTTCACCATCATGCGCAACACTTATTACACCCGGGTCAAGATCGCTGCCCGGGAGGCGCCCGGCCTGCTCGATTGCGCGTCTTCGAGGCCAATTTCGGAAGCTACCCAGGAATGGACGGTTCAGAGCAGGGAAGTTCACGGCGCCATTCAAAGGCTGCCTGAACACCAACGCGAGGTCCTGATGCTGATCGGCGTTTTGGGAGTGAGCTACGAGGAAACCGCTGACATATGCGGTTGCGCGGTCGGGACGGTCAAAAGCCGCCTGAACCGTGCGCGCGCCAACATCCTTGAATTCCTGGGGGAGAGTTCGCTGCAGACATTGATGGAAAGACGAAACCAGCTGTCGGATGGTCAGCTCGATGTCGAGGTCGACGGCCGCAGATAGTCAGTTCTTCACGTCGCGTCGACGTTTCTCGACGAGCGCGTTTTGCAATTCGATCGCCAGCTCGGTCAGGCGATCTGGAATTTTTTCCTGCTCTATGGCGGCCAGCAGGGAAGCAATCTCCTGATCCACAGCCATCTCGACATGCGGATCCGCGGTATCGTCGCTCGAACGAGACATCACATTCTCTTGATAGCGGTCCCTTGATCCTAGTGTGGTGGTAAGCGCCTTGCATTACAAGGCGGTGTCACCGCCAAGAAGCTCACCAGCGGCCCCTTGCACAGGTTTATTTCCTTGCCGCTCCTTCGTCGCCGCGGGCCATGGACGCGCTGCGGTGGCGTTCAGTCCTTAGGCAATCGGTCAGCGGCGCGACCCGGATATTGATCGGACTTGATCCGATTGCCGTCCTGCCCGCGCTCCTGGCCATGCTGCTTCTTGTCGCGATTCGACAAGACCGCGTTTTCTTCGATCTCGTCCTTCTCCGGGGAGGTCACCGCGCCGGCGCCGGCACTCTTGCCCGGCTGCTGCGGCCGAAATGTTTTACCGCCGGATGCCATGATATCCTCCTTCGAATCGGGGACACTCGTCGGTGCCCGTTGTTCGACGTCCGAACTGGCATCGGGCTGTAATGTTCCGCTTCACCCAGCGAGCAGAAAGGCGTCGCCATCCCACGACCGAAACGGCTTCTCGCCGTCGATGAGGACCCGCAATTGATGAGTTTGCGCCAGACGGCCGATATCATCGCGGTCTGAGAGAAGTGATCCGCGATAGGAATAGTTCAGCAAGGCGAGCCAGCCCGGCCGTTTCAGAACGCGCGCAATTTCGTCGAAATGCCGATCAGCCATGCCGGCCAGAACCAGATAGGGAAAGCTGTCCACCGCCAGCACGCAATCGAAACTGGCATCGGCGAATTCGGACAGATCGAGACCGGAGGTTTGTCGCAACTCGACATTGCCGAGTGCGGCGCATTGCTCGGAGGCGATGGAGATCATCCGCGGCGATATGTCGATGCCGACCATCCGCTTGAAGGATTTGCACAGCGCACGCTCGAAACGGCCGATGCCGCAACCGATGTCGAGGATGCTCCGTTCCCTTCCGGTGAATTCTCGCGCTTCCAGCCATGCAACGATTTCGTTGGTCGTGGCTGTGAGCCTTGCCTCATCGCCGAGGGATGCCAGTTGGACACTCGCGGCTCCCGAAATCGCTGCCGCGGCATCGAAGCTGGAGGCCAGCCGCCTGACGACAGCGACATTCGTCTCATCCTCATTGCGCTCATGCCGAACGGCGCCACCCGCTGCCTGCAACATGGCGAAGACGTCTGGCTTGCAGCGCAGCAGTCCGGCGACCTTTCGCAGCCTTGCTGCGTCGCCGGCATCCGCCGGCTGGACCTTCAGCACGACCTCCGCCAATTCCGCCGCTCCAATTGTGGGCGGCAGGTGGAGCGCCAGTCTGACGAGAACGCCTTCGGCGCAAATGCCATCGGCCACGCAGTCTTCAACCGCCAGCCCGACCGATGTCAGGCGCCGGGCGGCTTTCGGTGCGGTTACACTCATGCATCAACTCCGCGTCCAGACCCTGCGCATCGTCCACCTGTCGACGGCGCCCCAGCCATATTTATAGGCCTCCTGGCCGCGCAGGAAATCGAACTCGCGCGCATCTTCGCGGATCGCTTCCGCGATTGCGTGGCCAATCAGGATCGCGCCTGGGCTCTCCTCGGCATAAGCAGGGTCGAAGCCACCGAGGTAAGCATAGGCACGGCCGCGGTGGTGAAATCCGTAATAGGCGCCGACGGTCCCGCCATCGATCGCGAACAGCCAGCATCGCACCAGACCGTGAGCATCGAGCACGGGAAGTGAGAGCCGATGGAATTGCTCGACGGCGGCGTTGGCCAACACACCGCCTCCTTGTTCGGCCCAGCGCATATTGTGCAGCCGGATCAACTGATCGAGGAAGGTTTGCGGACTGCCGCTCGCCGACGACATCGCGATCCGGCCGCATCTTGATGCGGCTTGACGCGCCCGACGCAACTGGCGTCTGCGTCTTGCGGGGACGCAGCCTGCAAGCGTTTCGTCGCCGGCGAGGGCGAGCACGGGGCAGGCGGCATGAGCGGTCGGCCAATCCATCTCGGGATGCGTCATCGCAAGGGCGACGCTGTCCTGCGGCAAGTCCGACAAGATCCATTGCACCCACCCGATCGAGAGGATCGACTCGGCGACAATGGCGACGACCTCGGCTTCGATCCCAGGGACAGCCAGAATGTCCAGGTAGTCGCTGAGCGAAATGCCGACCGGAAGCAGCTTCGAACCGGCGGTCCCATGCTCGAGATAGAGCGGCGCCAGCCCGACCAGATCGCCGCCGCGCCATACCGCGACCGTCGCCAGTTCACCGGGTGCGAATGCGTGCCACCACGGCACCAGCCAGGCGGGAGATTGAAACGGCGTCGCCGAGGGACTCTGCTGCCACAGTTTCCACCAGTGCGGCGTCAAGGCGTCGAATTGTGCGAGGTCACCGATGATTTCGCTGCGCAGCACAGCTTTACTCACGGCACCGCGGCGAAGCGCCGGCGACCACTGCCAAGCTGTGCCAGCGCCTGATAGGCGTCCATGTAAGACGAGATCATCCGTTCCAGCGAAAACCGCCGTCGCGCTTCGGCCCTGCATGTCTCGGCATCCAAGCTGGACGCCGCAAGAATGGCTTGGGCCATCTCATCGACCGTGTCGACGAGAAAGCCCGTCCTGCCGTGCTCTATGACATCGGGAAGCGCACCATTTGGAAAGGCGACCACCGGGGTACCGCAGGCGAGGGCCTCCATGGCCACAAGCGAGCTGGTCTCGGCTGCGAGGCTCGGAATGACCAGACAGCGCGCTGCGTTGAGAATGCGTCGCTTGGCGGTGAAGCCGAGCGGGCCAAGGAAGCGGCGGCGGCCATCGAGGCGAGATTGGACCTCATCGCGAAAGTACCGCGTATGCGTTTCATAGGGATAGACCTTGCCGCCGATGACCAGCGGCACATCTGCCTGTTTGGCTGCGTCGAGCGCCAGGTGGACGCCCTTTTCCGGGCAAACCCGGCTTAGAACAAGGGCAAAGTCGCGCTTCGGCTGCAGCAGGGTCAGTGCTTCGATGTCAACGCCGTTTGGAATCGGCGCCGACAGCCTGGCGCCTGATGGCGCGGTTTTCTGCTGGTTGGGCGAGACCGCATGGAGCCAGAGGTCACCGCGCGTCGGGCGCAATGCCGCGGCCGGATACCAATCCAATGGCAGGTGGAGGGTCACCAAGGTCGGACCATCGTCGGGCAGATAAGCGTCGAAATCAATGCCGTGCAGATGAACCACGTCGATGGGCCATCGGGCGCGGGCAGCCGCGATCGCGTCGCGATGGGCCTGTTGCGCGCGGCTCTTCGCCGCCTCGTCGAGTACGCCGTTTTCGGCCGGTATTTCCACAAGCGTGCCGCTCGTTCTGGAGCCTCGGCAGCCAATGACGATAGATCGATGACCGGCCTGAACCAGTGCCCGATCGAGCATCGACAGAACCTGTTCGGCACCACCGACAGCGTCGGGGCCGACGGGTGCGAGAGGGTAGGCGACATTGAGGACGGTGAGCGTCGCGGCCGGTCGCGTCTCGTTGCCCTGCGCCGCATCTCCACCTGTCAACGGCGTCGTGGAGCCCGGCATCTGATGCATGGGCACCATGACATTTCACGCGGCCGAAGCCCGCTGCGTGGGGAGCGAGGCGGATGTCATGCCAGGCGCATAGCGGCGGATCATGGTTGAACAGAATTCCGCGAACTCCTCCGGCACCAGGGGGGGGCTGGTGTGGTGGGGCATCATTCCGCGGTGCTGAGGTGTGAAGCAGAAGGTGACCGTCACATCGAAATCGGCGAGTGCTTCCATCTGCCGGTCGAACCAGTCCAGCGCATTCGGCCGAAAGCTGTCCGCCCAGGAAAGCCCGGTACGCATATTGGTGACACCCAGCCGCTTCATCCAGGCGACGGCATCGTCCAGCCGCGGGTCTTCGAAATGAAACCACTGCACCAGGCCCATTGCGGGTGTATGGCGCAGGAATTCCTCCAGCGCGGGCTTTGGCGTGCCGTCCTGGCGCAGCAGCCCCATATGGAAATGCCGGTAATAAGACGAGCCCTCGGCTTCGCGGTGCCGCGTCGTTGCTTCCCATTCACGCGGAAGATCATAGAGGCTGTACCACTGGATGCGTGGTGCGTTGCCGAGCAGCAATTCAGCTGTGCGCTTGAGCCCCCAGACTTGGATTTCCTCGGCGCCGAAGGTCGATACGCCGACTTCGCTGACCCAGATGGGAAGGTCGGTGACGGTCGCGATCTCGCCGATCTTCTGCGGCCATTCCTGGATCTGCCACAGGTTCCAGTCGAGGGGAAAGCCGTGCACGGCGACGGCGTCGACATGGTCCAGCACGCCGAATTCCTTCATCCGGGTGATGAACCCCGGATCTATCGGCGAGATGCCGCCGAGCACTTTGGTCAAAGCCGGGTTTTCAGATGCGATTGCGTCCGCCGACAGGATCGCCATCCTGGCAAAGCGGCTCCAATCAGGGTCGAGCTCGGGATCCCAATGCGATTTGTTGTTGGGCTCGTTCCAGATCATCGCGGCTTCAATCATGGCGCTGTCCTTTCGAGGGGTAGACGGGACCGCCACTGGCCGGGTGGCCGGCGGCGCGGCAGAAATAGACCTCCTGCTCCGGATGCAGGACGATTTCAAATCCGGCGCTGCGCAGCATCGCTTCGGTGCAGGCGCGGTTGGGTATCCACCAGTTGGTCGGGTCATCGGCATAGCGGTGCTCGATGAAATGGAGCTTGGGAAATTCCGGCCGGTCGAACAGGTCATGCGTCCAGAAATGATAGTTCTCTTCCATCTCCGGCAGATCTGTGCTGCCGCGCTGCATAGACTGGAAGATCATCAGGTCACCGGCGACATGCTCACGGATAAGGTCGAGCGCGAGCAAGGGGTGGCGCAAGTGATAAAGCACTCCCATGAACAGCACGATATCGAATGTTTCGCGCAGGGCGCCGACGTCGTAGACCGAAAGTTTCTGGAATTCGATTTCGCAATTGGCGATCTCGGCGGCAAAGCGGGCCTGCGCCAGATAGGCCTCATCGAAATCGATGCCGAGGACACGGGCAGCACCTCGCCGTTTCATCTCGATGGAATAGAAACCGGCATTGCAGCCGATATCCAACACCGTCTTGCCTGTCAGATCCGCGGGAATGGCCTCGGCGAATTTGCGCCATTTGATTAGCGGATAATTGCCGAGAAAATGGTTGGGAGCGGTTTCGACACCCGCCAGTTCCATGTTGTGGAACCATGGGCCGAGAGCATCGATACGGCGGCGGATTTCGGCATGGGAATGCAGCATGGTCAGGCTCCTTCGCCGGGAACGACAGGCACATGCGAACGGGCACCTGGCATAATCGTGGCGGTTTGGTGATGGACGGGTGCGGCGCCGTCCTCGAGCAGCCGCAGAGCCGTGCGATAGCCATTGAACGTGCCGACATCGACATAGGCGGACCCAGCCTTGACGCCGGAGGCTTGACCTCCGGCCGCAAGGTAGGCGTTGACCAACGTGCCGATATATTCGTCACGGCATTCCCGCTCGCGCCAGAGTGCCGCAAGCTGATGCAGGATCTGGCCCGGCATCTTGAACGCACCCCAAACCCAGTTCGTGCCGGCATCCTGTTGCTTGACCTGGATTTCGATCACGCGCTCGTGGTCATCGACAATGACGGCGTCGAAGAATTCCGGACGATCCACCGGGAAGAGCAGAAATGAAAGCTGATCGTCAGGCAAATGACAGAAGCCGTCCTCGGGAAACCAGATCGTGTCGGGAAGGCCGACCAGGACGACCTCATTGGGCGCGACGAGAGGAGCTGCCCGAAAAATCGCATCGCAAAGCCCAACCGGATTGGGCTGCACCACGAAGAGAGCCGCGGCGTCACCATAGCCGGCGGCGTAATATTCGAGAATGTCGGATTTGCCCGATCCAATGATGAAACAGATCTTGTCGACGCCGGCGCGCACCATCCGCCGCACCAGATACTCGCTCACGGCGCAGGGACGCTCGGTCTGCCCATCGATCCGACTGCCGACCGGCAGCAGCTCTTTGGAGAAGCCGAGCGGCTGAATGCGGCTGCCGCGCCCGGCAGCGGGCACAATGCCCAACATCAGACTGCTTCCATCATCGGTTCGCCGGGAGATCTTTGAAGGGCGTCGTTTAGAATGTGGTCCAGCTCCGCCGCGCGCCGGGCAGAGGTGTGTTCGTCGAGAACCCGTTCGCGCGCTCGGGTTTTGATGACATCGAGTTCTCCTGCGGGTAAGGCGAGCGCCGCGACCACGTCATCGGTGTCGTGGGCCAGCAGGATCTCGCTGCCGGGTTCGAAGAAGCTGCTTAGGCCCGGCCAGGTGTCGGTTATGATCGGCACTCCACATGCCGCTGCTTCAAACAACCGACCTGAAGGGCACCAGCCTTTTTGCGCCATCGCCTCGCGGGTGACATTCAGCGTCAGACGAGAGGATGAGAAAAACGCCGGATGATCGGCCGGCGGAAGGTGCCTGACGAAGAAGATGTTGTCGCTCCACGGGAATTCCTGCGGGTATTGTGCGCCGCCGATGACGAAGCGCTGGTCCGGCAAGCGCGCAGCTGGGCGAACCAGCAGATTTTCGACCGCCGCCTGGCGATCTGGCGCATAGGTTCCGAGATAGGACAAATCGGCCCTGAAATCGGCTCGCGGCGCTGCCGGCCGGTGTTGGTCGGGATCGACATGCCCATAGAGCGGCACCACGTGGCGCGCACCCAGCACCGACTTCAGCGCGTCGATCGCCGGGCCGCCTGTGTAACTCAGAACGAGATCGAAATCCGCAAGACCCTCGGGGCCGAAATAGGGTGGACGCTCACCTTGTTCGATGCGGGCAAGCGTGACCGGAGTGTCCAGATCGTAGAAGACACGCACTCCGCGGCCTGCCTGCTGCGCCAGCCGCGAGGCGTCGACGGCGTCGGGACAATAAGAGGTGACGATCACGACATCCGATCGTTTGATCGTTTGCTCCGCGACCCGGCGGATGTCCTCCCAGTCCGGGTAGAGCACGACGTTGCCGCCGTCCAGATGATCAAGATCGCGCGCTCCGGCATAGTAGGGTGTGTCGCGTTCGAAGAAGGTAATGGACCAGCCGCGCCGGGCGAGGGCTCTGATCAGTCCCCTCCATAGGGTGGCATGGCCGTTACCCCATGAAGACGTGACGGTAAGACCGAAAATGACCATCTGCATCCGGCAAATCCTCGTCAGGCAACTTCGTTCAATCGGATCAGCTTCGCCCCCCAGTCCCCCGACACGATCGTCGTGATCGAGGCGGGATCGATGTCGAAGCGAAAGCAGTCACCAGCCGGCAAGCCAAGGACGGTGCAGACGGCGACCTTGATCACATCGGCATGGCTGACCAGGGCGACGCATTGGTTCTGATGCCGCTCGCGGACCGCGGCCATCAGCGACACAATGCGTTGCTGGACATCCTGCATGGTCTCGCCACTCGGTGTCCTTGCCTCCTGCCGCTGGTCATTCCACGCTCGCCAACTGGCGTCGCCATTCAGCTCATCGAACGTCTTTCCCGACCAGTCGCCGAAGTCGATCTCGTCGAGTTCGGCGCAGATAGCGATTTCCCCGACACCGCAGGCGAGCGCAATCGGCAGCGCCGTCTCTTGCGTACGCTCACGCGGGCTGCACAAGATCGCGGCAATCGGCTCGCGAGCCATGCGGCCGCCAAGCTGCGCTGCCTGCGCCTTGCCGGCATCGCCAAGGCAAACCCCATCCATCCGTCCTGCGAGATAGGAGCCGACATTGTCGTGCGCCGCATGGCGGATCAGAAAGAAGGTCGTCGTCATTCTGCGGCATCGAGCAAAGGCTCGTCCTTGCCGGCGATGAACGCAAGCGTGCGCTGCCGCGCTTCAGCGTCGGTGAATTGTTCAGGAGGCGACTTCATGAAATAGCTGCAGGGGCCGGTGAGCGCTCCGGCAATGCCGCGGTCCAACGCCAGCTTGGCGCAGCGCACCGCATCGATCACCACACCGGCCGAGTTGGGCGAATCCCAGACTTCAAGCTTGAGTTCGGCATTGAGCGGCACGCCGCCGAAAGTCGTGCCTTCCACCCTTATGTAAGCCCACTTGCGATCGGTGAGCCAAGGCACATGGTCGCTGGGGCCGACATGGATGTTACCTGGTTCCAGGGGGACATCGAACTGGCTGGCCACGGACTGTGTCTTCGAGATTTTCTTCGATTCCAGCCGCTCGCGTTCCAGCATGTTGAGAAAATCGGTGTTGCCGCCGAAATTTAGCTGATAGGTGCGGTCGATGCGCACGCCGCGTTCGCGAAAGAGATTGGCCAGCAACCGGTGCACGATGGTCGCGCCGACCTGGCTCTTGATATCGTCGCCGACCAGCGGCAGTCCTCGCTGCTCAAAGCGCCGGCGCCATTCCGGACGTGAGGCGATGAAAACGGGTATACAATTGACGAAGGCGCAGCCGGCCTCGAGTGCGCATTCGGCATAGAAGCAGGTCGCCTCCTCGGAACCCACCGGCAGATAGGAAACCAGCACGTCAGCGTTGCTGTCGCGCAGGATCTCGCTGACATTGGCAACCGGCTCCGGAGCTTCTTCAATCTCGTCACGCAAATATTTGCCGATCCCGTCCAGCGTCGGTCCGCGCTCGACGCGAACGCCGGTTGTCAACGCGTCGGCAAAGCGGAACGTGTTGTTGGGGGCGGCGTAGATCGCTTCCGCGACGTCGAGGCCAACTTTGCTCCTGGCGACATCGAATGCGCAGACAATCTCGATGTCGTCGACATGGTAGCCGCCGAGGTCGGCATGCATCAGCCCAGGGATTGGTTCGTTGCTTTTCGCGTGACGGTAAAAGGAGAGGCCCTGCACGAGGGAGGATGCGCAGTTGCCGACACCAACGATACCAACACGAACCTTTTTCGATCCCACGAAACCGCCACCCTATGTTGTTCAAAGGTAAGTTCCTGGCGCCGAACCATCAGCGTGCCGGAATGTTCCTCCGCCCATCGAAAAATTGCGCGAGACAGCATGGATCGAAGCTGCATTCGATGCGTTGCCGCACGGCAAGCATTGGAAAACCGATCGATGATCGTCTACGGCGACCACAAGCAGACGCAGAACGCACAACAGCTTCGCGAAGCAGCAAGCGAAATGGCCGAAAGCCTGGATCGGATGTCTCATGGCATCCAACGCCATGCTGCATTGGTCGGACTGTTCATCAGCGTGTCGGAGCTGGTTCAGGCGCTTGCCGATGTCGATTTCGAAACTAGCGGCATCGACATCTTTTCGCCACGACAACAGCAAGGCGCCAGGTTGCTGGTCGGACTTGCGGCAGAGGTGGCGAAGTCGTGGCAAAGCGGTTTCGGCGTCGGCGGTGGCATCGACCCGGGACTTTTCAAACTGCTGGCCGGGCTCGACTGCCAGGCCGAGGTTCTGACCGTCTCTGCCGAGGGTTATGCGCATTATGCGCTTTATCCCGAAAGCTATTTGGACGCGGCGCAGAAGTCGGGTCTCGATGCGAACACATGCGTGATCGGCGTCCGCAGCATTGGCCTCGGGCTGGCAGCTATGGTGGCGGCCTCGATTGGTGCGCCGGCACCATTCAGCGTTCGCCCGATCGGCCATCCCTTCCGCAGGCATATCAACGCCGATCCGCGGTCGATCGCCACTTGGATGAACAATCCATCGGCGCGTTTCGCCGTTGTCGACGAGGGTCCTGGCCTGTCCGGCAGTTCGATGCATGCCGTTATCGTGTGGCTGCGTGAACTGGGTATCGATACGGACCGCATTCACCTGTTTCCCAGCCATTCAGGCGGCCCGGGCATCGAAGCGTCGCGGGAGGCTCGGGAGACATGGTCGCGCTGTCCGAAGCATGTGGCGACGGCGTTTGAATGCACCTTCTCCGAAAGCTCGAAAATTCCCACGTTGCGCGACTGGGTGGCCGAGGCGGTCGGCAGGCCGGAATTAAGCCTGACCGAGCTATCTGGCGGCGAGTGGCGGGCCGCCCACTACGCCGATGAAGGGCGCTGGCCGCCGAGCCCACGCGGTAACGAGCGGCGCAAATTCCTGGCGTCCGCCGGGCGTGACCGCTGGCTAGTCAAATTTGCCGGCCTCGGCGAAACCGGACTGCGCAAGACACGAGCCGCGGGGATGTTGTATGAAGCCGGGTTCGGATCGCAAGTTGTCGCGCTTTGCCATGGCTTTCTGGTTGAACGGTGGATTGACGGCACCACGATGGATCAGGCGCCGCTGCCCAGGGAAAGACGGATCGCAGAGTTCACAAATTACCTGGCCTGGCGTGCGGTTAATCTTCGAACTTGCGAACCGGGTGCATCATTTCTTGCACTCACGGAGATGGCTATTTCCAATGCGTCGGAAGCCCTGGGCGAAAAACGCGCGGCGACGTTGCGCGGTTGGCTCGCGAAAAAAACTCCCGCGCATGTGCTTCAGCGGGTTGAAATCGACGGCAAGCTCCAACCGTGGGAATTTCTCGTTCGTGCCGACGGCAGGGTGCTCAAGACAGATGCTGTCGACCATTGCCGGGCACACAATTTGATCGGCTGCCAGCCGATTGAGTGGGACATTGCCGGCGCCCGTGTCGAGTACGGGCTATCCGACAGCGATGTGAGGACCCTGGTCCAAGGAATGAAGCTTGCCATCGACAACGGCCACATCGGCTTTTTCGAACCGTGCTATTTGGCATTCCAGCTCGGGCTCTGGAGCACGGCTGCGCAATCCGAAAATGGCCGGGAAAAAGCAAGGCTGGCCGCGACGGCAGACCGATATAGGATGCGACTGATACGGTTCCTGGACGAATGCCGGCCATGATCGTTCCGATCAGTCCAGCTTTCGCAACATGTCCGCTTCCTGCTCGAGAATAGTGGCCACTTCCTCCCGCTGGAGATGCGTCATCATCAGGCTGACGCAGCACTCGAGATAGGTGATCGAGGCGCGCCGCAGATAGGCAGCCGTCTCACGTTCGGCCATCTGGTCGATCTCTCTCGCGGGTCGCTTGGGTCGCATGAGGATGATCCTCCGTATCGGGTCCTCCCGCCAAACCACAAGCTTGGGCGGATGTTCCGCACGATCTCGGGAAAGATTCGACCGCCGGCTCGCATCATGCCGGAAGGTTCTGCAGCCCGCCGGATGCGGGTCTCGCCCTTTTGGCAAAGCCTGTCATCTGATCGCCGATGCGACTGCCTTCGAGCGCCGCGAAATAATCGATCGTCAGCTTGAGCCCTTCGTTGAGGGGCACCTTCGGTGTCCAGCCGAGCAGCGCTTTTGCACGCGAAATATCGGGCTGCCTGCGCCGAGGATCGTCTTGCGGCAGCGGCAGAAATCTCAGATCCGATTTGGTGCCGGTCATCGCCTTTACCAACGCCGCCAGTCGCACGATGCTGAATTCTCCGGGATTGCCCAGGTTGACCGGCTTGCCCGGATTGGGATCGATATCCATCAGTCGCCTCAATCCATCGATCTGATCGGAGACGTAGCAGAAGGATCGCGTCTGCAAGCCGTCGCCGAAGATCGTCAGAGGACGTTTCTCGAGCGCCTGCATGATCAGGTTCGAGACGATGCGGCCGTCCGCCGGATCCATTCTCGGACCGTAGGTGTTGAAGATGCGCGCGACGCGCACGTCGGCTTTGCCGGCTCTAAGATAGTCGAAGCAAAGCGTTTCGGCGGTGCGCTTGCCCTCGTCGTAGCAGGCGCGTGGGCCGGTGCAGTTCACATGGCCAACATAGTCCTCCTTCTGAGGATGTTGCTCCGGATCGCCATACACTTCGCTCGTCGAGGCCTGTAGCAGCCGCGCGTTATTGTGGGCAGCGAGTTCAAGCAGGTTGAGCGTGCCGATCACACAGGTTCGCGTGGTGTGGATCGGGTCGGCCTGGTAACGCGGCGGCGAGGCAGCGCATGCCAGATTGAAGATACGCTCCACGGGCTCGCCGAGATCCAATGGCCGGCAGATGTCCTGCTCGATCAACCGGAAATCCGGATGGTCCATGATCGAGAGGATGTTCTCCATGCGTCCAGTCAGGAAATTGTCGGCGCAGATCACGCGCCAGCCGTCGCGGAGCAATGTTTCGCAAAGATGCGAACCGAGGAATCCCGCACCGCCGGCAACAAGCACTGCCTTTGCCCTTTGCGCGTTTCTTTTTTGTCGCATCGTCGTTTTCTCCTGTATGCCGGTCATGCTGCGCTTCCGATGTCGAATTCGAGGGCCGCCGCCCTTGGCTCTGTCAACGCCGCCACGAATTCGCGGGCCCTGGCCGCACCGGTGTGGGATGCGAGGACGCGTTCGCGGGCCCGGCGGGCCATGGCCCGGCGTGTGCGCTCGGACTCGCCGAAGAGGATCTCGACGACAGCGTCCGTTTCTCCGGCGGTGTGGATAGCCGATGCGGGAAAGAAGCTGTCGAGCCCTGGCCAGCGATCGCTGATGATGGGCGTGCCGCAAGCAGCCGCTTCGAACAGGCGCACACTGGGCGACCATCCGGCAGCGATCATGGAACTGCGTGTGACGTTCAGCGTGTAGCGCTGACGGCTGTAGAACGCGGCATGATCGGCCGGCGGCAAATGTTCGATGCGTTCGACATTGTCCGGCCAGGTGATGTCGGAGGGGTATTGCGAGCCCGCTACGACGAAACGGCGGTCCGGCATATGCCGTGCGGGTTCGAGCAGCAGCGCGTTCAGCGTTGCCTGCCGATCCGCGCTGTAGGTGCCGAGATAGCCGAGATCCCAGCGGATCGGATCGCCGGTCCGGTGATGCCGTTCCGGGTCGGCCGAGCAGTAGAGCGGTTCGGCTCGGCGCGCGCCGAACTCCTCCACCAGATGGCCAAGCATCGGCCCGCCGGTGAACGAGAAGTAGACATCGAAATACGGAATCTGCCGCCAGCTCAGATAATCGCAATCATCGGCCGAAAGCTGCGCCACGGTCACCGGTGTGTCGATGTCGTAGAAGCAGAAGCGCCCCTTGCAAAATGAAGCGACGATGTCGATGACCACGCGCCCTTCCGGCACGAAGGAGCCGATGACGACGATGTCGGCCTGCTCCAGGCACCGGGCGTAGTCGCGTTGCAACTCCGCAGTGGTTTCGTAGTAGCGCAAGGCGCAGAAATCCGGATCTCGCAGATCGCGGTGGTTGGCGTACCACGGCACGTCGCGCTCCAGAAAGGTCACGCGGTGGCCGAGTTCGTGCAGACCTTTCAGCAGGCCTCGAAACGTCGTGGCGTGGCCGTTTCCCCAGGACGAGGACAGCGACAGGCCGAGAAAGACGATGTTCAATTGCTTGGTCATTCCGCTGCCTCCACGGTCCCCTGCTCGAAATGACGTTTGAAGACGGCATCGGCCACGTCCGCCCGCAGCGCGTAGGTATGGTCGGCCAGCACGCGGCAAAGTGCGGCCTGGCCGATTGCTTTTGCACGACTGGAGGTCAGCGAGCGCATGATCTCGGCGACATCGCCGCCGTCGCGTGCCACCAGGATCTCCTCGCCTGGTTTCAGGAACAGTTCCACGCCCAGCCATGCGTCGGTGATGAGGCAGGCACCGGCGCCAGCCGCCTCGAAGACACGCGTGGCCGGTGAAAAACCGTTTACGGCCATGCTGTCGCGGCTGATGTTCAGCACTGCCTTGGGTGTGACGTTGAAGGCATTATGATCGCGGGTGCCAACGTGACCAAGCCAGCCGACGTTGGCGGGAAGCGGCTTGTCCCCCCAGCCAGATCCGCCGAGCAGAAAACGCTGTTTCGGAAGCTGGCTTGCGGGATCGAGGAAGAACGCTTCGACGCGTGCCTCACGATCCGGCAGCCGGTTGCCCAGGAACGCCAGATCGCAAGCGAAACGCGCATTGCTGGCGACCGGGTGATGCGTTTGGGGATCGAGCGCATTGTAGATCGGCACGCATTCGTTCGCCCCCATGGCACGGTAGGCCCAGACGACGGGGTCGCCGCCGCCATAGGTCAGCACAAGGTCGATTTCTTGCAGGGCGCCATGGAGCGGATGGTCCGGTTCGTCGCGCAGCTGGGCAAGGGTTGCTGGAGCGTCCACGTCCCAGAATACCACCAGCGCGTCGCTGCGGGCGTGGTCGAGGACGGCGCGCAGCAGCGCCTCGTCCTCGAAACCGACGCCACTCGCCTTGACGACGATGTCGGCGCTGGCGGCGCGTGCCGCGACCTGCATCAGTGCGTGCTGGGTCGCTTCATATACGACCACAGTGCACCAGTCAGGCGCCTCGATGTCGCGGTTCTTCTGCCGGTCGTAGACGTCGGGCTCATAGAAGGTGATTTCGTAGCCCAATTGGGAAAGCGCCCTCAGCAACCCGCGATAGTAAGTCGCGGCACCGTTCCAGTAGGACGACAAGAGGCTCGATCCGTAGAATGCCATCTTCATGCGGCGGCTTCCTTTGCGGTGGTCTTGTTGATGGTGTGTTCGGCTGTGCATTCCGTGAGCACGCCGAACAACTCGTCGACGCGGTGCGAGCAGGTGTGCCGCGAGCGGATGGTCTCGAGACCCGAAGTCACCAGGGAAGCCGCGAAATCCGCATCGGCCAATACCGCCCGCAGGTGTTGCCGCATTTGCGAGCCATTGTGGGCAAACAGAAAGTCGACGCCGGGCCTGAACAGCTGCTCGACATCGGACCATGGTGCTGAAATCAGCGGAATGCCGCAGGCGAGCGCCTCGAACATGCGGATCGTCGGAATTCCGGGCAAACCCTCACGATAGGGGCGCCGTGGGATGTGGACGGTGACACGATGCGCGGCGAACGCCTTCGGCACGTCGGCATTGGCGATCCATCCGTCATAGCGCAGTCCGGCGGCGGCTAGGTCCGTGAGCGCCGGCTTGGGATAGCGGACGCCGTGCACCGTGGCCTCGAGGCCGAGATCGCGGACCGGCTTGATCAGAAACTCCCTGAGTTCGACGGTTCGTTCATCGTCGCCCCAGTTTCCAATCCAGACCAGATCGGACGTGACGTGGATCTCCGGGTGCGGCTTGAACAGGCGATCGTCCGCGGCTTCATGCCAGGTGAAGACGCGCTTGCCCCAGCCGGCGCGCAGATAGCTCTCGCGCAAGGCCTCGCCAAAGGCGAGAACGCCGTCATAGTGCTCCAACCGCAGCGCCGAGATTGCCTCGGTGGCCGATACGGCCCGGTGGTGGGTGTCATGAAACAGAAGGATGAAGTTGCCGCCAGCGGCCCGGGCACGGCCGAGGCGTGCGACAAGCTCCGGATCCGTCCACTCATGAACGATCACAACGTCGGCCTCAGCGATCCACGCTTCGTGATCGAACCCGGCATCGTAGGTCACCGGCATCAGTTCTGGGAAATCCTTGCGGAAGCGTTCGATAGCGAAGGATCCCTTCTCGGCCAGCAGGTTCGAACGGCTCCAGCCGTCCGCGGGCTCTAGCGCGACCGCCTGGTGCCGGCGCGCGACCAGTTCCCGCATGATACCGCGCAGGAAATGGGCATTGCCGTGGTTCCAGTCGGAAACGACCGAGTGGGTGTAGAACAGAAAGCGCATGGTCAGCGCCCCGCCATGGCCAGGGCCGCCTTGTCGTAGACGCCTCGCATGGCAGCCGCTTGCCTGACCAGTGTAAACCGGCGGCTCCGTCGCATGGCTGCCTGGCCGAGCTCCCGCCTGAATTCGGCGTCGCTGGAGAGACGATTGAGGCAGGCAGTGAGGTCGTGCGGATTGCGCGCATCAAAGAACATCGCGGCCCCGTCCCATAGTTCGCGATAGGTTGCGATGTCGGAAAGCACCAGTGGCGTTGCCGACATGGCAGCTTCCAGCGCGGCCAGACCGAATGGCTCATAGATCGATGGCGACACGAAAATACCGGCGCGCGCCATCAAGGAGCGCACCTCGTGAGACGGCAGTGCTCCCAGAGGAACGGCATAGCTGAAGCCGGCACGCCCGCCGTTGGGACCGTGCATCGAACCGGCGGCAAAGATGGGCCATTGCGTCAGTGACGCGGCCTGGTCGATCACCGCCGCATTTTTGCCCTCGTCCCACCAACGGGCGGCGGCGAAGACGAGCGGTTGACGCTTTTCGGCTCTCGGGACGGGGCGGGCGCTATTCGCCACGACGTGCAGGCGCGCGATCGGGCCGTAGCAGGTCTCAAGCATGTCGGCGTGGCTGCGGCTCGGCGCGATGACTGCGTCGGCCCGATCCAAGCCGCGCCTGTTGCGCTCCTTCTGCCAGGCCCATGCGCCATCCACTGTCTGTTTCCTGACGGCGTGGAACCATGTCGTCACGCAGGAATGGGAGACCACCACGGCTGGGCATGGCGCATCGAATCCCGATGCCTGCGTCGGCGCGTTGAAATGGACAAGGTCGATGGCGTGGTCGCGCATGGGCGCAAGCAATTCCCGCGGCAGCGCGTCGAGGTCGCCGCCGTCGCGGGTCATCCAATCCGGCGGCGTACTCAACCAGATCAGCGTCGTGAAAGCCTCCGCCTCCGCAGCTTGCTGCCTCGACGGTTGTGGACCGAGGCCGGCAAGCACCACGCTGTCGCCGCCGTTCACAAGTTCCCGTGCCAGATCGAGGGCATAGCGCCATACGCCGCCCACGGCATCGACGGTCATCAGGATGCGCCGCGAGCGCGGCGTCAGTGTCCGCAACATGTCGCCTCCAGCTCCGCCAGCGGCCGCGGGCGCCTCTCCTGGATGTCACTGAATTTCTGGAACGACGCGAGGTAGTGATCATGGGCCCGCTCCCAGGCAAGGTCGTCGGGTTCGCCCCACATCTCGCGGTAGCTGGGCGAACTCGGATACGGGTAAAGCGGCACAGGTTCGTTGGCCCATACGCCGTGGTCGATCAGGTGAGTTCGCCAATGCTCGACCAAGGCGGGATCATCTTCGACCACGCCGATCAGATTGGCCTGGACAAATGGAACGTGACGTCTGGCATCGACGAGCAGCGCGGCGAGTTCCTCGGTCCCCAGCCGGCAGCGCTTGGCCAGCATCGCCCGGCCTTCGACGGTCAGGCTTTCGAGCCCGGCCTCGATGGAGACGCAGCCCGCGGCGCCCAGCAATTCCAGCAGCTCGGGCTTCCACAGATCGATGCGGGTCTGTACGCCGAATTTCACGTCGCGATCGACCAAGGCTTCCAGTAACGCTTTTTGCGGCAGGAAGATCTCGTCGATGAAGTAGACGTAGCCGACACCTTGGGCAATCAGCCGATCGATCTCCGCTACCACCGCTTCGTGGTTTCGACGGCGATAGGCATCACGGAAATCGATCTTGGCGCAGAAGCTGCAATTGTAGGGACAGCCGCGCGATGCCTCCACTTCCGCGCCGAACCCGACCTGACTGTCGTCAAACCTGTGATGGTGATGCGCATGGGCTGCGATCCAGTCCGCTGGCCATTCGAGTGGCGGATGATCGACAAACGAGCTGGCGTGGACGCCGCCGTTCGAAACAACCCTGGCATCCCGCAGATAAGCGGTTGAGGGCACGGCGCTCCAATCGTCGCGCCGGGCAAGTTGCTCGACGACTTCTTCGCATTCGCCGCGCACGACGATGTCGACGCCGAGCTTGCGCAAGGTCGGCGCCGGCGTTGCAGAGCCGTGCGGCCCGACCGCGACCGTGCGTCCACCGCGCCCGGCCAGACGGTTGAGGAAATCGGCCGGCACACGCAATTCCGGCGGTGCGCAGCGCCAGAACAGATAGGTCGGGGCGGTACTGACGACGGTCATAGCCGGGGCGAAATCAGCCACCCGCTCGCAGAGACCGGAATTATCGAGCTTCTGCAACTGGCCATCCAGCATCAGCACCTGATGTCCGGCGGCTTCGAGCAGGGCCTTCGAATAGCCGAGTTCCAGCGGCAGATGCGGTTGGCGGCAGCCGAAATAAATGCTGTCGTCATACGTCCAGGACGGGTTTACCAGGGCGATTTTCATGCAACGTACCTCACGGCTTCAGGGCGAGGCTCGAGCCGATGGCGGCGCAGCCAGTCGGCGAGGTCGCGGATGCCTTCGCGCCATGAAACATGGGCCATCCAGCCAAGCGCGGTTTTGATCTTGCGGGTGTCGGCGACGAAGAAGGGCTGGTCGCCGGTGCGTTCCCCATCATGGCGAATCGAGAGCTCATGGCCGGTCAGGCTACGGATCTCGCTCAACAGCCTGCGCAGGCTGACCGCATTTTCCGGGCCGCCGCCAAGATTGAATGCCTGGCCTTTGGTGGTCTCGATGCGATCGAGCACGGCCCTGTAGGCGGCGACGGCATCGGAGACATGCAGGATATCGCGCACTTGCCTGCCGTCGCCGTAAATGGTGATTGGGCGTCCCGTCAGCGCGCTGAGCAGGAAGTGTGCGACCCAGCCCTGGTCCTCGGTTCCGAACTGTCGCGGTCCATAGATGCAGCTCATCCGCAGAACCGCCGTCGGCATGCCGTAAGATTTGGCATAGTCGAGCACATACTGATCCGCCGCGCCTTTGGAGCAACCGTAGGGCGTGCAGAAGTCCAGGCCCCGAGCCTCATCGATGCCGTTCGCCTGGATGACGCTGTCGCAAGGCACATAGCGATCGCCATCCTCGCGGACCGCTACGTCGGGCAGGCTGCCATAGACCTTGTTGGTGCTGGCAAAGATCACAGGGATATGCTCACCGCTCAGCCGCGCGGCCTCCAAAACGTTGAACGTCCCGCGAAGGTTGATGTCGAAATCCTCGCCCGGCTGGACCAAGCTTGTGGTGACGGCGGTTTGCGCGGCCAGATGGAAAATTGCCTTGGAAACCATCAAGACAGGCGCCAGGGCGTTGGCGTCTCGCACGTCGATCGTCTCCACCGTGAGGCGACCACCGTGTTTTTGCGCCAGCCATTCAAGGTTCTGCTGGACGCCCGGACGGCTGAGATTGTCGATCACCAGTACCGGCTCGCCACCCGACAACAGGCTGTCGGCGAGGTTCGATCCTATGAAGCCGCTGCCGCCGATGATGGCGACCGGCGCGTCGCGTCGATTGCGTGTGTTCATGACACCAGCCCACGTTCTTCGAGCTCGCGTTTCATGTCGGCGCCGCGATCGACGGCAGACGTGTTACGCACCCAGGAAACGAACTCGCCGAGCGAATTCTCCAGTTGCCGCACCGGCTCGAAACCGAGCAGCTCACGGGCCTTGGAGATATCGGCGAAGCAGTTGCGGATATCGCCGGAGCGGGCTTTGCCAAGCAGTTCCGGCGAGCGGTTCGGTGTCCCCATGGCCTCGGCCAGCAATCGCGCGACTTCGCTGATCGCATAGGCGCGGCCGCTGCCGATGTTGATGACATGACCCCTTGCCTGGCGTTGCTGCAGCGCAAGGCGAAAGGCACGGGCGACGTCATGCACATGGACGAAATCGCGCTTCTGTTCTCCATCCTCGAAGATCATTGGCCGTTGGCCGTTGGCGAGACGCGAAGCGAAGTTGGCAAGCACGCCGGTATAGGGATTGGATAACGCCTGGCCGGCGCCGAAGACATTGAACAGGCGCAGCGCGACCGCATCGACGCCATAGGCTTCGCCGAAGATCAGCACGGCGCGTTCCTGTGCGTATTTTGTCAGCGCATAGATGGAGGCGAGATCGACCGGCTTTTCTTCGTCCGTCGGCAGCGGCGAGAGGGCGTCTCCCTCTGGCGACAGCGGGTTCCATTGCCCGCTCCTGATGTCGCTCGCCTTGCGCCGAGCATTGTCGACACGCCGGCCGTCTGGCGTTGCATAGAGCCCTTCGCCATAGACGCTCATCGACGAGGCGACGACGATCCGTTCGACCGGGTGCTTGATCAATGCTTCAAGTAGCGTTGCGGTGCCGAGATCATTGGCGCCGACATAGCGCGCGATCTCGTACATCGATTGTCCGACGCCGACTTCCGCCGCCAGATGAATGACCGCGTCGACACCTTCCAGCGCCCTGGCGACCGCCTCCCGGTCGCGGACGTCGCCCTTGATCAGTTCGGTCCCGGCGGGAAGCGCGACGGCTTCGCCCGCATGCACCTGCTCCAGCAGCGCATCGAGGATGCGAACCGAATAATCCTGCTCGACGAGTTCCTGTGCGACATGCCGGCCGATGAAGCCGCAGCCTCCTGTAACCAATATGCGTTTCACGACGACTCCTCAGACAAGTAACCTCGGCGCCCCGAACTTTTCGGCAAAAGGTTTGTTCCCTTGCTTCAACAAAGTTCCTTTGGCCGGTCCCATTGGGAGCCGGCGCAGCGCGATCACGGCGCGGTTCTGGAACATTGACGTGCTTGTGCTGTTAGGACGCCCGACAGCCCGCGTGTCCCATGTGGCAACGCCGATGATCAAAGGAGATTTCAATGTCTCAGTCGCAAACGACCACCAACCATGACGAAATTCGCAAATGGGCCGAGGAGCGAGACGGCCGGCCGGCGGTGGTGCGCACCAAAGGCGAGGGCGGTATCCTGCGGATTGACTTCGGCGAGCCCGAGGAAGCATTCGAGCCCATCGAATGGGACGAGTTCTTCCGGATATTCGACGAGAATGATCTGGCCTTTCTGTATCAGGCCAAGACCGGTGAGGGGAAAGCCAGCCGTTTCAACAAGTTCGTCGAGCGCAATCAGAAGGGCTGATGACGCCGGTCAAGCGGCCTATCTGTACGGCCAATTTTTCGAGATGTGGTGAACAATGACGGCCCCGCGGCTTAGCACTTCAGCCTGAGAGGTCTTGGAAAACAAACTAATGCATCAGTTTTGCGCCGCGGGTTTTCGCCATCTCTTGCATGATGTCGTTGAGCCAGTTTTCAGTGGATTGACCAAGCTGTCTGCGGTCGACATCCCGGATCGCTTGCTCGAGCGTCCTCTCGACGAGCCGATCCGATGCCTCGACGTCTGCCAGCAAAAGGCGCGCCGCAAGTCGCAGTTTGGGCAAAAGCGCGAAGACGTCGTCGGAGGGGTCCGGCACGGGGGCCGCTCGCCCAGATGCCTGCGGGGGAAAGAGCGCGTTGAACACCGCCTGGCTGCCCGAGGATTTCCGCAAATTGCTGGCGTAGCGGAGATGATCGGGAATGGCGATGTCGTCATCGCCACTGAAGAACACGAAGGGGACACCCCGGCGCATCAACTCATCGGCGATTGGAAACACGCGTCGGCCATTGAGATTGACGTCGAGGATTGCAGCTTCAGCCGTCCCGGTGTGTTTGGATGCCTGTTCGACGGTTGCAGCGGGACCGAGGATGATGGCACCCATATTGCTGAAAAACCGCGCAAGATCTCCCGCCATCGCCCATTCGTCTTCGACTATCAGAATATGCAGCCCCCGCAGGTCGCGCACGTCGTCATCCTTTCTTGGAACGGAGATTAGAATGCAGCGGATTTGCCTTCCGAATTCTGTCGTCCAAGGCCGCCTGCAACCGTCTCGTAAGCGCCAGCATGCGATCAGGGACGGCCCCAGCATGGGAACTTCCAAGCGATCCAGGCTCCCCTGATACCACCGGCGTCGGGAGTTTTATGTCAGCAGATCGTTTTGTCATTGAACCACCATTGATATCGGGTTCAACGTCATCCCTGACGTCTTGTTCCATCCGTCTTGCGCGCTATATGGTTGTGTCCTGTCCGCCGGCCTTGAGGGGATTTCAGGTCGGGTCGGCGAAAGGGGGACATGACGTGACAGCCCAACCGAAAAGGTTTCCCATCGTGGGCATAGGCGCGTCCGCGGGCGGCATTCCCGCGATGGAAGGTCTGTTCAAAGGCGTGGCCGGTCAGCCTGGTATGGCTTTCGTCATCATCACGCATCTCAGCCCCAAGCGCGAAAGCCTGTTGCACGAGGTCATCAGCCGCTACACCGACATGCCTGTCATTGTGATCGAGGACGGCATGGTGGTTGAACCTGACCACGTCTATGTGATGCCGCAAAACGTGACATTGGCCATTGAATCGGGGGTGCTGCACCTCCGCCGGCCGAATGGGCTTACCCAGGAGCGCAAGCCCATCGATATCTTCTTCGCCGCATTGGGTGAAGACCAGGGCGAATATGCCGTTGGCGTCATCCTGTCGGGCGGCGACTCCGATGGAACCCTGGGCGCCAAGGCCATCAAGGAGCGGGGCGGGTTTACCGTCGCGCAAGCGCCGGACGGCTACGGGCCGCGCAATCCCGACATGCCGCAGAGCGCTATTGCCAGCGGACTCGTCGATGTCGCTGTGCCCGCCGAGGAGATCGGGGCGAAGCTGGAGGCTTTCGCCCGCGGCTTCGACCCGCTGGAAGGGCTGGCGGAAGAAGATGGCGACCACACGGCCGACATCGATAAGGTGCGAGAACAGATATACGCCATTCTGCGCAGCCACTCCGGCCACGACTTCTCGGGCTACAAGACCAAGACATTCCTGCGCCGCGTGAAGCGGCGCATGCAGATCGCCCAGGTCCATTCCATCAGCGCTTATATAGACTGGCTGAAGAAGGATGCTCGCGAGGTGATGAACCTTTTTCGCGATCTGCTGATCAATGTCACCAACTTCTTTCGCGACCCCGATGCCTTCGAGTTGCTCGAGCGAAAGATCATACCGCAGCTGTTCGAAGGCAAGACCGCCAGCGACACCGTCAGGGTCTGGGTTCCCGGATGCGCCACGGGCGAGGAGGTGTTCTCCATCGGCATCCTGCTGCGCGAACACATGGAGAAGCTTACGGTCGTTCCGCGCGTCCAGATATTCGCCACCGACATCGACGAGCCGGCGCTGGCGGTGGCGCGGGCGGCACGCTATCCGGAAGCCTTGCTGCAAGGTCTTTCTCCCGAACGCAAACAGCGGTTTTTCAACGGCGATGGCGAAAGCTATGTCATCAGCAATGCGATACGCGAACTGTGCATCTTCTCGCCGCACAGCGTCATTCGCGATCCACCCTTCTCGCGCATGGACTTGGTCTCCTGCCGCAATCTGCTGATCTATTTCGGCCCGATCATCCAAAACCGCGTCATCCCTGTCTTCCATTATGCGCTGAAGCCCGGCGGTTACCTTTTCCTTGGCACCTCCGAAAGCGTCGGGCAGCACGACGATCTGTTCGCCACCGTCGACAAGAAACATCGCATCTTCCATGCGCGGGAGCATGCCTCACCGCACATCAGACTGCCGGCCTTGATCGGGGAAAGTCATTCCAGCGTCTTCCCATCCGAAAGCGCCGGCTCGAAGAAGGGACTTGTCGGCTATCCCTTGCGGCAGGCAGTGGAGGCGCAGGTGCTGGAACGGTTCGCGCCGCCGCATGTCCTGGTCAACGCCGAGGGCGATGTCGTCTATTATTCGGCCAGGACCGGCAGATATCTCGAAGCGCCACAAGGGATTCCCAGCCGGCAGTTGCTGACGATGGCAAGGCGTGGGCTGCGGCTGGATCTCCGCGCCGCACTGCGCGAAGCGACGACCACGCGCCGCACAGTGGTGCGGGAAAACCTCACCGTGGAGGAAGACGACGAACGGGTCCAGCCGATCAGGCTGACGATCGAGCCGCTCGCGGAACGCGGCAACGGCGAGCCGCTTTACCTTGTCCTTTTCGAGCCGTCGGGCCCGACGCAGGCCCGCTCAGAGGAAGACGGCGGCAGCCGTGACAGTGACAGCACCGCCGATCTCGAGCGGGAACTGCGCGATACCAGAGAGCGCCTGCAATCGATGATCGAGGAATACGAGACCGCGCTGGAGGAGGTGAAATCGTCGAACGAGGAACTCGTCTCCGTCAATGAGGAGGCGCAATCCACCAATGAGGAACTCGAAGCCTCGAAGGAGGAGATGCAGTCGCTCAACGAGGAACTCAACACGATCAATGCCGAGTTGACGGCCAAGATAGAAGAGCTCAATCACGCTAACGGCGATCTGCGCAACCTGTTCGAAAGCACTGACATCGCGACCATTTTCCTCGACCGCAGCCTTGTGGTCCGCACCTTCACGCCGGCGGCGTCATCCTTCTTCAGCCTGCGCCCCTCCGATGTTGGCCGGCCGCTGACGGATTTGTCGAGCCAACTCGACTACCCAGAGTTGAAGCAGCACATCGACAAGGTGTTCGAGACAGGCGAGATCCTGAATCACCATCTGGCGCGCGATGCCAGGGGCTTGTTCCACATGGTCCGCATCAATCCCTATCGGGACAAGGGCAACAGGATCCAGGGCGTGGTGGTGACACTTGTCGACGTTACCACGCTGGCACAGGCAGAAGAGCATCAGCAGGTGCTCATCTCGGAACTCAACCACCGGGTCAAGAACATGCTTGCGGTGATCGCCAGCATTGCAAGCCGCACGCGGGAAAGTTCTGATACGAAGGAGGAGTTCGCGGATGCGCTGATCGGCCGCCTGCATGCCATGTCGCGGGCCTACGGCCTGCTGACCCGGGAGAGATGGAAGGAAGCCTCGGTCAGGGAATTGCTCCAGCAGGAGCTCGAACCCTTCGGCATCGAGCGGGTTGAACTCGATGGCGCAGACGTGAAATTAGGCCCGCAACAGGGGCTTTCCCTCAGCATGGCCATTCATGAACTGGCCACCAACGCGGCCAAGTATGGCGCTTTGTCAAAAACCGACGGCAAGGTCAGTGTGCAATGGTCGATCGAGGATGAAAGTTTCACATTTGGCTGGCGAGAGAAGGACGGTCCTCTTGTCGAGGCGCCCTTGGACAACGGCTTTGGCCTGACCTTGTTGCAAGGAGAAATCGGTTACAGGCTCGGCGGCCATGTCGAGACCGCGTTCCACAAGGACGGCCTCAGCGTCCAGATCGCGTTTCCGGCAAATCACAAGGAGGCGCCGTGAGCGACGACAGGCCGCGCGTTCTGGTGGTCGAGGACGAATGGCTGATCGCCGAAGACGTCGCGTCTCGCCTGCGTGCGGCGGGTTATCCGGTGATCGGCCCGGTCTCGTCGGTCGCCGCGGCTCGTCAGCTTATCGATGCAGGCAAAGCCGACGTGGCGCTGCTGGACATTCAATTGAACGGTGAAACAAGTCTGCCCGTGGCCGAAACATTGCTGGCTCGCGGCATCCCCTTCGCATTCATGACCGGATTTGGGCCGCGCGACGTTCCCACACCCTTCCGAAACTGCAAATTCGTGCCGAAACCGGCAGGCGACGCTGCACTTCTCAACACCCTGGCCGACCTGGCATCGCTTCGTCCCGACAAACACTCGCTGTGATTTCAAGAGGCCGGTTTCGATCAGTCCAGGGGCTTGTCGGTCGGCCTAGGCGTGGTGCTCGCCTGACGCGGCCGCCCGGCGTTTCGATTGGCAACCGGATTGTCCAGCGGCGGGGCCGATGGCCGGGATGTGCCGGCGGTTTTCGGCGTCAGCGGCTTGGCACCGGCATCTGTGTCACTGGCGTCCCGTCTCGGGTGCGGCAGAGCATCGGCGTTTGGCGACCGGACGCTGGGTTTCGATGTGGGATTCTCATTGCTCATGGCGATAACTTCCTTCGCAGCGGGCGGGCACGACAGTCTCGTCGCCCTGAGTTTATTCTGCGGGTCAACCGCCGCCACGGTCGAAAGTTCCAGGTTCCTCGGCAGCGTCGGTGCTATCCTTGGCGGGGAATCCGCGCAAGGTGGACCCCGCGCAAGATACCGACATCTCAGCCATGCGGTCGCATCACCACCTTGATGCAGCCATCCTGCTTGTCACGGAACGTCTTGTAGAGGTCCGGTCCCGCTTCGAGGTCTGCCCGGTGCGTGATCACGAAGGAGGGATCGATGTCGCCCTTCTGTACCATGGCCAGGAGCGGTTCGAGATAGCGTTGCGTGTGCGTCTGACCCATCCGGAAGGTCAGTCCCTTGTTCATGGCGGCGCCGAACGGAATATGATCGACGAGGCCGATATAGACGCCGGGCACCGAGATGGTGCCGCCTTTGCGGCAGGAGTAAATTGCTTCGCGCAATACATGCGGCCTATCGGTGCCGAGATAGACGGCAGCCTTGACCTTGTCGAGCATGGAGTCGGCACTGGCGCCGGGATCCGACTCGGTACCGACACAGTCTATGCAGCGATCCGGACCGCGGCCATCGGTCATCGCCATCAAGGCGTCGTAGATATCGGAGTTGCTGAAGTCGAGCGTCTCGGCCTTGCCGTGCTCGCGAGCCATCGCCAGCCGCTCCGGCACCTTGTCTATGGCAATGACGCGGCCGGCGCCGAGCATCCATGCGCTCTGAATGGCGAACTGACCAACCGGACCGCAACCCCAGATGGCGACGGTTTCGCCTGGCTCGATGCCGGCGTTTTCAGCCGCCATATAGCCGGTTGGAAAGATGTCGGAGAGGAACAGCACCTGTTCGTCGTCCATTCCCTCGGGCACCTTTATCGGACCGACATCAGCGAAAGGAACGCGCAGATATTCGGCTTGCCCTCCCCAATAGCCGCCGACCAGATGCGAATAGCCGAACAGGCCAGCCGGGGATTGTCCCATCACTTCGGCAGCCTGTTTGGCATTGGGATTGGACCTGTCGCAAAGCGAGAACAGCCCCTTCTGGCAAAACCAGCATTCGCCGCATGAGATGTTGAAAGGCACCACGATGCGGTCGCCCTTTCTGAATTTCGAATGGCCGCTGCCGACTTCCACGACCTCGCCCATCGTCTCGTGTCCGAGCACATCGCCCGACTCCATCGTCGGCATATATCCGTTCATCAGATGCAGGTCCGAGCCGCATATGGCGCAACAGGTGACTTTGATGATGACGTCACGATCATCCTCGATGGCGGGATCAGCCACCTGGTCGCATCGAATGTCGCCTTTGCCGTGCCACGTGAGCGCTTTCATGATGGTGCTCCTGCCTTGGAAGAAGGTCGGCAGAAGAGT
Organism: Mesorhizobium sp. M0140; assembly: GCF_040322475.1. NCBI lineage: Bacteria > Pseudomonadati > Pseudomonadota > Alphaproteobacteria > Hyphomicrobiales > Phyllobacteriaceae > Mesorhizobium > Mesorhizobium sp. M0140. The sequence continues at coordinate 160,117 of NZ_JAMYTM010000006.1, read as the reverse complement.
CTGCCCGACATTTTGGTTCTGGCGTGAAGGCTGAAGGTCAGCCTTTGGAGGCAGAACCCGGCTCGGCCATCTTGCGGTGCTGTTCGGCCAGCGTGCCTGCCGGCGTCACATGTGCCGCGGCGACCTGCAGCTTGTTCTTCCAGCCGCTGATGACTTGTTCCTCACCGTCCATCATCGCCTCGTAGCCGGCCTCGGCCACATCGGCGGGATTGTCCTTCTCATCGGTGCCGACCTTGGTATCCATCATTTCGGCGCGTTCGAAGAACCGCGTCTGCGTTGCCCCGGGCATCAGCACGGTGACTGTGACTCCTGTGGCCTGCAACTCATGACGCAGTGCGATCGAGAAGGAATCGATGAAAGCCTTGGTGCCGTTGTAGACCGCCTGGAAAGTGCCCGGCATGAAACCAGCGATCGATCCTGTGAAGAGAATGCGGCCTCGGCCGCGGCGTGCCATCCTGGCTCCGAGTTGATGCGCGAGATAGACTGTCCCGGTGATGTTGGTGTCGATGATGCGGCGTACTTTTTTCCAATCCTGATCGACGAAACCACGGCCGAGCCCACGTCCGGCATTCAGGAACAACAGGTCGACATCGCGATCGCCGATCCCGGCGATCAAACGATCGACACCCTCCTCGGTCGCCAGATCGGCCTCGATGGCTTCGACAGTCACACCATGCGAACCGAGCGCCTCAGCTGCCTGCTGGATCGCGGGCTCGTCGGCGGCTAGGATCAGGTGGTAGCCGTCCTTGGCGCACAGTTTGGCGAGTTCCTTCCCAATGCCGCTCGAGGCGCCCGTCACCACGGCCAATTTTTCATTCGTCATCTCGTCCTCCGAGCTTCGCTTCGGCCGAACTACTGTCGGGACGGATTGTTCCGTACGGAGAGGTTGAATGCGTGGCCGTATGCAGGCCGTGACAAGGATTTGTTCTTGAGTTCAATGAACACGCGGCGTGGAGAGGTGGAACAACTCAGGTCCGGGCGAGTTCGATATCATGCAGCATCGTTGCTCCCCTTGTTTGATGCTGCACGATCGGGTCCCCTCAGCCTGATCCGCTCGCGCTTTCTATCGGAAAGCGCGAGCATCTAATCACCTCGACAATCATGTTTTGGAACAACAAACCCGTTCGGCAGTTCGGGGCGCAGGAGGAATAAAATGCAATACGCCGAAGAAATCGCGCTCAGGCGCGTGAAAATGCTGGTCGAACAATATGTTGTCGCCAGGAGCAGGAGATATGATTTCGTCTCGACGGAACTTGCCTGCAAGGCCATTCGCCAAGTCGTACGAAGTCCGATCGAAGACGCCGAACTGGACCATTTGCTGGCTAGAAGCGCGGTCAAACAGGGGCTTTCGGTGCGGTTCGACCGAATAGGTCATTGGCAGGCGGCTTCGCCCGAACTCAGCCAGGAGAAATCGGCATGAGAGCAGTGCTATTGATGTCAGCGGCATTACTCGCCTTGGCGGGGTGCAACGACAATGCCGATCCGGCCAAGTCCAAGACGGACACTACGAACAGCCAGCCGGTGGACAAGAATCCCACGACGGACACCAACCCGACGCCGCAGACCAGCACCGGCGGCGACCAGCAAGGTACGCAGCCAACGCAGCCCGCATCTCCAAAGCCAAGTGGCGGCTAGGCCTATGGAGCGACGCAACGCAATAATCTCGCTGGTGATAGCGGCGGTCATCATTGTCGGTTTCATCGTCGGCTTTTTCTACGTTGACATGGGCTGGCAGACCTCCCCGCTGAAACGTGCGCCGGAGCAGAACCAGGGCGGCAATGCCCCGGCGGACACCGCCCCGGCTGCGGGCGTCCAGAAAAATCCCAGGGAAAACACGGAAATGCCGGGGCAACAGTGATCGACGGCCGGCAGCAACAGGAGAGGGCGACCTCGCGGTGACCCTGCCGAACTGAGTTCAATACAGCACCGATCTGGAGTGTGGATGATGGGCATCCTTTCCGACCTCGACAAGAAGCTGACGGACAATATGTACGAGCATGGCAGCGAATTCACCGATGCGGTTTCGGATCTGCCGGAAGCAGTCGTGGAAGCGGTCGAACGGCTGATGTTTTTCATCCAGCCCGACGCGCGCGATACAGTCAGAACTCAGGTTCTCGGCCTCATTCACGAATACAGAATCCAAGACGCGCCGAACGGGGATCGCCCCGCCTGACCTTCAGCTTACGCTGATGCGGCAATTGAAACCGATCGGGACCTGGCTCGCCGCCTCGTGCTCCGGATCGGCGGGCGCGGTCGTTGACGGACCCGACGAGTGCTCTAGATCAGATTTACGCCGGCCACGGTTTTGTTGGGTCGGGGGAGACTATTCGGTGGCGCACCAAACGCCTGATTTGATCGTTAGACGCCGCTATCTCAGGCACGACTGCCTGTGCTTGCTGTTGCTGATGTTGTCGGCATGCTCATCTTCCGATCAGATCGAGCAGCAATCACGAACAGCGGCCTCCGCATCGCAGACCGTGTTGATGGCGCTGGACGCCTGGGCGGCAGGGGCGGCGCCGACCGCATACACGGTGGGTACGCTGCAATCGATCGGCGAGACGCTTACCGACGCCGGGGCGCAAATCCGGTCCGCGCAAACCAGTGAACCCGCCGAGCAAGCTTCACTGACAAAGGCAGTCTACGATTTGTCGGTCGCGGTGGCGCGTGCAGAGGCCGGATTGCAGGCGGGCGACCGGCCGGAAGTCCAAGACGCGCAACAGGATCTACGGCTGGCGTCGCGTTCGCTCGCTACCGCCTACGCCAAGTATTTCGCGCCGAAGCCATGAAGAAGCTCATGGAAATATCCCTCGGCGTCGTCACCAGCGTCGGCGGCTTCCTCGAAGTCGGGTCCATGGCGACGGCGGCGCAGGCAGGCGCGATGTTTGGCTTCCAGTTGATCTGGGCGGTGGTGCTAGGCACCATCTGCATCATCTTCCTTGTCGAAATGTCCGGCCGGTTCGCGGCCGTGAGCCATCACACGATCTCCGACGGCATCCGCGAGAGATTCGGCTTCAACGTCTTTCTATGGCCGTTGCTGGCCGCCCTGCTGGTCAATTTCCTGGTGCTGTCCGCCGAGATCGGCGGCGTCGCCATTGCGCTCGAATTTGCCACCGGCATAGGCTTCCAGTGGTGGGCACTGCCGGTGGCTTTGCTGGCGTGGCTGCTGCTTTGGAAAGGCACCTTCGGCTTCATCGAGAAGGGCGTATCTATTCTCGGTCTGGTGACGCTGTGTTTCGTCGTCGGAGCGGTGATGCTGAGACCCGATTGGACGGCAGTCGCAAGGGGCGCCGTGCCTTCGCTGCCGGTCCACGATGCCGCCAATTACTGGTTCATGGCGGTGAGCATTCTCGGCGCCTCGATATCGCCCTACCTCTTCATGTTCTATTCCTCGGGGGCCATCGAGGACCGGTGGGACAAAAGCTATCTCGGAGCCAATCGGGCCATAGCGGGGTTGGGCATGACTTTCGGGGGGACCATCTCGATCGGCGTGTTGATCGTGGCCGCTCTCGTGCTCGCCACGCATGGCGTCACCCAGGTGGACGACTATCACCAATTGCCGTTGATGCTGATATCCATATTCGGCTTCTGGGGCTTCGTGCTGTTTGTTGCCTCCCTCGCCATTGCCTGCTTCGGCGCCGCACTAGAGGTCGGGTTGCAACAGGCCTATCTTGTGGCCCAGGGTTTCGGCTGGAATTGGGGCGAGGATCGCAAGCCGCGCGACGATCCGGGTTTCAGCGCCACCTACACGATATCATTGCTTTTGGCGGCTATTCCCATCGCGCTTGGTCTCGATCCGCTGAGGCTCACCATCTTTTCCATGGCGCTGACGGCAGCCAGCCTGCCGCTGACGGTCGTTCCTTTCCTGTTTCTGCTGAACGACAAACGTTATGTCGGCGAGCATCGCAATGGCTTTTTGTCGAATGCCGCCGTCATCTTCATCATCGCGCTTGGCTTCGTACTGGCGGTGGTGACCATCCCGCTGCAGATATTCGGGGGCACATGATGAAGTTGCTGCGTGATCTCCTCGACAAGCAGGTGGTCGACCGCGAGCAGATCAAGATCGGCAAGGTCGACGGGCTGGTGGCGGAGTTGCGGCCTGGCAAGCCGCCTCGGATCATTGCCATCGAGCTCGGCTCCATCACCCTGGCACGTCGCCTCGGCGCACGGCCTGGGCGCTGGATGGCGCGGCTCGCGGTCAAGCTGGGTGGCAAGCAGCATGGCGAACCCCATCGGATCGCCTGGCACAAGGTGAAAGATATCGGCATCGATGTCGAGTTCGACATCGATGTGCGAGAAACGTCGATCTTCGCCTGGCAGGACTGGTTGCGCGACCATGTCATCGGGCGCATTCCGGGAGCTTGATAATGACCACGGTCAATCTCGAGCATCTGGCAGGGCGACGAGTACTCTCGCAGCGCGGCAAGAATGTCGGTTATATCGAGGAGATCCACGCCGAACGGGACGGTGACGATTTCCTCGTCACCGAATTCCATGTCGGGGTCTACGCTGCTTTCGAGCGTCTTTCGGCCTCGGCCATAGGCGTGGCGGTGCTGGATCTTTTCCGATTGCGCCGCCGCGACGGTCTATACCGCATCCCTTGGGACAAGCTCGACATCTCCGATCCCGCGCGACCGCGGCTGCTGTGCCCAATGACCGAACTCTCAGGCATGAAGGGCGCACCAGACCTCCATGAATAGGCCGTGGGGTGCTGCATCGTCGGGATCGTTCTCAGCGCAGCATGCTTGCCGCCAGGAAAACCACGGCTGCTATCAAAACGACAGCTGCAATCACCAAAACCGGCCAGTTGGCGCCAGGCCGCAGTTCCGGCTCGCCTTCGACCGGGCGCATGGCGTTGGCAAAGCTGGCATCGTTTTCGAATTCTGGACGATTGCGCGGCGGACTTGTCCCAGCGACCGGATTTTGTGTGTCCGCGGCCTCTGCGTCTGTCTCAAGCGGGGCAATGGCGGGATCGAACCCCGGCGTCTTGTCCTGCGTCGCTCCTGCCTGAACTTCGCCTCTGGCCGCGGCAGGGGTCGGACTTGAAACCTTGGCCATGATTTCTCCCTTTCAACCACGCCCTGGCAGACTTGCACTTGTGAGCGCGGCGAGAGCAAAGCTTGCGTGCGCCGGAGCGGCCTACCACGGTCGATTTGCTCGCCATGCGGTCCTCGTAGCGCACGCCAAACTTCTGCCGCCGCCGATTTGTTCCAAGCAGCAACACCCACGGCCTGAGTCGGTTCACACGAGGCTGTGGCGCTCAAGAATTTGGCTGTGGAGCATGGCGTCGCAAATTGGCGTTGGATCAGCCTTGGCAGATCATATGAACAGTCACTGCTCGCTGCGGGAAAATGAACCGACCCGTCGCTGCCTCGCGATTGAGGCCATGACGGCAGGTTCGCGATCAATTTCACAGCAGATCTTTCCGAAGGAAGATGCGGGCATGTCCAGGGATCCCGAATTCGACTTTGCCAAATTCCTCGAAACCATGGCGCATGTAGAATACCGGTGCCTGGAAACTGCTCGTCTCCACGACGGCCTTCTTACAGCCACGCCGGATGGCTTCTTCCTCGACAGTCCTGAGAAGTTGTGAGCCAAAGGATTGGCCACGCAACTGCTCAGGCAGGAAGAACATGTCGAGAAACAGGAGCCCGAGCTCCGTTCTGCCCCAAAGCCCGCCCCAGACTTTTCCTGAGTGGTCGCAAAGCTCCGCTCCGATGACAGCTCGGTCGTCGATCCCGGTCTGTGCGATGTTGTATTGATAGAGCGCTGCGGCGGCCCGCGCTCTATCATCCTCGCTATACGTCAAAGCGGTTGTAAATCTCTCGGATCGGAATGACATGCATTTTCCTCCTGGGTGGGCACAGGCATGAGACCCGCCGGCAACGTCGGTCACGGCCAAGATGAACTCGTTGCCAACGCCAAGAAATAAATCCGACAGCCATCTCAGGCGCCTTCGAACGCCGCGGGCTTTGTGGTCTTCACAAAATGTTACGTGAGGGAACGTTCGCGCCTGACTCTTCTTAGGCAATCGAGGCGGTTGTCGCCTCGTGGATTTTGAAGGAGAAGAAGAATGCCCAATCAAGGTGGTAGTCACGAACAGCATGTGAAGGCAGGCCAGCAGAGCCACAAGAACGCCGACAATAAAAACCGTCAGCAACAGCAGGCCGCTGGTGGTGGTCAACGGCAGCAGGGCGATGGATCCGGCATGCGTGGTGGAACCCACGAACAGCACGTGAAAGCTGGCGAACAAAGCCACAAGAACCGCTGATCGCGGTTGATTTCAGCAGACCCACCCCGAAGTATCGGGGTGGGTCTGATTGCATCTGAAGGGGTACCGACGAAGAGGCCGGGTCGCGAAGTCGCCCCGGCGGCTTTGGCGCCGGGCACAACCAGTCAGGCAGCTTGCTCCAGGGCGCGCTCATTGACACCGCCTTCGCCCAGCCCGGAAAGCGCTTCGTCCGTCGCGACCTCCTCTTTCAATGTCTCGTTGAGGAGCTTGACCACGTCGCTCTTGCCAAGCTGTTCAGCCCACGCGACCAACGTGCCATAGCGCGCGATTTCATAATGCTCGACGGCCTGTGCCGCGCCGACCAGCCCTGCATCCAGCGCCGGGTCACCCTTGTATTCGTCGAGAATTTCCGACCCTTCCTCAAGAATGCCGTCGATCGCCGGACAGGTCTTGCCGCGGGCCGGTTTGTCCATAAGTTCGAACACTTGCTCGAGCCGATCGACCTGGCCTTCGGTTTCCATGCGATGTTTCTCAAAGGCCGCGGCCACCTCCTCGGATTCGGCGCCCTTTGCCATCTTCGGCAAGGCTTTGAGTATCTTCTTTTCAGCGTAGTAAATGTCCTTCAGCCCATCGAGGAACAAAGCCTCCAGTCCCTTTGTCGTCGCTCTTTTTGCAGTCGCCATGATTTGTCTCCCTGGATTGTCGTGAAAGCTCACCGGCGGTGTAGCCATGGACTAACTTTCCATGGAAGCAGTTGTTCCCTGGGCGCGACTCGGAAGGGCAGCACGCCAAACACCGCTTTTGTCGAAAACCGATCGCTGTCAAAAGGCGATGGATGATGACGGTGTGAGAACCGCCGGCAGGGGACGGAGAGCACCGGGGTTCTTCGCGCGATATGGAGCAGATGGTGAAAAGAAACCCTTCCGATGGGTTCATATACAAAATCATATTTACATATAAAACAAATCATGATGATCTTGCAGTCGTGCAACGCGGCTAAGGTGGTTGGTTCCGGCGTACATCGCTGAGCCTGAATGCCAGCAGATGATCGTGCACAAATGAAATCAACATGATGTCGCGGGCGAGTCAGCCGTGCATTGATCGGATGTAGGGAGTGCGGCATGCCCTTTGATGTCATCGTTGTCGGAGCCGGCGCAGCCGGGGCTGTTCTTGCCGCCCGGCTAACCGAGGATGCAGCCACGAACGTGCTTTTGCTGGAAGCGGGGCCGGACTACCGGAGCGGCGAGCAACCTGCCGAGATGACGAGCCCAAATCCCTTCAACCTGCTGCTTCCCGATCATTTTCAGCAGCAATACATGTATCCCGACCTGATGGCTCGCCGCACGAAGCGGCAGGAGCATCGGGTCTACTGGCGCGGCAAGGGGCTTGGCGGTTCGACGGCCGTCAATGGGCAGATTGCCATTCGCGGCGTGCTCCATGCATTCGACCGCTGGGAGGAAATCGGATGCAAGGGCTGGTCGGGAGCGGATGTGCTGCCCTTCTTCTGCCGCCTGGAGGACGACCCGATCGCGGCCAATTTTCACGGCAGCGGCGGCCCGATTCCGATCTACCGCGCGCCTGTCGAAAGCTGGGGAAGCGTCGACAAGGCCATGCGCCAAAGCGCGATGGCTCTCGGCCATCCTTGGCATGACGATCTCAATGCTCCGGATGCCGAAGGGGCTTGCACCTATCCCATCAACAGTCGAGCCGGCAAGCGCGTGTCGGTCAATGACGGCTATCTGGAAGCGGCCCGCGACCGGCCGAACCTCACCATCATCGGGCAGGCGACAGTGGACAAGGTGCTTTTCGATGGCAGGAAAGCGATCGGCGTTTTGGCCATCGTGGCCGGTCAGGTTCGCAAATTCGAGGCGCCGCTGATCGTCCTCTCGGCCGGCGCCATCCACTCTCCGGTCATCCTGCAGCGCTCGGGCATCGGTCCGGCGGCTCTCTTGAATCGAAAGGACATCGAGGTGCTTGCCGACCTGCCGGTCGGCGAAGGTTTTTTCGACCATCCTTATTGCCGCATCGAACTGAAGCTGAAGCCGGAATTCAAGGCGACCGATGTCGACGCGCGGCATACCAACTGCTGTGTGCGGATGAGTTCGGGCGTGCCGGGCGCTGAGCGCGACGACATTCTCTACGTCGCCATGAACCATGGCGGTATCGGCGTGGAGTCCGACAGCGCCCAGTTCGGCGAGGCCATGGTCAATCTGATCCTGATGGAGGCCAAGAGCCGCGGCACCGTGCAACTGCGTTCCGCCAACCCTTTCGACCAGCCGATCGTGGAAGAGAACATGCTGGACGATCCAATGGATCTCCAGCGCATGCGTATCGCCTATCGCCACCTTGGCGAGATTGCCCGGCAGGCGCCGATCCAGGCGATCGCCGAGCGCGTCCTGCTGGGGGATTCCGATCTGCCTTTGTCATGGCTCGAAACGGCAAGCGACGAGGAGGTCGACAATTTCCTGCTGGCGCAGTCTTCCGATGCGCAGCATGGGATCGGAGGCTGTTGCATGGGAAGGCCCGGCGAGGCCGTGGTCGATCCGGAATGCCGGGTCTACGGTTTGGAAGGACTGCGGGTTATCGATGCGTCGATCATGCCGCTCGATTGCCAGGCAAACACCAATCTCACCTCGATCATGATTGGCGAGAAAATGGCCGACAGCCTGCGCCGGTCCACCTGACAGCTCTCTGCCGAACTGCATATGGTCGCGAGGGCAGGCCCGCGCAAAAAGGCGCGGGCCTTGAATGTCAGCGAGTGACATCCATGGTAATCGTCTTCAAGTCGCACATTTCCATCAGCGTGTGCCGACCCCCGGTGCGACCGAGGCCGCTCTGCGTCCCGGCGGCGCCGCCGGCAGGAATATGCGGCTCCCAATAGCAACTCATCTCGTTGATGTTGACGATGCCGACCCTCAGGCTTTCAGCAAAGGCAAAGGCGTTCTTGATGGTGCTGGTGAAGACCGCGGCCGACAGGCCGTAGGGGCTGGACGCCGCAAGTTCCATCGCCTCCTCGTCGGTCTCGAAGGTCAGCACGGGTGCAATCGGCCCGAAGGATTCCTCGACATTGAGCAGGCTTTCCCGGGTCAGTCCTGTGACGATCGACGGCTCGAAATAGAGATTGGTGGCAAAGCCCGCCGCCACATTGCCGCCGGTGACGATCTCGGCGCCACGTGAGCGGGCGTCCGCAATGTGGCTGAGCACCTTGTCGACGGCCACCGCATTGTTGATCGGCCCCATCGTCGTCGCGGGATCGAAAGGGTCGCCCATTTTCACCTTCGCGGCCGCTTTCACGAGACCTTCGATGAAACGGTCATGGACGGATTTATGCACCAGCACGCGTTCGGTGGCCGTGCAGATCTGCCCGGCATTGGCAAAGCAGCCGGCCCCGACCTGGGCGGCAGCCATGTCGATATCGGCATCGGCCAGCACGATGGTCGGACCGTTGCCGCCCATTTCGAGCAGAAGCGGCTTGCCCGCGCCACGCCGGGCGATCGTCGCGCCGGTGGCGGAACTGCCGGTGAAGCCGATGGCATGGGTGCCCGGATGAACGACCGCCTCGTCGCCCACCTCCGCACCGTCACCCAGAACGAGATTGATGGCGCCGTCCGGCAGGCCCGCCTCGATGAAGCATTCGACAAGTGCAGTGGCAATCAGCGACGTCGTCGGCGCGGGCACCCAGACGACGGTGTTGCCCGTTGCGACGGCCGGTCCGAGATAGTAGAGGCAGGGCAGGGCGAGCGGGAAATTCCAGGGTGTGATGATGGCAAAGACGCCCTTCGGCTGCAGGAAGCTGAAGGCGCGCTTGTTGGCATCGGCAAGCGGAAACGCCGCCGTCTCCAGCCACTTCATCTGTTCTGCCGCATTGCGGAAGCCGAGAGCCGCCGCCGACGCTTCGGCCTTTGCCTCGCTGTGGAACGGCTTACCCTGTTCCAGGCAGAGCAGGCGCGCAAGCTCCTCGGCGCGCCTGTCGATCGCGTCGGCAATGCGCATGCATAGTTGAGCGCGCGCGAAGGTTCCCATCTTGCGCATGGCCTCGCGTGCGCCTTCGGCGGCTTTCACCGCGCGACTGACATCGCCTCGGGTGGAAAGGGAGAGATAGCCGAGATGCTCGCCCGTCGAAGGACTGTCGATTTTCAGGAATTTGCCGGAGCTGCCCGCAATCCACTCACCGCCGATGCGGTTGATGCCGATGCGGGCGGTTGCTTCCGGCTCCGAGACGATCGCCATGCCGCGCAGGTTGGGGCCTTCGAGAGAAGATTTGAAATGGACTGTCATCATGCGTTCCTTTGGCCGAATTCGGATTGGATGTTCAAAATGGCGGCGCGGCTGCGCTCCACGGCTGCGATGAAAAGTCTGCAGCCGGCCTCCGCGCTCGCCTCCGATGGCGTACCGACGACGCCGTTGTCGCGGATGGCTTCGAAACGGCGCCAGACGGCGACGGCCGGCGCCGCGTAAAGGTGAGGATCCGGCCAGGATGGCGGGGTGCCTCCTGGCGGGATGAGATCGCGGCGAACGCCGTCGCCAAGCACATGCATCATCAACGAGGTTTCAAGCGCGCAAGCGTGACCGGTGCCCGTGGCGGCATCGGGCAGGGCCTCCGCCGCCACGTCGGCGATGAGATCGAAATACGAGAAACCCGCGGTGACGATGCCACGCTGGCCAAGGGTGGTGATCGCCACCTGGATGGCGGCGCGGTTTCCGCCATGGCCGTTCAGCATGACCGGCAGGAAGCCGTCTTCGGCAAGGCAGGTGCAGAGATCGACGAGCACGGCGATGAAGGTCCGCGGACTGAGGCTCATCGTGCCGGAGAAGGAGCGATGATGCTCGGACGAGCCATAGGCGAAAGGTTCGGCGACACGCATGGAAGCCTGTCCTTCCGCCGCGGCGAGAGCGACTGCTTCCGCAAGCCAGCAATCGACGCCGAGAGGCAGATGCGGGCCATGTTGCTCGACAGCGCCGAGCGGCAGAATGACGACGGGTTTATGCACGCCGGCTGTCGCGTGTCTTTCCGTATCCGGCGAGGTCATCAGCGCAAAGCTGGACCTGGGCGGGATCGGCAAGGCCGGAACTGGCTCGCTCATCGTGCTGCCTCGACAAGCCGCGCCTTGGCGTAGGTCATGCCGGAATCGGCCAGGAGAGCGACCATGATGATTGCACCCTTGTAGAGTTCGAGGCTGGAAGGATCCGTGCCGAACACCCGAAGCGCAGTTGTCAGCAGACTGACGATCAGGGCGCCGACGACCGCCCCCCACACCGTTCCCCGTCCGCCGAAGATACTGGTGCCTCCAAGCACGGCAGCGGCGATCGCGTCCAGAAGCAGCGAGGTACCGCCGATATTCGGCGTCACGACAGGCACCCGGCTGATCATGATCACGGCCGTCAGGAAGACGAAGATGCTGGAGGCGCAATAGACGAGGATCGTGTGTTTCGTCACCGGGATGCCGGCAAGTTCCGCGGCTCCGGCATCCGACCCGAGCGCATAGGTACGCAGCCCGAAACGGCTGTGCCGCATCAGGATTGCTGCTACGGCAACGATCAGGAGCGTTGCGAAGATGACATTGGGAATGCCAAAGCTGCGCTCAATGCCGACCGCGCGAAGCGTCGGATCCTTCAGCATCAGGACGCCTTTGGAGGCAACGGCAAGCGTTGCGCCCTGCAGCGCGACCATTGTGGCCAGTGTCGTCACGAAGGGCGGTATTTTCAACAGTGCGATAACGGCGCCGTTCGCGAGGCCGATCACCACCATCACGGCAAAGCCGACAAGCAGGGCAAGCGGCAGGCCGGCGCCGCCGTCGATCAGGCTGGCGATGAAGACGGCGCAGAAGGCGACGCCGACGCCGGCGGACAGGTCGATGCCCGCCGTCAGCAGAACGATCAGAGCCCCAAGCGCCAGGATGGCGATCGGGGTCGCCTGGGCGACGATGTTGATCAGGCTGGCGGTTGAAACGATGCGGGCGTCGATGAGCGCGAAGATCGCCAGCAGGATGACCAGCAGGATCAACGGCGAGAGGTCGAGAAAGCGCCTGCACCAGATGTTCTGTTGGCGGTTCATGAGGATCCTCTCATCGAATGTGCCAATCTTCGACCGGTTCGCGCAGGCCTGATTTGACGCTGCGCAGGATGGCATCATTGACGGCGACGGCGCGCAGGGCGTCGCCGACCGGCATCACGAAAGGGGTGTCGTCGCGAACCGCCGAAATGAAATGGTGGACCTCCTCGAAGAGATCCCCGGTGATACGGCCATTGACGGTCGGCCAGTGCAGGGCGTCGGGTTGCGACCACTGTCCACGCGACAGGATGCGTAGACCGTGGTCGCGCACGTCGAGGTCGATCATGCCTTCCGTGCCGATGATTTCCGTGCGTGCCCAGATGCCGGTCGGAACGGTCGGTGGCAGCGTCCAGCCGAAGTAGAGCTGTCCGCTCATTCCGTTCGACAGTTCGACGGTGGAGAAGATCGCGTCTTCGGATCGAACTCCGAGCGAAGGCATGAGCTTGGCGACCGGGCGGGAGTAGACGGCGATGATGTCCGAACCTGAGATCCATTGCAGCGCATCCACGTCGTGCACGCCGAGGTAGAAGCAGACGCTCGAGTTTCCGTTCATGCGAAGACCGACTTCGCGATTGGTGAAACGGCCGCTGCTGCCGTGGATCGGCTCGCCGATCCGCCCGGATTTCACCGCTGCCGCGGCCTCGCAATAGCGCGGGTCGAACCGCAGGATGTGGCCGACCAACAGGCGCGCGCCGTTTCTCTCCGCCGCTCTAGCAATCGCCTTGGCAGCGGAAAGATCGTGAGCCATCGGTTTTTCGAGCAGCACCGGCTTGCCGGCATCGAGCAGCGTGCGGCAGACGTCTTCATGCAGCGTGTCGGGTGCCGCCACGATATAGGCGTCGGCGGCATTGGCGGCCAGCGCTGTGGCGGCATCGCGGAAATGCCGGGCACCGAAATCGGACGCGGCCTTGCTCCCCGTGGCAGCATTCGGATCAAGGAATGCCGACAGTTCCGCGACAGGGCTCGCGGCAACCACCTGCGCATGCAGGAGACCCATGTAGCCGGCACCGACGATGGCGATTTTCAGCTTGCTCAAAGGGTCTCTCCTTACAGGCATGGTGCAAGGTTGGATGCTGGCCGGGGTGCGCAAGCTGGTGGTGTGATCGTGCGATCACCGAAGGCCAGCGTCATCACGTCTTCTTCCGTCGCCCCACGAGCCAGCGTGCCGACAGAGTGGCCTTCGCGCATGACGACGATGCGGTCGGCAACGCCGAGAACCTCGGGCAACTCGCTCGACACCATGAGGATCGCCGCGCCCTCGGCCTTCAATCTTGCGATCAGGTGATGGAGTTCGGATTTTGCGCCGACGTCGACGCCGCGTGTCGGCTCGTCGAGCAGGATGATCTTCGGCTTGGTGGCAAGCCATTTGCCGATGACGACCTTCTGCTGATTGCCGCCCGAAAGCTCGATGGTCATCTTGTCGGGCTGGGCCGGCCGCACGCCCAGTGAGCCGATGAGATCGCGCGCGAGTGCCAGGATGCGGCGAGGTCTCAGCAGGCCGAAGTGACTGTTGTCGCGAATCCAGGCGAGGGACAGATTGTCCCTGATCGACATCGTGCCGACGAAGCCTTCCAGATGCCGGTCTTCGGGTATGTAGACGATGCCGGCGCGATTGGCGGCCTTGGTGTCGCCGCCGGTCTGCTGCCCGCCGAAAATTCTAAGCGTGCCGCCATCCATGGTCTCGAGGCCGGCAATCAGCCTGAGCACCTCGGAGCGGCCGCTTCCCATCAGGCCGGCGAGCGCGACGATTTCGCCCCTGCACACGCTGAGCGTGGCCGACTTCAAGAGCTTGCCATCGGAGATGTTGCTGATCTCGATCGCGGTTTCGCCGACTTGCGCTTCGAGATAGGGGAAGATGTCGCCGACATCGCGCCCGACCATCATGGAGACGATCTCGGCCTCGTTGGTCTGGCGGGTCTGGCGCTCGCCGATGAAGCGTCCGTCACGCAGAACGACGACGCGGTCGCACTGGCTGAAGATCTCTTCCATCTTGTGCGAGATGTAGAGGATGCCGGCGCCGCGAGCTCTCAGCCTGTCGATCAGGTCGTAGAGTTGGTCGCGCTCGCGGTTGGAGAGCGCGCTGGTCGGCTCGTCCATGATGAAGAACCAGGCATCGGACAGAACGGCACGGGCAATTTCCACCATCTGCCGGTGCCCGACGGAAAGCGTTCGCAGCTCCGCGCCAATGTCGATATCGAGCGACAGCTCGTCCATGATGGATTTCGCATCGCGCCGCATCCGGGCCCGGTCGAGAAATCCCAGGCGGGTATGCGGTTCGCGGCCGATGAAGAGATTCTCCGCCACCGTCAGGTCCGGCGAAAGGCTGAAATGCTGATGGATGACGCTGATGCCCTTGGCGTCGCTGGGGGAGTGGAACTGGACGGCGTTGCCGTCGATGACGATCTCACCCTCGTCCGGACGATGCAGACCGGAAATGCACTTCACCAGCGTCGATTTTCCGGCCCCGTTCTCGCCGGCAAGTCCTACCACCTCGCCGGCCGAGACGGCAAAGCTGACACCGTCGAGTGCCTTGACGCCCGGAAAAGACTTGCCAAGCCCGCGCAAGGCGATGCTGTGTTTGCCGACCGGTGTTGCGGCGGTGTTGCGGGGCGACGGGGTGGACTTGCGGCCACTGGTTTTGAACAGGGCGGCGACACTCTCCGGCTGGCTGGTGAGAACGGCCACCAGAATGAGGCTCGCGGTCACGAAGTAGATCAGGATCTGTGGTACCTGCAGGAAGGACAGGCCGGTGTTGATGACGCCCAGCAGCAGCGCCCCGATCGCCGTTCCCCAGATGGAGCCCTGGCCGCCGGACAGTTTCGTGCCGCCGATGATGGCGGCTGTGATGGCTGTAAATTCAAGCCCGGTGCCGGCAAGCGGCTGTGCCGAACCAAGGCGGCCGATGGTGAGGATCGCGCCCAGCCCGGCCGTTGCGCCGGCAATCAGGTAGACGGAGATGCGCACGAGGTCGACGGGAACCAGTGAGGCCCGCGCTGCTCCCGCATTGCCGCCGACCGCATAGATCCAGCGCCCGTACACCGTGCGATTGAGCACGAACCACCAGAGGCCCAGGCAGATGGCGGCGATGATGACGGAGACCGGCAGAAGGCCGATCGTCTCGCGTCCCGCGAAAAGCAGGACCGGATCGGCGACCGCGATGCTCGATGCGCCGGAGAGACTGAGCGCCAGGCCGCGCGCAAACGCCATGGTGGCGAGCGTTGCGATGAATGGGGAGATGCCGGCAAAGCCGATCAGCGCTCCATTGAGCAGACCGATTGCGGCACCGCCACCGATCGCGGCGAGAAGGCTCAAGCTCGCCGAGCCGGTTGCCGTGTAGGCAAGGCCCGCGGCGATGCCGGAACAGGCAAGATTGCTGCCGACGGAAATATCAATGCCGCGCGCTATGATCACGGCCGTCATGGCAAAAGAGATGAGGGCGATGACCGCACTCTGCTGCGCGATACTGACAAGATTGCCGGTCGACAGAAAACGCGGATCGATCCAGCCGAAGACGGCGATGGCGACCAGCAGCACCGCGATGAGAACCGGTTCGTTGCGCCGCAGTAACGGAGAGGTCCAGGACTGGAACATGGGTCGGTCCTCTTATCGAGCATCATGCGCGGTCACCACGGAAGCGGCGACGGCGATCGTCAGGAAAAGGGGACGCCGGATGATATGTCATCCGGCGCTTGAGCCGCTTTAGGCTGTTACTTTGCCAGGGTCATGGCGGTCGCCGGAACCTTGGGACCGAGTTGCTCGGTATAGTTCTTGGCTTCCACCGCCTCCTTGTCGGTGTTGATGTATTCGAAGGTGAGGCGATCCGCCTTGAGCTTTGCCGCCGTCGCATCCGAGGTCACGAAATAGGTCGGCATGTAGAGATCCTGCGGCAGCTTTTCGCCGTTGGCCAGGCGAGCGGCAACGGCGATGTTCCAGTAGCCGACACGATAGGCGCCGGTCAGCACGTCCATCACCATCTTGCCGTCGTCGATCAGCGGCTTCATCTCGGCGTCGCCGTCATAGCCGCCGTAGAGCAGCTGGGTTCCCATCGAGCTGGCAACGGAATCGGCGGCCAGGCAAAGGCTGTCGGAGATGCAGCCGATGGCCTTCAGATCCGGATAGGTGGTGAGCCAGGTCTGGGCGGCATTGGTTGCCTTGGCTGCGTCCCAGCCGGTCGGCTCGATGCCGACAACCTTGATATCCGGAAACTCCTTTTTCAGGGTTTCGACAAAGCCTTTTTCGCGCGTGTCGGACACGAAGTTGCCACGCGAACCGACGAGCAGGGCGACTTCGCCCTTGCCGCCAAGCGACTTGCCGAGCGCGCGGGCAACCATCGACATGTTGTCGTAGTCCGGATAGAGCGTCGAATAGTTCGAGCCGGCCTCGACCTTGTTGCCCATGGTGATCACCGGAATGCCGGCGGCGGTGGCTTTCTGGATGACCGGAATGACCGCGTTCTTGTCGATCGGATCGATCAGGATCGCGCTGACGCCCTGATTGATGAAATTCTCGATGATGCTGACCTGTTTTTCCAGACTGCCCTCGGCGCTCTGCCAGGTGGATTTCACCCCATAGTCGGCGGCAGCCACGTCGCCCGCTTCCTTCATGCGGACAAAGAAGGAATTCTGCAGGTCGATTGCCGCAAGCCCAAGAACCTTTTCCGCGGCAAGCGAGGGCGTCGCGATGGCGAGTGCGAGCAGGGCAATGGATGCTTTCAAGGAAAGGCGCATGTTTCAGTTCTCCTCTTGTTGCGACAGGGCGATTCTTCGCCTCTTTTTCATGTCCCGCACGACGACCGTCCCAGCGACAGGCATTCCGGCGGTATTCCGCGGCACTCGTGCCATATCCATGTCAGGGCCGCGCCCTGCGTGGACCGGCCTTGCTCGACCTCAGCCATTCAGGCCCTCGACACCGGCGCCGCAGACAAGTCCGGCGATGCGGGCGCCGCGCGGTGGCTTGAAAGCTCCGCTCGTCAACGCGGCCAGCGATGCCGCGCCGCTGAGGTCGGCGGCGATGCCGAATTCGAACCAGAGCAATTCAGCGGCCTTCTGCATGTCCGCATCCTCGACAAGGACGATATCGTCGACGTGCTTGGCGACGATCGCGTAGATGCTTTCATCCGTGCGGCCGCAGGCCATGGTCGCCACCTTCGTCGTTATCTCGGGCAAGCGAACGACACGGCCGGCAGCCAGGGAGGCGTGAAGGGTCGGTGAACCGGTCGGCTCGACACCGATGATCCTGGCTTCAGGTTTGACGTGCTTCAGGACTTCGGACATGCCACTGATAAGGCCGCCACCGCCGATCGCGACGATGTAGATGTCGGCATCGGGAATCTGTTCGACCATCTCCAGCGCCACGGTTCCCTGACCGGACACGATCTGCGCATCGGCGAATGGATGCATGTAGAAGGCGCCGCGCGCCTTTGCCTCGGCCGATGCCGCCTCATGCGCTTCATCCCAGACATTGCCTTCGAAGCGAACGTCAGCGCCCCATTTGCGCAGCTTTTCCGCCTTCAGCGGGCTTGCATTGTTCGGCAGGTAAATGGTGGCGGGAACGCCGGCCCGGGCAGCCACACAGGCGGTGGCCAGGCCATGATTGCCGCCGGATGCGGCGACCAGTCCGTTTTCGATCCGGCTCGGCTCGAGCGTCTTCACCCGGTTCGTGGCGCCCCGGATCTTGAAGGAGCCGCTCACCTGGAGGCACTCGAGTTTCAGATAGACATCATTTTGAAGGTTTGCGCCCGCGGCATGGTCGAGCTTGACGACCGGGGTGCGCCGTATGAAGGGGGCAATGCGCCGGGCAGCCGCAATGATGTCCTCATGGCTCATCGGTCAGTGCCTCCGGATATTCGTTGGCAAGCACGAAGCAGCAATTCCCCGGACGCACGCGGCCGGGCTGACGCTTGGCGAAAACGATGCCGTCGATGGGGTGAAGGAGATCGATGGGCGCGCGGGACGGTGTGTGGAGGAAGTGAATGCGTCCGGCAAGGTCGCCTTTGCTGACGGCACTGCCGAGCGGGCTCAAGGGCTCGAAGACACCGTCCTCCTCGGAAAGCAGATAGCCTTCGCTTCCGGGCACCTTGAGCACGCGTGCGTTGGCGCCAGGGGCAATGTCAGGCGCACCCTTCAGGACGCCTGCATGTTTCAGCACATTGCGGATGCCCCTGCGGCAGATGGCCAGCGCATCTGGACTGACAAGGCCGCCGCCGGCCATCTCACTGCCGATGACGATCAGCCCCTGGTGGTTGGCGGACGCGGTCGAGGTCCGGGTTTCACCGAGATTGTCGACCATGACAACGGTCGGCGCCCCGAAGGCGAGCGTCGCCCTGATGTTCTTGCGATGCCCTTGCGCGGTCGGGGATGGCTCGATGATCGCGCTCGGCAGGATCATCAGGGACGAACCGCCGGAATGGAGATCCAGGAAGTAGTCGGCCATCGGAAACAGGATGTCATGCACGTAAGCCGCGATCTGGCTTGTCAGCGTGCCGTTGAAATCGCCCGGAAAACTGCGGTTGAAATTCAACCCGTCGACCGGGGAGGTGCGGGTGCCGGCCTCGACAGCCCGAATGTTGATGGCCGGAATCGCAATGATGCGACCGGCAATATCCCGTGGATCGATCTCGCGCAGAAGCTCGCCGAGCGCGATCGGCCCTTCATATTCATCGCCGTGGTTGCCGCCCTCGATCAGGACCGTCGGACCGTCTCCGTTCTTGATGACGGCGAGCGGAACCCGGACCGTGCCCCAGGCATCGTCGTGCGGCGATTGGGGCACATGGAAGAAGCCGATCTGCTTGCCCTCGCGATCGAAATCGACCGACGTGTAAACACTGTTGTTCCGGGGAGTGATGGTCGCGCGGACAGTGTTTGCAAGTCTCGGTACGGTCATCGGGTCGGCCTCGAAATTCATTGTCCCGGCCATCATGTCAGTTTTATATATGGTGTCAAGTTTGGATATGAAACCAATGGCAATTCCGATTTCTTGTCTCTATCGTGCGCGGACCACCGGGGATTCTTCGAATGTCAGATGACGCAAAAGAGAGTGGCAAACCGACCTATTCGGCCCCGGCGCTGAGCAAGGGCCTGGATGTCCTGGAGCTGCTGGCGGAGGCGCGGGCGCCCTTGACGATGAAGGAGATCGCGGAAGGCCTCGGCCGTTCGAAGAATGAGATATTCCGGATGCTGATCGCGCTGCAGGAACGTCAATACATCGAGCGCAACGCCGAGACCGACGCCTATTCGTTGACCGACAAGCTTTTCAAGCTGGGGCTGCACACGCCGAGCGCTCAGGATCTCATGTCCGCCGCCATGCCCGAACTGACGCGGATTGCGGGGAACTCAAATCAGTCGCCGCACCTGGTCGTCTTCAATCACGGCTTGACCGTCGTAACCGCGGCCGTTCCCGGGGGCGAGGACATGGCGTTCACGCTTCGCCTTGGATACGGTCGTCTGGCCACCGACGCGACCTCCGGCCATGTGATACTTGCCTTCCAGCCGCCAAAGGTCGCGGCGCGGATGATCGATGAAAGTGAGGCGCACTCCCCGGCGCCGCTGGATCGTGACGCGCTGGAAAAGCAGCTTCGGATCATCCGCGCGGACGGCTACTGGATGCGCGAAAGCCGCGACTTCGTCGGCATCACCGATATCTGCTGTCCGGTCATCGGACCGGACGGCAGCGCCGTCGCCTCCATTATCGTCGCCTATATCAATCGCCATACGCGTGAAAGCCGCCATGCCTTTACTCTGGAGGTCCTGCGCGCGGCCTGCGATCGCATCTCCATGAAGTTGTCACCGCGGGTTCGCTGAGGGATCGTGGTGGGCCGGGGGCGCGGACGAAGCACCGTCCGCTGGCCGTTTGCACCGGATTGGTAATACCAGTATAGGTCCAGTCAGGAATGTTCCGATCCAGGGTGCTTCTCGCGCGGAGGAAAGGCAATGACAACCGTGAACCTGATCGGGCTTGTCAGTCGGGAAATGGAAGCGACAGCGTCCGATGTGCCGCTTTACAGGCGGTTGAAATCGGCGATCGAGGCAGCGATCCGCTCCAATGCATTGAAGGCCGGCGCGGTTCTGCCAGGCGAGCGGGTTCTGGCGGAAGCCCTGTCGATCTCGCGAGTCACTGTGAGAAAGGCCCTGGCGCTGCTCGAAGAGGAAGGGCAGCTCAATCGCCGGCACGGTTCCAAAACCGAGATCGGGTCGCGGGTCGAGAAATCGCTTTCGACGCTGACGAGCTTTTCGGAGGACATTCTGGCGCGCGGCCTGAAGCCTGGATGTCTATGGCTTTCCAAGCAGATAAGCCGCCCATCCCCAGCCGAAATGATGGCCTTGGGTATTGCAGGCAATACCAATGTAGTTCGCATGCGTCGTGTGAGGACGGCCGATGGCGCGCCGATTGCCGTCGAAGTCTCGGCCGTGCCGGTTCGCTTCCTTCCTTCGCCCGAGATGGTTCAGGATTCGCTTTATGAAGCGCTTGATGCACGCGGCTTCCTGCCTCAGAGGGCAATCCAGCGCATGCGCTCGCGCGGCGCATCGCTAGAGGATGCAAGACACCTTCATTGCGAGATGGGCGCACCGCTGCTGATGACCGAGCGCCGCTGCTTTCTCGCCGACGGACAAATCGTGGAATACTGCGAGACACGATACAAGGGCGACGTCTACGATTTCGTCTTCGAGCTGCAAAGGTAATACCAGTTATGAACTGGTTGTAATCTGGTATTTTCCATTTATCGTGATGGCGACAAGGGAGTGCCGACGTGCAGCGGGAAGACATCACCAACAGTCTCATCGTGTCCTGCCAGCCGGTTCCCGGCGGCCCGATGGATAGTGCGCAATTCGTGACAGGCTTTGCCAAGGCCGCTGTTGAAGCCGGAGCCAAGGCCCTGCGCATCGAATCCGTGCCCTATGTCGCGGCCGCCCGCCTGGCCGTGCGCGTGCCGATCATCGGTATCGTCAAGCGCGATCTCACCGACAGCCCCGTGCGCATCACACCCTATCTGGCCGATGTCGAGGCCCTGGCCGAGGCGGGCGCCGATATCATCGCTTTCGATGCGACGGACCGTGTCCGTCCCGTTCCTGTCGAAGCGCTTGTGAAAGCCGTCAAGGCCAGGAACAAGCTGACCATGGCCGATTGCTCTTGCCTTGACGATGCGCGCCGGGCCCTTGCCGCGGGTGTCGATTTCGTCGGCACGACGCTTTCCGGCTATGTCGGCGGGCCGGAGCCGGAGGATCCGGACATCGCCCTCGTCGCTCAAATGCGAACCCTGACCCCCTACGTCATCGCCGAAGGGCGTATCCGGTCGCCTGAGCAGGCGGCTGCCGCCGCGCGCGCCGGCGCCAGTGCCGTGGTTGTCGGCTCGGCGATCACCCGTACCGAGCACGTCACCTCGTGGTTCCACCAGGCGATTTCCGACGCCTATGCGGCGAGAGGCGCGCAAACCCCCCTAGGCACAAGTGTCCTGGGCCCAACCGTCCGGGGCTCAACCGTTCTGGGCCCATCCGTCCTGGGCATCGACATCGGGGGAACCAAGACCATGGCCGCGCTGGTCGGCGGCGGCACGGTGATCGATGACAAGATCGTGCCGACCGCGCGCGAGGCTGGACCCGACGCCTGGCTTGCATCCTTGGCGCAAAGTACGTCGGCCTGGTCCGGCCGCTTCAGTCGTATCGGCATTGCGGTGACCGGATTGGTAGAGGATGGACGCTGGTCGGCGTTGAATCCGGCGACGCTTGGCATTCCCGATGACTACCCGCTGGTCGAAAGGGCATCCGCGGTTTTCGGCAAGCCGGTCCGTGCGTTCAACGATGCCCAGGCAGCTGCCTGGGGCGAATACAAATTCGGCGCCGGGCAAGGTCGCGACATCGTCTTTCTGACCATCTCGACCGGAATTGGCGGCGGCATCGTTTGCAACGGCCGATTGCTGTCCGGTCTTGCCGGTCACTTCGGTCTGATCCGTGGTCTGTCTGAAGACCGGGCTCCGCTCGAAGACGGCACCTCCGGTCGCTGGATCGCTTCGCAAGCCCTCAAGGCCGGCTTCAAGGCCGATGCCGCCGATGTGTTCGGGCGTGCGCTGAAGGGCGAGGCCTGGGCCGGCGCCATCGTCTCGCAGAGCGCCTCGCGGGTCGCGACGCTGTGCCGGGACATTCAGATGATGTTCGATCCCAAATTGATCGTCATCGGCGGCAGCATCGGTCTTGCAGAAGGCTATCTCGACCGGGTGCGCGCACATCTGAGCGAGGTCCCGCCGCGCCTTTCCCCCGATCTCGTAGCGGCGAAGCTCGGAGGCCACGCCGGCGTCATCGGTGTTGCCGATCTTGCCGAATGGGCAAGGTAACGGCGCGCCCGATCATGTCATGCAAAAATCATCAAAAAAGAAGGGAACGATCATGAAATTGAGCAGGACGTCTTTTGCGCTTATGGCCACCCTCCTTGCGGGGACGGCTTTGCCGACCTCTGCCAACGCAACCGTGACCGTGCTCGGCTGGCCTGGCGGCTCCGAGGAAACCGCACTGCGGGCAACCGTGGAAACCTACAACAAGCAGGCCAGTGATGCCGACAAGGTGGAGTTGCTGTTCTTCAACCGCGAAGGCTTTTACGACAAGCTGCAGGCCGACATGGCGGCCGGATCCAGTGCCTTCGACGTGAACCTCGTCGCCACCTACTCGCTCGGTCGCTACGCGCCCTATATGGAGCCGATCGATCTTGGCGCGGACGCGGCCAAGGTTTTCGGCGAATCCGTTCTCAAGACGATGCAGTTCGACGGCAAGCAATACGGCGTGCCGACAGACCTTTCGTTGCACTTCATGTACTACCGCAAGGATCTCATCGACGCCTTGATCAGGGATGACGCCGCCAGGAAGACCTATGGTGAAATCGCCCAGACGTATCTCGGCAAGCCGCTGCAGCCGAAAGACCCGGACAGCTGGACCTGGGACGACTGGGGGGCCACCGCCCTCTATTTCACCAAGCGGGTGAACCCCGACAGCCCGGTGCGTTATGGCACGGTCCTGCAGATGAAGAACCTGCTGTTCAACATGATGGTCTTCCAGTCCCTGCCGCGCTCCTACGGCGGCGACTGGATGGACAAGGACGGCAATGTCACGGTGGATTCCGATGCCTACAAGGCCGGCCTTGAGCTCTACAAGAAACTCTATGATGCCGGGTCTTCGCCCAAGGATTCGCTGAGCTACGAATATGCGGAAACCAACGCCGCCTTCGCATCCGGCCAGGCCGCAACGGCGCTGCAGTGGAATGCCGCGGCGTCGGATCTGACCAGCACCGAAAAATCCCCGGCCGTCGCCGAGGTGACCGGGATCGTCGCGCCGCCGACAGGTCCCGACGGACGCGCCGATCATATTCACGGCCTTGGTTTGGGCCTCAACAAGAACGCCACGAACAAGGAAGGCGCCGTCAAGTTCCTGAAGTGGCTCGCCACCGAGGAGGCGGCCTTGCTCTATGCGCGCAGCGGCGGTTCGCCGGCATTGTCTCCCGATGTCGTCGGCAAGATTGCGAAGGAACGTCCCGACCTCGTCAAGCTCGGCGAATTCGCCAGCAAGTACGGCTATGTCATGACCGGGGCGACGTCCGCGAATGCGCTTCCGGTCTATGAGCTGCAGGCAAAGGAGTTCACTGGCTACTGGTCCGGCCAGCAGAGCCTCGAGGATGCGCTCGCCCACACCAAGGTGGGCATGCAGGACCTTCTGAAGAAATAAATTATTGGCTGGACGCCGGGCCGAGGCCCGGTATCCGGCGCGTTTGGCGGATCGACATGGCCCTTGTGACACGTGCCGAAGGCAGGAAGTATCTGACGCCGCTGGTCGGCTTCCTGCTTCTGTTTCTCGGCTTTCCGGCGATCGTCAATCTGATCTATTCCGTTTCGACCGTCACATTCGAGACGTTGCGCAGTCCGGTGTTGAGCGGTTTCGGTAACTATGTCGCGGTGTTGAACGACCGCGAATTCTGGAGCTCGGCCTGGTTCTCTCTGCGCTTCGGTATTCTTACCGCATCGGCGGAATGTCTGATCGGCCTTTTCCTTGCCATCTTCCTGGCGCCGCTTCTGAGCAAGCGTCCAGTCCTGATGGCGCCGTTGATGCTGCCGCTGATGGTCGCGCCGGCCATGGTCGGTCTCATGTACCGGCTGGTGCTGCATGAATTCGCGGGCCCCGTCCCCTACTATCTCTTCGAATGGTTCGGCGACAGCCCGGCCTTCCTCGACATCGACAATGCCTTCCGCACCCTTGTCGTCGTGGAGACGCTGCAATGGACGCCTTTCGCCTTCCTGCTCTTCTACATGGCCTATTCGGCCATACCGCTCGACGTGCGCGAAGCCTCCTCGCTCGATGGCGCATCACCGTTTGAGATCGTCCGCTGGATCGACCTGCCGTTGATGAAGCCGACGCTGGTCATCGCGTTTTTCATCCGTTTCATCGACGGTTTCAGGGTGTTCGACAATGTCTACGCACTGACCGGCAGTGGCGCTGGCGGTTCAACGACGTCCTTGTCGATCTACATCTATCAGGCTTTCTTCAAGGAAGGGGCTATCGGCAAGGCGGTCGCCGCCTCGGTTGTGCTGTTCCTGGCTTCGTTCATCGTTCTCCACGGCCTTAACCGGCTTGCCGGCCGCAGGAAGCTTTGACGATGGTCAGGGCACTGCGCTGGATCGTTTTTGCCATCGCCGTGCTGGCGATGAATTTCCCCATTATCGTGACGCTGATCACATCGCTCAAAAGCCAGCGCGAGCTTTCGACGAACCCCGGTTTGTGGATCAGCCAGCCGACGCTCGACAACTATCTGGAGGTCCTGACGCAGACCAGCCGCTTCAACATCTATGCCTATCTGCTGAACAGCACCGTGGCGGCGCTGATTGGAACCGGCCTTGCGATCGCGCTCGCGTTCCCGGCTGCCTATGCGATCGCGCGTAGCGAGGCGG
Source organism: Mesorhizobium sp. M0140 (assembly GCF_040322475.1). Classification (NCBI taxonomy): domain Bacteria; kingdom Pseudomonadati; phylum Pseudomonadota; class Alphaproteobacteria; order Hyphomicrobiales; family Phyllobacteriaceae; genus Mesorhizobium; species Mesorhizobium sp. M0140. Next base: position 134,917 of record NZ_JAMYTM010000006.1, on the reverse strand, counting down.
GAAAGCGCTTGGTCCTGCCGATCGTCATCAACCTTCGCGCCGTGCCGCTGATCATCTTCGCGATCCCGCTTTACATGATGTACCAGTGGCTGGGCCTGCTCGATACGCGGATCGGGCTCGGGCTCATCCTGACCATCGTCAACGCGCCGCTTGCGCTCGTCATCCTGGTGAACGCGATTTCAGATGTACCGGTCGAACTCGACGAGGCGGCGAAAGTCGATGGCGCAAGTTCCTTGCAGGTGATGATGATGATCGTCCGGCCCGTCATCCGACCGGCGCTCGTCACAACCTTCATTTTCGGCTTCATCACTGCCTGGAACGAGTTCCTCTTCGGCCTCATGCTGACAACCAGCCGTGCCGTCCCGATGACGGTCGGCGCATCGTTTTTTTTCGCCGCAAGCGGCGGCGGCGTAAAATGGGGAACCGCTTCCGCGGTCATGATGCTGGGCGCCTTGCCGCCGGCCTTGCTGGGTCTTGTGATGTATCGGCAGATATCAGGATCCATGACCGCTGGAGCGGTCAAAGGCTAAGGCAAGACGAGTTCGTCGTTCTGACTAGTTGGACAACCCTATCCGACAGGGCGAGCGCACTTGTCAGGCCAGGTGACTCGATTCCGAAAAGACTGATCAGCCGTCCGGACGAATCTGCCAGAATGTCGAAATCGCCGAACTGCAACCCGTTCGTTTTAGGCCGCAGCCCGCAATAGCTCGGCTCCAGTTCCCCGTCCCTCAGCCCCGGCCAATAGCGTCGGATGGCCGCGTAAAATGGCGTGGCCCGAGTTGGGTCGACCGCGTAGCCGACCTCATCGACGGGCTCGACGTCCGGCCCGAAACGAACCGATCCGCCCATATCCAGCGTCAGGTGAACTCCGAGGCCGCCTGGTTCCGGAACCGGATAAACAAGATGGTTGAAGGACGGGCGGCGTCCAAGCGCAAAATAATTGCCTTTGACGTAGGTGACATCTGGGATTTTGCCGCCATGCCCGCCCGCGAGGCTTCGGGCAACGAGATGGGCTGACAATCCGGCCGCATTGATGACCAGATTTGCGGCGATCCTATAGCCTTCCATATCGCCGCCAAACTGGAGCTCGCAGCCCGTTTCGTCGACGCTCCCGCCGAGAACCGGCGCGCGAAACGCAAAGGTGGCACCGGCATTCTCGGCATCGCCCTGTAGCCCCAGCATCAGCGCGCGGCTGTCGACGATCCCCGTGCTTGGGGACAAAAGCGCGCCGGCAACGTCCAGTTCAGGCTCAAGGCGTTCCACATCCGAGCGGCTGAGCATCTCCAGGTCCGCAACACCATTGTCCGCAGCCTTGGTCCGGATCCCCTCCAGAATCGGCAATTCCGCGTCGCTGGCGGCGACGATCAGCTTGCCGATGCGTTTGTGCGGAATCCCGCGCGCTTCGCAATAGCGGTAAAGCGCGTTCTTTCCTTCGACGCATAGCTGCGCTTTCAGGCTGCCCTTCGGATAGTAGATGCCGGCATGGATGACCTCGCTGTTGCGGCTCGACGTGCCCAGCCCGGGGCTGTCCTCGGCCTCCACGACAAGAACTTCGCGTCCATCGAGCGCCAGCTGCCGCGCAATCGCCAGGCCGACGACGCCGGCGCCGATGACGATGCAATCGACTTTCTCGTCGGGGACCTCCATCGTCAGTCGCCAGACCCTAGGGAACAATGCAGGACGTGCAAGCAGGCCTCACCAGAATTGCGGACCCACCGAAGGCACCGCCAGCATGAGATGTCACCACAAGCATGACATGTCACTCCACCGCCGAGCAAATAGAACGAGATGTCCAGACCGATGCCGTTCATCGGCTGCTGGGTTTAATTCAAACTTGCGTTGTGTGGCGCACGCAGCGCAATTTGTTTGCGTCCCGTTGCATTGATGCCAACCGCGATCTCGGCGGCCTTGCCAAGGTCGTGCTTCAGAACCCAGACGCACGGCGAAAGTTCATCGTCTTTCTGCAAGGGCAACTCGGCATCTCCGCGCAGGAGGCGGACACGATGCTGGAGCACTGCGCCAACTCCTTCGTCGGCATCTTCACGACCTTCGACCGTCGGTTTCGCCAGCGGTTCGCGAAGGCCGACATCGAAAGGCTGCTGCGCGAGATCAACGGCGAGGCGGATGAGCGGGACGATCAAGCCGCTTGAGTTCGACGGCGCGCGTGCCCGTCGCAGCCCAGCTGCAAAAGGTAGCGGTTCATTGTTTGATTCACTGAACCGTTCCAACTCATTGTTTTTGCGCGGCTACTGAAGGAAGGCCGCTGTACGCCTTTCCTGGAGTTGCGCTACAGAAATTATCCCCGGCCCAGGATCATCTCCGCTGCCCGCTGCCCGATCATCATGCTGGGGGCATTGGTGTTGCCGCCGATCAGCTTCGGCATCACGGACGCATCCGCGACCCGCAAGCCACCGATGCCGCGCACCTTGAGCGTTGCCGGGTCGACGACGGCCATCGCGTCGGTCCCCATCTTGCACGTCCCCACCGGATGATAGACGGTGAGCGCTTCGGCACGCAAATAGGCGAGGATCTCGTCATCGCTGCGAACATCCTTGCCCGGCAGCATCTCCGTCCCCCTGATCGGGTCGAACTCGGATGCGGCAAAGATTTGACGCGCGATCTTGATGCCTTCGACCAACACCCTGGCGTCCTCGTCGTTCGAGAAGAAGCGATGATCGATCAGCACATCCCGGTTCGATGCCTGGCCTGACAGTTTGAGTTTGCCGACGCTTTTGGGCCTGAGCACGCAGGTGTGGATTGCGTAGCCATGGCCGTACTCCACCAGCCTGCCGCGATGGCTGCGATAGCCGGGCACGAAGTGGAACTGGATGTCGGGAATGCCGTTCGCATACTTCGTCCGGGCAAAGCCGCCGGCTTCGACATAGTTGGTGGTGAGCATGCCCTTGCGACCGGCAAAATACCGGAAGGGCGCAGCCAGCACGCGGGGCAAGTTGGGCAGCGACAGGCCGAGCGTCTTCGTGCTCGAGGAGCGGACCGTGATCATGCCGTCGATATGGTCCTGAAGGTTCTTGCCCACGCCCGGCAGATCGACAACCGGCTTTATGCCGATCGCCTGCAGCTCGGCGGCTGCGCCGATGCCGGACGCCAGCAAGATCTTCGGTGAATTGATGGCCCCGGCCGAAAGCACGATTTCGCGGCGGGCCGACAGCGTCTTCTGCTCGCCCTTGTGCCGCACCCGTACCCCTGTCGCGCGCCCCTCGGCTATATCGAGGTCGATCACTTCGCATTCGCTGAGGATTGTGAGATTCTTGCGATCGAGCACCGGGCGCATGAAGGCGGTGAAACTGCTGAAGCGCTGGCCGCGATCCTGGGTGACATTGTAGATGCCGAGGCCGAACTGGCTTTCGGCATTGAAGTCGCTGTTGGCCGGAAGACCGGCATTGTTGCCGGCCTTGACGAACATCGACGACAGCACATTCGGATCGCGCGGCTTGTCGACCAGCAGTTCCCCGCCTGTACCGTGGTAGTGCGGGTCTTGGCCAAGCAGGTTGCGCTCGAGCTTCTTGAAGACGGGAAGCACGTCGCTGAATGCCCAGCCTGCGCAGCCGAGTCGCGACCACTCGTCATAGTCCTGCGCGGCGCCCCTGATGTAGACCATCGAGTTGATCGAACTGGAGCCGCCCAACGCCTTGCCGCGATTGACCGGAATCCTGCGGTCGTTGAGGTTGGGCTGAGGCACGCCGACATAGCAGTAGTCATAGTTCGGATTGCCGTAGAGCGAGAGGATGCCGGCAGGCACCTTGACCCGCAGGCCGCTGTCGCTGCCGCCGGCTTCGATCAGGCACACTTTGTGGGACGGGTTGGCGCTCAGGCGATTGGCAAGGACGCAACCGGCCGAGCCTGCGCCGATGACGATGTAGTCGTAGTCAAGATTTTCGGTCTGCATGGCCAGCCCCTTTGAGAATGGAGATGCCGGGGCGGCGCGCGCCCCGGCTGAGCGGCTCATTGCAGAAGCTGCGTCCAGACCTTGGTGACGAGTTCCTGCGCCGCCGGCGAGCAGGCCTGGCCCATCTTGACGGGAACGGTCGGGAACAGCTCCGGAGCGTTCTCCTTGTTGTAGAGCGCCTTGCTCTCGTCGATCTTCACCGGCGAAGAGTGGCCGTAATAATTGTACTGCGCCGTCGCGTTGTCGATCTGGGTCATGAAATCGATGAACTTCTTGGCGTTCTCGATATTGGCCGCGCCCTTCGGCACGACATAGGAATCCAGCCAGCCGACCAGACCTTCTTTCGGCATCGCGTATTCGACATTGGCCTTGTCGTTGCGGCGAAGCCTCATGGTGTTGCCGTCCCACCAGAAATGGGCTGCAACCTCGCCGCTGCCGATGCGGTTTTCGATGTTGTCGCTGGAATAGGCCGCCACGAATGGCTTCTGCGCCAGCAAGAGGTCGAGCACGCGCTTCATCTGCTGCGGGTCTTCGCTGCAATATTTGATGCCGAGGTAGTTTTCCGCTGCCGGAATGACTTCGTCGGGCTGCGCCAGGCTGGCGATCTTGCCGCGCAGCTCCGCCGGTGGCTCGAAATAGGTCTTCCAGCTGTCGACCGGGCCTTTGTAGAGGTCGCGGTTGACGGTGTAGCCGGCATTGCCGAAGGCGAGCGGGATCGAATGATTGCCTGTCGCATCCCACCACGGTTTCTGCCAGTCCGGCAGGACTTGGCTGTAGGCCGCCATCGAGCTGGCGCCGAAATCCTCGAGCAGCCCACTATCGATCATGATCTTCACGAAGTGCTGCGAAGGCGTGACGATGTCGTAGCCCGACGAGCCGGCCTGCAGCTTGGTCAGCAGGTCCTCGTTGGATGAGAAGGCGTCGACCGTGACCTTTATGCCGGTTTCCTTCTCGAATTTCGTGACCATCTCGGGCGAGATGGAATCCGCCCATGCGTAGATGGCCAGGCTGCCCTCGGCGAGAGCGGGCACGCTAAAGGCGAGGCTCATGGCACCGGCCATGGCGAGCGCTGCAATTTTAGTCGTCATGTCATTCCCCTGTTTGTTGTTCTCCCAAGGGCGACGATAACAAACCGTCGGGTTCGATAAATTCGATTTGCCCGACGCCTTGATTAGGAAAAACTACGCCGCTGCTACTGCCGTCGCTGAAGCAGGAAGGCCACGGTCGCCAGCACCACCGAAACAATCATGATCAAGGTCGAGATTGCGTTGAGCTGCGGCGACACGCCCTGCTTGATCAGCGAGAAAATGTAGACCGGCAGCGTGGTGGCGCCGCCGGAATTCAACAGGTTGCTGGTGATGAAATCATCCATCGAGATGACGAAGGCGAGCATGGCGCCGGCGAACACACCGGGCAGGATGAGCGGCAGCGTGACGCGACGAAAGGCGACCCAGCCGGTGGCATAGAGATCGCGGGCCGCTTCCTCCAGATCGAGGTCCATCCCTTGTAGGCGGGCGCGTATCGGCAGGAAGGCGAACGGGATGCAGAAAGTGGTGTGGGCGATCATCAGCTTCACCATTCCGTTGGCGAGCCCGATCTCGGAGAAGAGGATCAGGACGGCGACAGCAACGACGATTTCGGGCAGGAGCAGCGGCAGGTTCACCACCGCTTCGGAGATCCGGCGGAACCGGACAGCGCGGCCGCGCACCAGTACCAATGCCGCCATCAACGCGACAAGCGTCGAGGCGACTGTAGCGACCGCGGCAACGAGCAGGGAGGTCTTCACCGCCGTCATCAGGTTCGCGTTGGACAAAGCGGTGGCGTACCAGTGCAATGAGAAGCCGCCCCAATTGGAGACGATCCGGTTCGCATTGAAAGAGTAGAACACCACGACGGCGATGGGCAAATAGAGATAGGCGAAGAAGATCGCGCTGAAGAGACCGAAGCCCGGATAGCGCCTGACATCATCGTCCGCGTTCATGCCGCACGCTCCAGGCCTTCGGTGCGCATCGAGCGCAGACCCTGGAAAATCAGGAAGACCATGACCGCGGCCATCAGCACGATGGCGATGGCGGCGCCGAGCGGCCAGTTGCGGGCGCCACCGAACTGCAGCTGGATGAGATTGCCCATCATCATGGTCTTGCCGCCGCCGAGCAGGGTCGGCTCCAGGACCGCGCCGAGGCTTGGAACGAACACCAGGATCGCGCCGGCGATCATGCCGGGCCGGGTGAGGGGTAGGATAACGCGGCGCAATGTGGTGAGGCGGTTGCCATAGAGATCATGCGACGCCTCGAAGAGCGCAGGGTCGAGCTTTTCGATCGAGGCGAAGATCGGCAGGATCATCAGCGGAATGTAGCTGTAGACGAGACCGAGCAGCATGGCGGTGTTGCCGAACAGCAGCGAGTCCATGTTGTCGACGAGGCCGAGACCGCGAAGGGTCTTTTCGACGACACCATCCTTGCCAAGGATGATGATCCAGGAATAGACGCGCACGATCATTGAAACCCAGAATGGCAGCGTGACGAGATAGATCAGCAGCACTTTGATCGCCGGCCGCTGCAGCGCGATGAAATAGGCGACCGGGAAGCTCAGAAGCAGGCAGATCGATGTTGTCACGGCCGACAGGACCAGCGTCCTGGCAACGACGATGAGATATTGCGGATTGAACTCCAGCTCGCCGGTCCAGCCTTCGTTGAACAGCAGCTGCTTGTAGGGCGCGGTGGTGAACACATATTCGAACCCGCCGTAAGGTCCGCGCGTCGAGAACGACACCACGATGATGATACCGATCGGGATGATCAGCGTCAGCAGCATAATGAGATGGGCCGGCAGCAGGCCGAGGACATTCCAGTCAGGAGTTTTTGTGGGTGCCTTCATGCGCCGAGGATCCGCACGGATTCGGCGGCAAAGCCAACTTTTACCGATTGCCCGATTTCGAACATCTGGCCGCGGCTGACGCTGTTGCGCTTGGAGATGCGCAGCTTGGTGCCGCCCGCTTCAATCAGATAGTATGTGTAGCCGCCGAGATAGTTGGTGCTCATGATCGTGCCGTCGATAGCGATCGGGTTGTCCTGGGCGGGCAGGCTGATTTTCTCCGGACGTATCGAGATGAAGGCCTTCTGCCCGGCGACCGCTTTCTTGTGAGAGGCCGTCAAGGTCATGCCGAGCTGCGTTTTCACGGTTGCCTGCTCGCCGTCCACGGCAATCACGTCAGCATCGAGGAAGTTGGTCTCGCCGATGAAATCGGCGACGAAGCGGTTCGACGGCTCCTCGTAGATCGCCGCGGGTGTGCCAAGCTGCTGGATCTCGCCATCGCCGAGAACGCAGATGCGATCCGACATGTCGAGCGCTTCTTCCTGGTCGTGGGTGACGAAGACGAAGGTGATGCCGGTCTTGCGCTGCAGGATGCGCAGTTCGTCGCGCATGGCCTGGCGCAGCTTCAGGTCGAGTGCCGAGAGCGGTTCGTCGAGCAGCAGCACTTCCGGTTCCGGCGCCAGAGCGCGGGCGAGCGCGACGCGCTGGCGCTGGCCGCCCGACAATTGCTGCGGCTTGCGCCCGGCAAAGGCCTCCATATGGACGAGACGAAGCATATCGGCGACGCGCGTATCGCGGCGGTCCTTTGACCAGCCGAGGTTTTCGAGCCCGAAGCCGATGTTCTGTTCGACGCTCATATGCGGAAACAGGGCGTAGCTCTGGAAGACGGTGTTGACCCGCCGCTTATGAGGGGGAAGTCCCTGTATGTCCGAGCCGTGCAGGAAAATCTGCCCCGCCGTCGGCCGCTCGAAACCGGCGATCATGCGCAGCAGGGTGGTCTTGCCGCAGCCGCTCGGGCCGAGCAGCGTGAAGAACTCGTTGTCGTAGATGTCGAAGGAAACAGGCTTCAGCGCCTGATAGGTGCCGAACACCTTGGAGACGCCCTTGATCTCGACGGCCTTTCGAGGTGCGCCGTTGCCGGCCTCGTCATTCATGGTCAGGCGCTCCGGTCAGGACTTTTTGCGAGCTCGGCGGTGATCGACGCCGCGCCACGAGAACGGGCGGCGTCGATCAGGTAGTTACATCTTCTCCCATTTGCCGCTGCGAACGACGAACATGTCGATGTCGATGGCCATGTTGGTCTGTCCGTTGGCATCGAACGAGACGTCTCCCAGAATGCCGTCGTGGTGGATGTCACGAATGGCCTTGCTCAGCGCTTCCTTGTCGTCGAGGCCTTTTTCCTTGATGACCTGAAGCAGGATCTGCGTCGCCTCGTAGGCATATTTCGCATAGGAGCCGGCAGGATCGGGATAAGCCTTGGTTTCATAGGCCTTGTTGAATTCCTCGAGCTTGGGGTTCGACTGGACGGCCGGAGTTCCGGCGATGGTGCCCTCGGCTGCAGCTCCCGCGATCTCGATGAATTTCGGGTCGTAGATGCCTGAAATTCCGTACATCGGCAGATTGCCCATGCCGAGGTCGGCCATCTGGCTGCGCACCAGCGCTGCTTCGGTGACGACGCCGCCGAAATAGACCGCGTCGGGCGACGCTGCCTTCGCGGTAGTCAGCATGGCGCGGAAATCGGTCGTGCCGACAGCCGCGGCATCCGAAGAAACGACCTCGCCGCCGGCCGCCTTGAAGAAATCGCCGAACCATTTGGTGTTGGCCGCACCGTAGTCGGTGGTGTCGGAGATGATGGCGATCTTCTTGATCTTGCCTTGCTTGGCGATGGCTTCGGCCAGCGGCTTGTTCTCGTTGACCAGCGTCGGCGTCACGCGGGTCACGTTCGGGAAGTTCTGTTCGGTGATCTTCGGGCTGACCGCGCCCCAGACGATGAACGGCATCTGCGAGCGGTTGAAGACCGGGATCGTCGCCAGCGCGACCGAGCTGTTCCAATGCCCCGTTGCCGCGACCATTGCGGGATCGTTGACCAGCTTCTGCGCCGCCGAAACGCCGACGGCCGGATCGGAGGCGTCATCGAGCACGACGCCTTCCACCTGGTGCGGGTAGCCGCTGGCATTGGCCTGCTCGATGGCGAGCAGGAAGCCGTTGCGGGCGCCGAGGCCCTGCTGGGCGTTGCCGCCGGAGAGCGGCCCGATGAAGCCGAGCTTGATCTGGTCGGCCTGCGCCTGGGCGGCGCCCAGGGCGATGGCAAACAGAGAGCCGGCCAGAATTGACGATACGCGGATAAGCGCACTGCGCCTGTTTTGCATGGTTCCACCTCAAACAGAATTATCTGCCGCCGTCGTAGCGACCCGGCCGATCGTGATCGTCGGCTGATCATCAGTGTACGGGCGCGTATTCAGTGACGAAATTCGGAAATTGTGACTCGTGAGTTCGGAGATTCGTTCTGTCCGCCCGGGATGGCGGTTGATACCTGTCGGCTTCAATCGAGAGACGGACCGCATGGCGGAACTGCTTGTCCAGCAACTGGTGAACTGGATAACCCTTGGCTGCATCTATGCCTTGCTGGCGATCGGATTCAGCCTGATCTTCGGTGTCTTGAACGTCATTCATTTCTCGCATGGCGATGTCGCGATGACGGCGCCGTTCATCACGCTGGCGCTTGCCCAGGCGCTGGCGACCGCTCTTGGCGCCTCGGGGCCCGCCTGGCTGGTGCTTGCGGTTCCGGTCGCCGTGCTCGCCGTCGGTTTAATCGGCGTCCTGCTCGACAAGGTGGTCATCAGGCGCTTCCGCGATGCGCCCGCCATGATGGCGCTGGTGGCGACGGTGGCGCTCGGCATCGTCATCCGCGAGCTGATCCGCCATCTCTATCCGCAGGGATCGAACCCGCATGCCTTCCCGCGCCTGGTGTCGGGCATGGCTTTCGAAATCTCCGGCGTTGCCATCAGTTGGTTCGCGCTGCTGGTGGTGGTGCTGACCGTCGCGCTGGTTGCCATGCTGTTTGTCTTCCTGCGCATGACCCCGCTCGGACTGCGCATCCGGGCGGCCTCGGAGGACCGGGTCGTAGCGCGCATGATGGGCATCCGCGATGCACGCGTCTTCCGTGCGACATTCTTCATTGCCTCGGCTATCGGCGCCATCGCCGGACTTTTGTTCGCAAGCTATGCCGGCGTGACACGGTTCGACTTCGGCGTCATGGCCGGCCTGCTCGGCTTTTCAGCCGCGGTGATCGGCGGCCTCGGCTCGATGCCGGGCGCCATATTGGGCGGACTGATCATTGCCGGCATCGAAGTGCTGGCGCAGACATTCGTGCCGGACGGCGCTTCCTACCGGCTGGTCTTCGTCTTCCTGCTGGTCATCGCCGTGCTCATCTTCCGCCCCGCCGGCCTGCTTGGGCGCACCGTCATGGAGAAAGTCTAGCATGCAGGGTCGTGCTTCACCCGACGTGCCGGGCATAGCTGCGGCCACGGTCTTCGCCATCGCCTCGCAAATCATCGGGGCAGCGTTCCTGTACCTCATCCTCAGAGTCGACGGCGGCTGGCAGGTAGTCGGCCTGCTGGCCTTGCTCGGCCTCGGTTTCTATCTGCTGGAGAGGCTGCCGTGGATCGCCGACTATGCGTTGGCGAGCTTTGCCCGGGTTCCGCTCGTGGCGATGATCACTGCGGCCGTCATCGTCCTGGCCTTTCCGTTCTTCGTCGGTTCGAACACCTATATCCTTCATCTGCTGATCGTCGCCGAGCTCTATGCCGTGCTGGCGCTGGCGCTCAATTTCCAGCTCGGCAGCGCCAACATCCCGAACTTCGCCACCGGCGCTTCCTACGGCATCGGCGCCTACGTGTCGGCGCTGCTGGCGATCAATTTCGGCGTCAGCTTCTGGCTGACGTTGCCGGTCGCGGCACTGGCCGCGACCTTGTTCGGTTTCATCATCGGCATCCCGTCGATGCGCACGCGCGACACTTATCTGGCGCTTGTCACCATCGCCTTCGGTGTCGTGGTCCAGCAATTGCTGAACAATTTCAGTTGGACCGGCGGACCGAACGGACTGGTAGGCATTCCGGCGCCCAGCCTGTTCGGCCATTCCTTTGCCGATCCGCTGGTGATCTTCGGCTGGAAGCTGCCGAGCCAGGCGAACTTCTATTATCTGTCGGCTGCATTGGTCGTCGTCGCCATCGTCACCGCGCACCGGCTGCACGGCTCGCGCATCGGGTTGGCCTGGAACGCGCTGCGCGCCGACGAGATCGCCGCCAAGGCGCAAGGCATCAACGTGGCGTGGTTCAAGGTGCTGGCCTTCGCGGTCGATGCCTTTCTCGCCGCTTTTGCCGGCACGATCTACGCCTTCTACGTGTCCTACATTTCTCCCGACAATTTCACCTTCCTGGTCTCCGTCACCATCATGACCATGGTCATCGTCGGCGGCATGGACAATATTTTCGGTGTCATCGTCGGTGCGTTCCTGCTGACCATCCTGCCGGAGAAATTGCGCGCGTTCGCCGACTACCGCCTGCTGTTCTTCGGCGTCGTCATCATCGGCTTCCTGATGATCCGGCCGCAAGGTCTGTTCCCGCAACGCATGCGGCGCTACGGAGGCGAGCCGTGAGCGCGCTTCTCAAGGTCGAGAATTTGACGATGCGCTTCGGCGGCCTGGTCGCGCTCAACGATGTCAGCCTGTCGATCGACAAGGGCGCGGTGCTCGCCGTCATCGGCCCGAACGGCGCCGGCAAGTCGACGCTGTTCAATGTCGTGACCGGCGTCTACCGGCCAACCTCCGGTCGCGTGACCTTCGACGGCGCCGAGATCACCGACCGCCCGTCCTACGAAGTTGTCGACCGCGGCATCGCCCGCACATTCCAGTCGTCGCGTCTGTTCTCCGACCTCAGCGTCCTCGACAACGTAATCATCGGCATGCACACCCGCACCAGGACCGGCGTGCTGACCGCGCTGTTTCGGCCCGGCGCGTCGCGCCGTGAGATGGCGGCCTGCGTGGAAAAGGCCGAAACCCTGCTCAAGCTCGGCTCCGGCGACCTGTTCGAACAACGCTACCGGCCAGCGGGCACGCTGGCCCAAGCCGACAGGCGGCGGCTGGAAATTGCCCGCGCGCTCGCATCACAGCCCAAGCTCTTGCTGCTCGACGAACCTTCGGTCGGCATGGACGACATGGAAACCGACGCACTGGTGGCCGACATCACGCGGCTGCGCGTACAAAACCCTGCTCTGTCGGTGATCCTGATCGAGCACGACATGCGGGTGGTCGAAGCGTTCCCGCAGCATGTCACCTGCATCGACTATGGCAGCAAGATCGCCGAGGGCGACTTCGCGGCGGTGCGCGCTGAGCCGCGCGTCCAGGAAGCCTATCTCGGGAAGGCGGTCGCCCATGCTTGAGCTCAGGGATGTCGATACTTCCTATGGCGCGGTGCCGATGCTGCGCGGCGTGGCGATGAGCGTGCGTCCCGGCGAACTGGTCTGCCTGCTGGGGCCGAACGGCGCCGGCAAGACGACAACCTTCATGACCGTCTGCGGCGTCGTGCGGGCGCAGCGCGGCAAGGTCGAGGTGATGGGCAGGGACATGGCGACGCTCGGCACGGAAAACCTCGCGTCGCTCGGCGTCGGCCTCATTCCTGAAGGGCGCCGGCTGTTCCCCGGCCTGACCGTGATGGAGAATTTGCGCCTGGGCTATGACGCGGTGTCGGGCAGGGGACCCAATTTCGCGGTGCAACTGGACAAGATGTGCAAGCTGTTCCCGCGCATCCATGAGCGTTTGCGCCAAGTCGCCGGCACGCTGTCCGGCGGCGAACAGGCGATGGTGGCGCTGGCGCGCGCCCTGATCGGCGAACCCAGACTGGTGATCATGGACGAGCCGTCGCTCGGTCTCTCGCCAAAACTCATCGGCGAGTATTTCGAGATTACAAGGGAGATCCATCGCCAAGGCACGACCATCCTGTTGATCGAACAGAATGCCGAAATGGGGCTGGGCATCGCCGATCGCGGCTATGTGCTGGTCAAGGGTAAGGTCGCCCAGGAGGGGCCGGCAAAGGAGTTGCTATCGTCCAAGGCGGCCAGAAGCCTTTATCTCTGAGCCGTCCGTTTCTTCTGTCTCGACGGTGATGATCCACGCCCCGCGCTCCACATCTTCGGCCATGCTTCCCGGCATTTAGGGACAAGCTAACCACTGCCACATGAAATCATAATTTTCGCTGCCCGGTGCCTCCAGTAAACCAACGATCAGATCTCCGCCGCATGCGCAGACACTCCCGGGGAGAGCCAGAAAGGGCCGCTTAAATGCCAGTCGAAACGGTAGACACGCTTGTTGTTGGCGGCGGCCAGGCGGGGCTGGCCATGAGCGAGCATCTGAGCAAGTGCGGGGTGCCGCATCTCGTGCTCGAGCGGAGCCGCATCGCCGAACGCTGGCGTACCGAAAGATGGGACTCGCTGGTTGCCAATGGTCCCGCCTGGCATGATCGTTTTCCCGGCATGGAATTTCCGGACGCCGGTCCCGACGCCTTTGTCGGCAAGGAGAAGGTCGCCGACTATTTTGTCGCTTACGCCGGCATGATCGCTGCCCCCATCCGCTGCGGCGTGGAGGTCAGGAGCGTGGAAAGGCTTGTCGGCCGTCCCGGCTTCCGGGTCGAAACCTCGGATGGCGTGATCGAGGCCAGGAGCGTGGTTGCCGCTACCGGGGCTTTCCAGCATCCGGTCATTCCGGCGGTTGTCCCCGGGGATGCCGGAGCGATGCAGATCCATTCCAGCGCCTATCGCAATCCGGGCCAGTTGCCCGAAGGTGCGGTGCTGGTGGTCGGCTCCGGGTCCTCGGGGGTGCAGATCGCCGACGAACTCCAGCGCGCGGGACGGCGCGTCTACCTCTCGGTCGGGCCGCATGATCGGCCGCCGCGGGCCTATCGCGAGCGTGACTTCTGCTGGTGGCTGGGGGTTTTGGGCAAATGGGACGCCCAAGCGCCGGCGCCTGGCACCGAACACGTCACCATCGCGGTGAGCGGCGCGCGGGGCGGCCAGACGATCGACTTCCGGCGTCTTGCCGCGCAAGGGATGACGCTGGTTGGCCGGACGGAATCCTACAAGGAAGGGGTCATGACCTTCGCTCCGGATCTGGCTAAAAATATCGCGCGCGGCGATGCGAACTACATGTCGGTGCTGGACGAGGCCGACGCCTATGTCGCTCGCAACGGCCTCGACCTTCCCGAGGAGCCCGCGGCCCGCGAGATCGGACCGGACCCTCGATGCATGACTGATCCCATTCTCGAGCTGAACCTGGCGGAAGCCGGGATAGGTTCGATCATCTGGGCAACGGGATTCACCGTCGATTACAACTGGCTGAAAGTCGATGTGTTTGACGAAAAGGGCAAGCCGAAGCACCAGCGCGGCGTGTCGACCGAGCCGGGGATCTATTTCCTGGGCCTGCCGTGGCAATCGCGGCGGGGGTCGAGCTTCATCTGGGGCGTCTGGCACGACGCACAGCATGTGGCAGACCATATCTCCACGCAGCGCAAGTACCTGGCCTACCATGCGTCCGCAAAGCGCGAGACCAGGGTAGCATAGAAACGGACGTCCCGACCTCGAGCCTGACTGACGGAGACCAAGATGGCGCATACAAGAATTCGCAAGTTCAACACCAAGGACACCTATCCCGAGCAGAAACTCGACAATGATCTGTGCCAGGCGGTCGTTACGCGGGGCGGCAGGACCGTCTACCTGCGCGGCCAGTGTCCGCAGGATCTCGACACGGCCAAGAATATCGACAGCCATGATCCGGTCGAGCAGACGCACAAGGTCATGCAGAACATCCGCCAGCTGATCGAGGAGTGCGGCGGCACCATGGAGCACCTGGTCAAGGTGGTGGTCTACATCACCGATGTGCGCCATCGCGAGGCCGTCTACCGCACCATGGGCGAGTACATCAAAGGCGTGCATCCGGTTTCGACCGGCCTTGTCGTGCAGGCCTTGGCGCGGCCGGACTGGCTGGTCGAGATCGACGGCACCGCAGTTATCCCGGACTGACGGCGATGACCTTTTCCATTGTCGCGCGGTGCAGCCACACCGGCATGTTCGGAGTCGCAGTATCCTCCTCGTCGCCTGCTGTCGCCGCGCGCTGCGCCTATGCGCAGGCTGGTGCCGGCGCCATTGCCAGCCAGAACGTCACCGATCCGACGCTGGGGCTGCGAGGTCTCGAATTGCTGGCGCGCGGCGCTTCGGCCGCCGAGGCGATTGCCATATTGAAGCGCACCGGCGCCTATCCCGAATACCGGCAGGTGCTGGCTGTCGACGCCGCCGGGACGACCGCGATCCATTCGGGTCCCAAAGCTCTTGGCATCTGGGCGGAGGCGCGTGCGGAAAATGTCGCCTGCGGCGGCAACATGCTGGCCCATGACGGCGTTCCGCAAGCCATGGTCGAGGCCTTCCTGGCGTCCGAGGGGCATCTCGGCGACCGCCTCATCGGGACCATGCGCGCCGCGCTCAAAGCGGGCGGCGAGGCTGGTCCTGTCCATTCCGCCGGCATGAAGCTGGTGCGCGAGGTTGCGTGGCCGGTCGCCGATTTGCGCTGTGACTGGACCGATGACTGCCCGATCGAGCAGCTGGCGACGCTGTGGGAACTCTACAAGCCGCAGCTCGATGCCTATGTGACCCGCGCCATAAACCCATCCGATGCGCCGAGCTACGGCGTGCCGGGAGACGAATAGTCAAGACAGGGTCACCTGCGATGAGCGAGCTCAGCCACAAGGACTGGATCGGCAAGGCGTCCGCGATCCGTTTTCGCGACAAGGCGTTCATCGACGGCAAGACGGTTGCGGCGCGTTCGGGCCGGACCTTCGCCAGCGTCAATCCGGCAACTGGCGAGGTGCTGGCCGAAGTGGCGTCCTGCGGTGAGGAAGACATCGATCTGGCGGTTGCCGCAGCGCGGCGCAGCTTCAATACCGGCGTCTGGTCGCGGACCAGCCCGGCGCACCGTAAGGAGGTTCTGCTGCGGCTGGCGCAATTGCTGCGCGAAAACCTGCATGAACTGGCCCTGCTGGAATCGCTCGACATGGGCAAACTGGTCAGGGATGCGGCCGCGGTCGACGTCCCCGGCTCGGCAGCGATCTTTCAATGGTATGGCGAGGCCATCGACAAGATCTATGGCGAAGTGGCGCCGGCCGGCGAAGGTGATCTGGTGCTGGTGCGGCGCGAACCGCTTGGCGTGGTCGGCGCGGTGGTGCCTTGGAATTTCCCACTCGACATGGCGACGTGGAAATGCGCGCCGGCACTGGCGGCAGGCAATTCGGTGGTGCTCAAACCCGCCGAGCAGTCGCCTTTGTCGGCCCTGCTTCTGGCGGAACTGGCAATGGAAGCGGGCCTGCCTGCAGGCGTGCTCAATGTCGTGCCCGGCCTTGGCGAAACCGCCGGCCAGGCGCTTGGCCGCCATATGGATGTGGATTGCCTCGCCTTCACCGGTTCGACCGCCGTGGGCAAGATGTTCCTGCAGTATTCCGGCCAGTCGAACATGAAGCAGGTCTGGCTGGAGACCGGTGGCAAGAGCCCGAACCTCATTTTTGCCGATTGCGGCGATCTCGACGCGGCAGCCGACATGGCGGCCTTCGGCATCTTCTTCAACCAGGGCGAGGTCTGTTCCGCCAATTCACGCCTGCTCGTCCAGCGCGGCATCAAGGATGCTCTGGTGGAGAAACTGGTGCAACGTGCGGCGGTCACGCAGCCCGGCGATCCGCTCGATCCGGCTTCGAAAATGGGCGCGATGGTCGATAGTCGCCACGCCGCCAACGTCATGCGCTTCGTCGAGGCCGGCAAGAAAACCGCGCGCCTGGTCGCGGGCGGCGACCTGGTCACGGTCAACGGGCGCGGCAGCTTTGTCCAGCCGACCATCTTCGACGATGTCGCGCCTGCCGATCCGATTGCCCGCGACGAGATCTTCGGGCCGGTGCTTTCGGTCATCGCCTTCGACGACGAGGCCGACGCGATCCGCATCGCCAATGACAGCCCTTATGGGCTGGCCGCATCGCTGTGGACCGACAGCCTGTCGCGCGCGCATCGTATCGCGGGCCGGCTGCATGCCGGCACGGTTTCCGTCAACACGGTCGACGCGCTGAGCCCGATGACGCCGTTCGGCGGTTTCAAGCAATCCGGCTTCGGCCGCGACCTGTCGCTGCATGCGCTCGACAAATACACCGCGCTCAAAACGACATGGATCAAGTACTGATGGGCGCCTAAAGCGCATCGCGATTGAACGGATTCACGCGATGCGCTTTAGGCCTTTGCTCTATGCATGTCGTTTGCGCAAAACCGGGGCCACTTTTGCGCGACATGCATTAGGCTTGATCGAAGCCCTCAAACCGGCAACATAGCCAGCCATGCCGCTACGCTTCACGCTCAGACAGCTGGAATATTTCGTCGCCGTGGGCGAAGCCGGCTCCATCGCCAAGGCGGCCGAACAGGTCAATGTCTCGCCGCCGTCGATTTCGGCTTCCATCGCCCAACTGGAAACCGAGTTCGGCGTCCAGCTTTTTGTCCGCAAGCATTCGCACGGTCTCTCGCTCACGGCCGGCGGCCGCGTCTTCCTCAAGGAAGCCGCCCGGCTGCTCAACGATGCCGACGCCTTGCACGACGTCGCCGGCGACTTTGCCGAAAAGGTGCGTGGTCCGCTGGCGGTAGGATGCCTGCTGACGTTTGCGCAGATCGTGCTGCCGGCGCTGCGCATGCGGTTCGAGCGCGCCTATCCCGATGTGCGCGTGCGCCAGTTCGAGCGCAATCAGGGGCAATTGCTCGAGATGCTGCAGCGCGGTGAAATCGATCTTGCACTGACCTACGATCTCGAACTGTCGCAGGACATGACCTTCGAGCCGCTGATGCTGGTGCCGGCCTATGTCATGCTGCCGGCGGGGCATCGCTTCGCGGCAAAGGCGTCGATCACGACGGAGGAATTGGCCGATGAGCCGATGGTGCTGCTCGACCTGCCGTTCAGCCGCGAGTATTTCCTTTCTGCATTCCACCAGCGCGGGATCCGCCCCAACATTGCCGAGCGCACCGGCGACATCGCCGTCATGCGTTCCATGGTGGCCAACGGCTTCGGCTACGGCATCGCCAATATGCGGCCGCTCAACACGCTGGCGCCGGACGGCAAGCCGCTGGTCTTCGTGCCGTTGGACGGCGATCTGCGGCCGCTGACCATGGGCGTCGCCTTGCCCAGTTCCGAACACCGCACGCAAACCGTCCAGGCGTTCATCGACCACTGCCGGCATTTCGTCGTCGAGCAAGGCGTGTTCGGCGCCGAGCGGGCTGTCGGCCAGGCAGCACTTCCACAGAAGTAGCCCCGGTTAAGCCAACTGCTGGTCGGCAAGCCGCTGCAGCAATTTTTCCAGCATGCCGTCGCAGCGGCGCATCTGCTCGACGCTGACGAACTCATCCGGCTTGTGTCCCTGCGCCATCGATCCCGGTCCGCACACGACCGTCGGCGTGCCGAGATCGCGGCTGAACAGGCCGCCCTCCGTACCGTAGGCAACCTTGATGGTGTTGTTGGCGCCGGTCAGCGATTTGATGAAAGCGACGGCTTGCGAACTGGCCGGCGTGTCCAGGCCGGGATAGGTGTTGGTGATGTCTATGTCGATCGCCGCCTCGGGGGCGGTGGCCGAGGCTTCGGATGCAATATGAGCAGCCTCCTTGCGCAGACGGTCGAGAATCTCGTGCGGATCGTCGGCCGCGACATTGCGGATCTCGAAGTCGACCTGGCAGAGGTTCGGCACGATGTTCAGCGCCACGCCGGCGTTGATCTTGCCGACATGGACGGTCGTGTAGGCAATGTCGTAGTCGCCGTCGCGGGCGCCATCGCGCACCAGCCGATCCTGCTCGCGGCGCAAGGCGGCGACGAAGTCGCAGCCGAGATGGATGGCATTGAGCGCCAACGGGGCCAGCGCCGAATGGCCTTCGCGGCCTTTGCAGAGCGCGCGTGCGGCAAGCTTGCCCTTGTGGCCCGTCGCCACCTGCATATCGGTGGGCTCGCCGACGATGCACAGCAAGGGCCGCTGCGGGGCTGCTTGCAGCATGTCGATCAGGCTGCGCACACCAATGCAGCCGATCTCCTCGTCGTAGGAGAGTGCCAAATGCAGCGGCGTGCGCAGCGTCATTTTCGAGGCTTTCAGGCACGCCGCGAGCGCGCAGGCCACAAAACCCTTCATGTCGGCTGTGCCACGTCCGTAAAGCTTGCCGTCTCGGCTCGTCATCTCGAAGGGCGGCAGCGTCCAGGCTTGGCCGTCGACGGGGACGACGTCGGTGTGACCGGACAGCATGATGCCGGAAGCGTCGGCCGGTCCGATGGTGGCAAAGAGGTTGGCCTTGTGGCCGTCCTCGCTGTGGATGATCTGGCTGGCAATGCCATGCGCGTCCAGCAGCTCCGCCACGTAGCCGACGAGGGCGAGGTTCGAATCGCGGCTCACCGTCGGGAACGCGATCAGTTTTTCAAGGATCTGGATGCTGTCCATGCGTCTTGTGTCTCATTGGCCGTCGGCACTTCTAGCATCGCGCGGCCGCGGCCTTGAAGTCGCATTTGGCTCAGCCGGGATTCAGCGGATGCTAATCCAGGCAGTGCTGATCGATTAGGCGCGTCCTAACCGGCACAGAAGAAATCTGTTGTTTCCCGGCGCTTGTCGCAATTTATGAATGGTCTCACGGCATCAACCCACTGGGCTGGCCGGCTTGCACCTTGGCTCGAAACCATGATCGGGCATGTGCAAGGCGACGCTGGCAGGAAGGCACGTTCCATGCGCGATCCGCGCTACGACATTCTGTTCGAGCCCGTGAAGATCGGTCCGGTGACCGCCAAGAACCGCTTCTACCAGGTTCCGCATTGCAATGGCGGCGGCTACCGCGACCCTTCGGCCGCAGCCGAGATGCGCCGCATCAAGTCGGAAGGCGGCTGGGGCGTCATCTTCACCGAGCAGACCGAGATGCACCATACTTCGGAGATCACGCCCTTCATCGAGCTCAGGCTGTGGGACGATGCCGATATCCCGGCACTGGCGAAGATGGCCAAGGCCATGCACCAGCATGGCGCGCTGGCCGGTATCCAGCTGGCCTATTCAGGCATCAACGGTCCCAACCTCTACACCAAGGAAGTGCCGCGCGGGCCGTCGGCCTTGCCGATCCGTACCTTCACCAACGATCCGGTTCAGGCGCGCGCCATGGACAAGCAAGATATACGCGACCTGCGCCGCTGGCACCGCAATGCATTCAAGCGTGCCAGGCTTGCGGGCTTCGACCTGGTCTGCCTCTACGGCGCGCATGGCTTCGGCATCATCCAGCACTTCCTGTCCACCGCCACCAACCAGCGCAGCGACGAATATGGCGGCTCGCTGGAAAACCGCTCGCGGTTGATGCGTGAGTTGATCGAAGAGGGCAGGGATGCCATCGGCGGCACTTGCGGCCTGACGCTGCGGCTGTCGCTGGACGAGATGATCGGCGAGCTTGGCTTCGCCAACTCCGAAGTGCGCGACATGATCGAGATGCACGCCGACCTGCCAGACCTCTGGGACCTGGCACATGGCGCCTGGGAGGATTGTTCGGGGCCGTCGCGGTTCAAGGAGGAGGGCGCGCAGGAGAGCCTGGTGTCCGGCATCAAGAAACTGACCTCGAAGCCGGTCGTCGGCGTCGGTCGCTTCACCTCGCCGGATGTGATGGTGAAGATGATCAAGTCCGGCACGCTGGATTTCATCGGCTGCGCGCGGCCATCGATCGCCGATCCCTTCCTGCCGAAGAAGGTGGAGGAGGGGCGAATCGAGGACATTCGCGAATGCATCGGCTGCAACATCTGCATCACCGGCGACATGACCATGTCGATCTCGCGCTGCACGCAGAACCCGACCTTCATGGAGGAATGGCGCAAGGGCTGGCATCCCGAACGCATGCAGGCCAAGGGCGATAGCGACAGCGTGCTGATCGTCGGCGCCGGCCCGGCCGGGCTGGAGGCGGCGCGTGCGCTCGGCCTGCGCGGCTATCAGGTGGCCATCGCCGAAGCCGGCACCGAGCTCGGCGGCCGCGTGGCGCGCGAATGCCGCTTGCCCGGTCTCTCGGCATGGGGACGCGTGCGCGACTACCGCCAGTACCAGATCAGCCAGATGTCCAATGTCGATGTCTATTTCGAAAGCCGATTGTCGGCGCAGGAGATACTGGACTTCGGCTTTCAGAACATTGCGCTTGCCACCGGCTCGACATGGCGCCGTGACGGCGTGGCGCGCGCGCATGTCGTGCCGATGCCGGCGGACCCGGCCATGCCGGTCTATACGCCGGACGATCTGATGGGCGGCAATGTGCCGACCGGCACTGTCGTGCTGTTCGATGACGATCACTATTACATGGGCGGCGTTTTGGCCGAGCTGATGGCGCGCCAGGGCGCGAAGGTGACGCTGGTGACGCCGTCCGCCTATGTGTCCGACTGGACCCGCAACACGCTGGAGCAGGGCGCCATCCACCGCCGGCTGGCCGAACTCGGCGTCGAGATCGTGTTGAACCGGATCGTGACGCGCATCGTACCGGGCGGTGTTGCCACGGCCTGCGCCTATACGGGCAGCCAATTTGACATCGCCGTGGACGCAGTAGTGCTGGTGACATCGCGCCAGCAGGACGATAGCGTCTGGCACGAGCTGAAGGCGCGGCGCGACGAGTGGGCCGACAGCGGCATCCGCTCGATCAAAATCATCGGCGATGCCGAGGCGCCGGGTCCGATCGCCTGGGCAACCTACGCCGGCCACCGCTTCGCGCGCGAGCTGGACGAAGCCGATATCGGCGACGCACTGCCCTTCCGCCGCGAGGTCACGGCGCTGGCGGCGGATTAGGCGCCTGCGGCGCGGTTAGCGAATCTCGGGTTGTTCAACCATACCGCATTGCACAATTCCTTCGCTTGGTCACAATGCAGGCATGGTTCGAACCGCACTCGCCGTCCTGGTGATCGACGAAAACCGCATCCGCGCCGCGATCATCGAGGCGGGGTTGCGCGAGGCCGGCCATGAGCGGGTCACCGTCATCCATGATGTGACCGGCATTGCGCGGCGGATCGCCGAGATCGAGCCCGATGTCATCGTCATCGATCTCGAAAACCCGAATCGCGACATGCTGGAAAACATGTTCCAGCTTTCGCGTGCCGTAAAACGGCCGATCGCCATGTTCGTCGACCGCTCGGACCAGGCCTCGATCGAGGCGGCGGTCGATGCCGGCGTTTCGGCCTATGTCGTCGACGGTCTGCGGCAAGAGCGCGTCAAACCCATTCTCGACATGGCGGTCAGCCGCTTCAACGCTTTTTCGCGCATGGCGCGCGAACTGGAAGAGGTTCGCGGCGAGCTCGAGAGCCGTAAGGTGATCGATCGTGCCAAGGGCATATTGATGAAGTCGCGCGGCCTCTCCGAAGAGGCCGCCTACACGCTGCTGCGCAAGACGGCGATGAACCAGAACCGCAAGATCGGCGACATCGCCCAGAGCCTGGTGACTGCCGCCGGGTTGCTGGGACCGGCGGAGGACGAATGAGCATGGACGCCGCGCACCAGATCACCGCTGGCTTCATGCCGCTTTTCGACAGCGCCGTGCTGGTCGCGGCCGGTGAGCTTGGCTTTGCCGCACGAGAAGGCATCGACCTCACCCTGCACCGCGAGACGTCCTGGGCTAACATCCGCGACCGCATCGCCATCGGTCACTTCCATCTGGCGCATATGCTGGGACCGATGCCGCTCGCCTGCAATCTCGGGCTGACGCCGCTCGCTTCGGAAACCATCGTGCCGTTCTCGCTCGGACTCGGAGGCAATTGCGTCACCGTCTCCAACACTGTGTGGGCCGGAATGGTGGCGCACAGCGCCGAAGCCGATCTCGACCCCGCGCGCGCCGGTGCGGCGCTGCGCGCGCTCATTCGCGAGCGCGCTGCGGCCGGTGGCGACCCGCTGCGCTTCGCCGTGGTGCATCCGCATTCCGGGCACAATTACGAATTGCGCTATTGGCTCGCCGCCTGCGGCATCGATCCGACGCGCGAAATCGAGATCGTCATCGTGCCGCCGCCCTTCATGGCCGATGCACTGGCCGCCGGCCGCATCGACGGCTACTGCGTAGGCGAACCCTGGAACAGTGCTGCGGTTGCCGCCGGCACCGGGCATATCGTCACCGTCAAGGCGCGGATATGGCGTAACAGCCCGGAGAAGGTGATCGGCGTGCGCAAGGCCTGGGCAGACGAAAACCCCGAGGCCTTGGCGGCGCTGCTGCGCGCGCTGCATCACTCGGCACGCTGGTGCCAGGATCCGGCCAACCATGGCGAATTGGCTGCCGTCATGGCGCAGGCCGGCTTTCTCGGCCTGCCGCCGGCCGTGCAGATGCCGATCCTGACCGGCCATCTCCGACTGGGCGGCGGCGCGGAGCGGAGCATCGACGACTTCTTCCTCCCCTTCGACAAGGCGGCGAACTTTCCGTGGAAGAGCCATGCGCTGTGGTTCTACACGCAGATGGTGCGTTGGGGGCATGTGGCGCATACGCCTGAAAACCTCGCCATCGCGCGGGATTGCTATCGTCCCGATCTCTATCGTTCGGCGCTGAAGCCGCTCGGCATCGCACTTCCCGGCGCCAATTCGAAGGTCGAGGGCGCGCTCCAAGTTGCAACCGCGGTCGGCGCGACAGGCGCCGGCCTTGTGCTCGGTCCGGACGGTTTCTTCGACGGCCAGATCTTCGATCCGGACGAGGTCGACGCGTACATTACCGGCCAGAAATCGGCTCGCGCGGAAGCCTGATCATTTCCGCGTCATTCTTGTGCATTGCACAAAAATTGTGCGCGCGATTGCCCGAATGAGCAATCTTTGACCTTCCGGCCATAGGACCCGGCGCGTCCGCGATCGGCGCTGGTTACTGATTTAATTGATCTTTTTCGCCTCTCTCAAAACTGGCACGGTTCCTGCTTTAAAATAGACAGGCCCTTCGCGGGTCACGGAACAGGCGCCCAATGGCGGGCGCCACAGGCAAAGCTGCCGCTCAGGTTAATACGCGCTCCCGGTCACCCGGGCGCGAAGACCTGGCTGGCGGCTTTTTTGTTTTGATCAACACACAATCGACGACGCGGATCCCAAGCCGCGCCCAACCGGAGACGACGATGACGAAACGGATCAGGACTGGAACGACCCTCAAAGACATGACGCGCCGCGATTTTCTGGTCAGCAGTGCAATGACGGCCGGCCTGTTCGTGGCGGCCCGCAAGCTCTTCCCTTCCGGCGCCTATGCTGCGACCGCCACTCCGGAGGTCACCGGCGCCAAGCTCGGCTTCATTGCCCTCACCGATGCGGCACCGCTGATGATCGCCAAGGAGAAGGGGCTGTTCGCCAAGTTCGGCATGCCCGATGTCGAGGTGCTCAAGCAGGCCTCCTGGGGCGCGACGCGCGACAATCTGATGCTCGGCGGCGCCGCCAACGGCATCGACGGTGCCCATATTCTGACGCCGCTGCCTTACCTCATGCACACCGGCAAGGTGACACAGAACAACCAGCCGATGCCGATGGCGATCGTGGCGCGGCTCAACTACGACTGCCAAGGCATTTCGGTCGCCCAGGAATATGCCGGCACCGGCGTCGGCCTCGATGCCTCGAAGCTGAAAGACGCCTTTGCCGCCAAGAAGGCGGCCGGCAAGGAAATCAAGGCCGCCATGACCTTCCCGGGCGGCACCCATGATCTCTGGCTGCGCTACTGGCTGGCCGCCGGCGGCATCGATCCCGACAAGGACGTTTCGACCATCGTCGTGCCGCCGCCGCAGATGGTGGCCAACATGAAGGTTGGCAACATGGACGTGTTCTGCGTCGGCGAGCCGTGGAACGAGCAGCTCGTCCATCAGGGCGTCGGCTTCACCGCCGCCACGACGGGCGAATTGTGGAAGGGCCATCCGGAAAAGGCGCTCGGCCTGCGTGCCGAATTCATCGAGAAATACCCGAACGCCACCAAGGCGATCCTGATGGCCGTCATGGAAGCCCAGCAATGGTGCGAGGCCAGCGACAACAAGGACGAGATGGCCGCCATCATCGGCAAGCGGCAATGGATGAACGTGCCTGTCGCCGACATCATCGGCCGCCTCAAGGGCGACATCAACTACGGCAATGGCCGCGTCGCCAACGGCACCGATCTCTACATGAAGTTCTGGAAAGGTGGCGTCTCCTATCCGTTCAAGAGCCATGATGCGTGGTTCCTCGCCGAGAACATCCGCTGGGGCAAATTCGCGCCGACCACCGACATCAAGGCGCTGGTCGATCAGGTCAACCGCGAGGATCTGTGGCGCGAGGCGGCCAAGGATCTCGGCGTCGCGGCAGCCGACGTTCCGGCGTCGTCGTCGCGCGGCGTCGAGACCTTCTTCGACGGCAAGATCTTCGATCCGGCCAACCCGTCGGCCTATCTCGACAGCCTGAAGATCAAGGCATCGGCTTGAACCTCTGCGCAAACGGCGCATTGCGCCGTTTGTCGCTCGAATTATCTGCCCCACGGAGTTTTCCCCAGACATGTCGATCCAGACTATCGAGGACACCAAGGTGAAGGCCTTTCCTGCGAAGCCGGCGGAGGTCATCGCCTTCACCGCAAAGGCACGACGTCGCTTCGATCCGCTGGCGATTGCCGGCAAACTGGCGAGCGCGCTGCTACCGCCGATCGTAGTCATCGCCGTCATGCTGGTCGTCTGGCAGATCGCCTGTTCGTCGCCCACATCAAGCCTGCCGCCGCCGACCCAGGTGTGGAACGAGGCCTACGATTTGATCGCGCATCCGTTCTTCGACAATGGCCCGCAGGATATCGGCCTGGCATGGCGCGTGCTGATCTCGCTGCAGCGTGTCGCCATCGGTTTCGGCCTGGCGGCGGTGGTCGGCGTCGCGCTCGGCGCGCTGGTCGGCCAGTCGATCTGGGCGATGCGCGGCCTCGACCCGGTGTTCCAGATCCTGCGCACGGTGCCGCCGCTGGCCTGGCTGCCGCTGTCGCTGGCGGCGTTCCGCGATTCCAGCCCGTCGGCGATCTTCGTCATCTTCATCACGTCGATCTGGCCAATCATCATCAACACCGCCGTCGGCGTGCGCAACATCCCCGAGGATTACCGCAACGTCTCGCGCATCCTGCGGCTCAACCAGTTCGAATTCTTCGTCAAGATCATGGTACCGGCCGCCGCGCCCTACATCTTCACCGGCCTGAGGATCGGCATCGGCCTGTCCTGGCTCGCCATCGTCGCCGCCGAAATGCTGACCGGCGGCGTCGGCATCGGCTTCTTCATCTGGGACGCGTGGAACTCGTCGCGGCTGCCCGACATCATCGTGGCGCTCGCCTATATCGGCGTCACCGGCTTCTGCCTCGACCGTCTGGTCGCGGCGGTCGGCGCCTTCGTCACCCGCGGCACAACGGCAAAGTGAGGAGAGGGCGATGACGGCCTATCTGAAGCTCGACCATATCGACAAATCCTTCTCGCGTGGTGCCCAGGTCAGCGAGGTGTTGAAGGACATCAGGCTGACCATCGACAAGGGCGAATTCGTCTCCATCATCGGCCATTCCGGCTGCGGCAAGTCGACCCTGCTCAATCTGATCGCCGGGCTGACCAAGGTGTCCGCCGGCGCCGTGCTGCTCGAGGACAAAGAGGTCGACAGCCCCGGTCCCGAACGCGCCGTGGTGTTCCAGAACCACTCGCTGCTGCCGTGGCTGACCGTCTATGAAAACATCAACCTGGCGGTGTCGAAGGTTTTCGGTCGCTCGAAAAGCAAGGCCGAGCGGCATGACTGGATCATGCGCAATCTCGACCTCGTGCAGATGGCGCATGCCAAGGACAAGCGCCCGGCCGAGATATCGGGCGGCATGAAGCAGCGCGTCGGCATCGCCCGGGCGCTGGCCATGGAGCCGAAGATCCTGCTGCTCGACGAGCCGTTCGGCGCGCTCGACGCGCTGACGCGCGCGCATCTGCAGGACGCGGTGATGGACATCCATTCCAGGCTCGGCTCGACGACGATCATGATCACCCATGATGTCGACGAGGCGGTGCTGCTGTCCGACCGCATCGTCATGATGACCAATGGCCCGGCGGCAACCATCGGCGAAGTGCTTGCCGTGCCGCTGGCGCGGCCGCGCCGGCGCGTCGAACTCTCTTCCGACCGGACCTTCCTGCGCTGCCGCGAGGCGGTGCTGAAGTTCCTCTACGAACGCCACCGCTTCGTCGAAGCCGCGGAGTAGCACCATGAGCGAAAGACTTGTCATCATCGGCAATGGCATGGCCCCGGGGCGCATGCTGGAGCACCTGCTGGAACAGGCTCCGGGCCGCTACACCGTCACCATCTTCAACGCCGAGCCGCGCGTTAATTACGACCGCATCATGCTGTCGCCGGTGCTGTCGGGCGAGAAAGCCTATGAGGAGATCATCATCCACGGCGACGGCTGGTACATCGCCAACAACATCACCCTCTACAAGGGCCACAAGATCGTCGCCATCGACCGAGCGGCGAAGACCGTCACCTCCGATCATGGCGTCACCGAACCCTATGACAAGCTCGTCATCGCCACCGGCTCGGTGCCGTTCATCATTCCGGTGCCCGGCCATGACCTGCCGGGCGTGCTGACCTATCGCGATCTCGACGACGTGCAGGCGATGATGCTTGCCGCCCAGTCGCGGGCCAAGGCGGTGGTCATCGGCGGCGGCCTGCTCGGGCTGGAGGCGGCAGCAGGGCTGAACGCGCAAGGCATGGACGTCACCGTGCTGCATGTCATGCCGACGCTGATGGAGCGCCAGCTCGATCCCGCGGCCGGCTATCTCTTGCAGCGTGCGGTGGAACAGCGCGGCATCAAGGTCATCACCAAGGCCAACACACAGGCGATCACAGGCAACGGCAAGGTCGGGCAGGTGGAGCTCGCTGACGGCACCATTATCCCAGCAACGCTTGTGGTGATGGCCGTCGGCATCAGGCCGAATTCGGCGCTGGCGAAACAGGCCGGCATCGCCGTCAACAGGGGCATCGTCGTCGACGCCGGCATGCGCAGCAACGATCCCGACATCTACGCGCTCGGCGAATGTGCCGAGGTCAACGGCCAAGTCTACGGCCTCGTCGCACCGCTCTACGAGATGGCGCGCGTGACCGCCAGCCAGCTTGCCGGCGACGCGGCGGCGGCCTTCGTCCATATGGACACGCCGACCAAGCTCAAGGTCACCGGCATCGAGCTGTTCTCGCTCGGCGACTTCGCCGAGGGCGAGGATCGCCAGGAGATCGTGCTGCGCGACGCCGCCGCAGGCGTCTACAAGCGCCTGGTGCTGAAGGATGACCGCATCATCGGCACCGTGCTCTATGGCGAGACGGCTGACGGCGCCTGGTTCAACGACCTCAAGAAGAAGCAGACCGACATTTCCGAAATGCGCGACACGCTCATCTTCGGCCAGTCCTACCAGGGGGGTGCCCCGCTGGACCCTATGGCGGCCGTTGCAGCCTTGCCGGATGATGCGGAAATCTGCGGCTGCAACGGCGTTTGCAAGGGAAAGATCACCGGCGCGATCACGGCCAAGGGCCTGACCTCGCTTGACGACGTGCGCGCCCACACCAAGGCGTCGGCCTCCTGCGGCTCCTGCACCGGGCTGGTTGAAAAGCTGATGGTGCTGACCCTCGGCGACACGTACAACCCCGCCGCCGTGCAGCCGATGTGCTCCTGCACCACCCTCGGCCATGACGAGGTGCGCCGGCTGATCAAGGCCAAGAGCCTGAAGACCATTCCCGCCGTCATGCAGGAACTGGAATGGACGACCTCCTGCGGCTGCGCCAAATGCCGGCCGGCGCTCAACTACTACCTCGTCTGCGACTGGCCGGATGACTACGCCGACGATTACCAGTCGCGCTTCATCAACGAGCGCGTCCACGCCAACATCCAGAAGGATGGGACCTATTCGGTGGTGCCGCGCATGTGGGGTGGGGTGACCAATGCCGCCGAACTGCGCGCCATCGCCGACGTCGTCGACAAGTTCGAAATTCCGATGGTCAAGGTCACCGGCGGCCAGCGCATCGACATGCTCGGCATCCGCAAGGAGGACCTGCCGGCAGTGTGGGCCGATCTCGGTCAGGCCGGCTTCGTCTCCGGCCACGCCTATGCCAAGGGGTTGCGCACGGTGAAGACCTGCGTCGGCTCAGACTGGTGCCGGTTCGGCACGCAGGATTCTACGGGCTTCGGCGTCCGCATCGAAAAATTCATGTGGGGCTCGTGGACGCCGGCCAAGGTCAAGATGGCGGTGTCGGGCTGTCCGCGCAACTGCGCCGAGGCGACCTGCAAGGATGTCGGCGTGATCTGCGTCGACAGTGGTTATGAGATCCATTTTGCCGGGGCGGCCGGCCTCGACATCAAGGGCACCGAGGTGCTCGGCCTGGTCAGGACCGAGGACGAGGCGCTGGAGCATATCGTGGCGCTGACGCAGATGTATCGCGAGCAGGGCCGCTATCTCGAGCGCATCTACAAATGGGCCAAGCGCATCGGCATCCCCGAGATCAAGCGTCAGATCATGGACGATGGCGACAAGCGCAAGGCCTATTACGACCGTTTCGTCTTCAGCCAGAAATTCGCCCAGGTCGACCCGTGGTCGGAACGCGTTTCCGGCAAGGAC
This sequence comes from Mesorhizobium sp. M0140, assembly GCF_040322475.1. Taxonomy (NCBI): domain Bacteria; kingdom Pseudomonadati; phylum Pseudomonadota; class Alphaproteobacteria; order Hyphomicrobiales; family Phyllobacteriaceae; genus Mesorhizobium; species Mesorhizobium sp. M0140. The sequence goes on along the minus strand of NZ_JAMYTM010000006.1, from coordinate 105,542 downwards.
AAGCACGAATTCCGGCCGATGGCCTCGGTCGGGTTTGCGCAGGCGGCGGAGTGAGCGTGTTCCCGAAAAGTGGAAACCGGTTTTCGGTCAAGAACACGCGCAAAGAGGAAATCTAGATGAACTGGGTAGCAATCGGCTCCATCTCCGACATCCCTCGCCGCGGCGCGCGCTGCGTCGCAACGCCCGAGGGAAAAATCGCCGTATTCCGCACCCTGGACGATCAGGTCTATGCCATCGACGACCATTGCCCGCACAGAGGCGGACCGCTCAGCCAGGGCATCGTGCACGGTGCGGCGGTGACCTGTCCCTTGCACAATTGGGTGATTTCGTTGGAGACGGGCAAGGCGCTCGGCGCCGACGAGGGCGCGGTGCGCACCATTCCGGTGCGGGTCGAAGGCGAGCGTCTGTTCATTGCGCTGGAAGCGCTGGCCAGCCGCGCGGCCTGAACCCATGGAGATCGACGAAGCGCGCGAGGTGAGGACCACCTGCCCCTATTGCGGGGTGGGCTGCGGCGTGCTGGCGAAGGCCACCGCGGACGGGCAGGTGTCCGTCCGCGGCGACCCCGACCACCCGGCCAATTTCGGCCGGCTCTGCTCCAAGGGCTCGGCACTCGCCGAGACCATCGACCTCGACGGCAGGCTGCTGCATCCGGAGGTCCACGGCCGCCGCGCCGGCTGGGACGAGGCGCTCGACCTTGTCGCCTCGACCTTCTCGCAAACCATCGCCGAGCATGGCCCGGATGCGGTCGCCTTCTATGTTTCGGGCCAGTTGCTGACCGAGGACTATTACGTCGCCAACAAGCTGATGAAGGGTTTTGTCGGCTCGGCCAACATCGACACCAATTCGCGCCTGTGCATGGCCTCCTCGGTCGCCGGCCACCGCCGCGCTTTCGGCTCCGACACCGTGCCGGGAACCTATGAGGATCTGGAATTGGCCGACCTGATCGTGCTGGTCGGCTCCAATCTCGCCTGGTGCCATCCGGTGCTCTACCAGCGCATCGCGGCTGCCCGGGAAAAGCGGCCGGAGATGAAGATCGTCCTGGTCGATCCGCGGCGCACCATGACCGCTGACATCGCCGACATGCATCTGGCGATCGCGCCGGATGGCGACGTCGCTTTGTTCACCGGGCTGCTCGCTTATCTCGGCCAGCACAATGCGCTCGACCGCGCCTACATCACGACGCACACGACCGGCTTCGGGCAAGCGCTTTTCGCGGCCTCCGCGCTCGACCTGGCCGGCGTCGCTGCCGGCACGGGCCTGAGCGAGGACGAGCTTGGCCGTTTCTACAGCCTGTTTGCGGCAACGGCGAAAACGGTGACGGTTTACAGCCAGGGTGTGAACCAGTCGTCATCCGGCACCGACAAGGTCAACGCCATCATCAACTGCCATCTCGCCACCGGCCGCATCGGCAAACCCGGAGCAGGGCCGTTTTCGGTGACCGGCCAGCCCAACGCCATGGGCGGCCGCGAGGTCGGCGGCATGGCCAACATGCTCGCCGCGCATATGGAAATCGAAAACCCCGACCATCGCGACCGCGTGCAGCGCTTCTGGAACGCGCCGGCCATTGCCGGAAAGCCCGGCCTGAAGGCAGTCGAGATGTTCCAGGCGCTGGCCGACGGGCGGATCAAGGCGCTGTGGATCATGGCCACCAACCCGGTCGATTCGATGCCGGACGCCGATGCCGTCGAGGCGGCGATCAAGGCGTGCCCGTTCGTGGTGGTGTCGGACGTGCTGGCCCAGACCGACACCGTCCGCCACGCCCATGTCCGGCTGCCCGCCGCCGCCTGGGGCGAGAAGGATGGCACCGTCACCAATTCAGAGCGCCGTGTGTCGCGCCAGCGCGCGTTTTTGCCCGTGCCCGGCGAGGCAAGGCCCGACTGGCGGATTGTCGCTGAGGTCGGCAAGCGGATGGGGTTTGGCGAGGCGTTTTCCTATGCGACGCCAGGGGAGGTGTTTGCCGAGCATGCCGCGCTGTCAGGATTCGAGAATGATGGCGCGCGGGATTTCGATATTGGTGCTTATGCCGGGGTTGATGCGGAGGAGTATGAGGCGCTGGAGCCGTTCCAATGGCCGGCGCCGAGCCCAGCCACCCCCCTCTGGCCTGCCGGCCATCTCCCCCGCAAGGGGGGAGATCGGCTGCCACCACGGCCTTCGCCAATTACAAACAATGCAGGAGATATGCGAGCATCAAAGCTGCCAATCTCCCTCCTTGCGGGGGAGATGTCCGGCAGGACAGAGGGGGGTGCTCAAGCTCGACATCAGTCGGACGAGCATCTTCGGGCCGGGCAGAGGCTGGAAGGTAACACCACCCGCTTCTTCGCCGACGGCAATTTCTACACGCCCGACCGCAAAGCGCGCTTCATCGCCATCCGCCCCACCACGGAAGTCCGCACCAGCCCGGACTATCCGCTGATCCTCAATACCGGCCGTATCCGCGACCATTGGCACACCATGACGCGAACCGGCAAAAGCCCGCGTTTGTCGCAGCACATCGCCGAGCCCTTCGTAGAAATCCACCCGGCGGATGCGCAGCGCTTCGGCATCGGCGACGCCGACATCGCGCGGGTTTCCAGCCCGCGCGGCGACGTGCTGGTGCGCGCGCTGGTGACGGCGCGCCAGCGCCAGGGCAGCCTGTTTGCGCCGATGCACTGGACCGATCAGTTTGCGGCAAGGGGCCGGCTCGACACGCTGACCGCGCCGCTGACCGATCCCATTTCCGGCCAGCCGGCGCTGAAACATGTCGCCGCCCGCATCGAGAAATTCGCCGCAAAGGCCTTTGGCTTTGCGGTGACGCGGCGCAGGCCTGAGCCTGATACCGCGGCCTACTGGGCCGTGGCCAAATGCAAGGGCGGCTGGCGGGTCGAGCTTGCCTTTGCCGAAGACGACATCGATTGGGCTGGCTTTGCCGGGTCACTGTTCGGCGTGTCACCGGGTGCGGAAATGCTCGCCTATCATGACCGCGACGCCGGCCAGCATCGCATCGCCGCCTTCGACGGCGATCAACTGTCAGCCGCCTTGTTCGTCGCACCCGGCCCGGTCGCCGTGTCGCGCGGCTGGGCGGCGGAACAGTTGAGTGCCGATCATGTCGACCGGCGCGGCAGGTTGGCGATCGTAGCCGGACGACCGGGCGGGATCGACGTCGACCGCGGCGCCATCGTCTGCTCCTGTTTCGGCGTCGGCGCCAACCAGATCGCGGAAGCGGTGCGCGGCGGCTGCGGCAGCGTTGCGGCGATCGGCACGGCCCTGCATGCCGGCACGAATTGCGGCTCCTGCCGCGCCGAGATCAGGGTCATCATCGACGCGCAGAGTCTTCAAGCAGCCGAGTGATTGTCCCGACCAAAGGGGCCTGCGCGACGGCGCTGGTTGGGCTATGGTGGCGCAAGCGTGCCACGTCGTGCACGAATCGTCTTCAGTCAGGGTCATCCGATGGCAAATCCCCCGCGTCGACCGACAAATCCGATGACGGCCGCCGAGGCGGCTTTCAAGCCGGTGAAGAAGCCGGCCGCGCCGGTTCGTGAGCCCTCCGCCGCTCCAGGCGTCAGGGAGCTTGTTTCGATCCGGATCGATCGCGCCGTGCTGGACCACTTCCAGGAGGATGGGCCGGGCTGGCAGGACCGCATCAACGACGCCTTGCGGCAGGCGATAGAAGGCAAGCCTGTTGTTGCCGAGGATGATCGTTCAGACGACGAGTAGCGGCTGTTCCAGTCAGCTCACGCCTCGAAGTGCAGGATATAGAGCTTGCGCGTCTTCTCGTGGATCGTCCATTCGCCTTTCCAGCCTTTCGGCAGCACCAGCATTTCGCCCGGACCGACGTCCTCGCTGCGGCCATCGGGACCATGCAGCGAGACCCGACCTGACACGATGTGGCAGGTTTCGGAATTGCTCTCGCGCGATGCGGTGAAGCGGCCCGGCGTGCACTCCCAGACGCCGACTTCCAGTGTGCCGTCAGGCGAGGTCCACAGCGTCTTCGCTGCTTCGAGCTGATCGCCGCTGATCGAGGTCGGCTTGGGCTCAGGCTCGCCGAGGTCGATGGAAGCGAGATGGGCGAAGGTCTGGAAGTCGGTCATGGCGGTCTCTCAATGTCCTGTGATGCGGTCGGCGATTGCGGCCAGTTTCGACGTATGCTGGAGGCCGGCTTCCTCGCGCTCGTCGGCGACGCGATAGAGCTGATACATCGAGTGGACGCCGAGCCAGCGCATCGGCTCGGGCTCCCATTTGCTCACCTGGCGGTTGACCCAGGGCAGGCGGGTCAGTTCGGTGTCGCGGCGCAGGATAAGGTCGCGCAGCGTGCGGCCCGAAAGGTTGGAACTTGAGACGCCGAGCCCGACATAGCCGCCGGCCCAGCCGATGCCGGTTTCAGGGTCGAGGCCTGATGTCGTGCACCAGTCGCGCGGCACGCCCAGAACGCCGCACCAGGCGTGGTCGATGCGAAGCCCGGCTGTCTGCGGCAGAAGCCGGGTGAGGATCGCGTGCAGGCTTTCGATCGTGGCCTGCTGCGTCTGGCCGCGCACATCCGTTTGCGAGCCGTAACGATAGGGCACGCCGCGCCCGCCCATGGTGATGCGGCCTTCCCGGGTGCGCTGCGCATAGCAATAGGCGTGCGCGGCGTCACCGAGAAGCTCATGGCCCTCCCAGCCGATCTCGTCCCATAGCGATTGCGGCAGCGGCTCGGTGATGATCTGCGCGCTGTTGAGCGGCAGCCAGAGCCGCTCATTGCCTGATATGCCGGCCGTGAACCCTTCCGTGGCGCGGATGATGATCGGCGCGCGCACGGTGCCGCGGTTCGTCGTGACCTTGCCCTTCTCGATGCCGGTCACGGTGGTCTGCTCGTAGATCGGCACGCCAAGCCGCTCGACGGCTTCGGAGAGCCCACGCACCAGCTTGGCCGGCTGCACGCGCGCGGTGCCGTGGTGGACATAGCCGCCAAGCACATTTTTGATGTTGATGCGGGCCTTGGCCTCTGCCTGGCCAATCAGGCTGACGCGGTCCTGCGGCACGCTCCAGCCGATCGCATCGGCATAGGCGGCCTTGATCCGTTCGAGCTGCGGCGGGTTGGTGGCGACCGTCAGATTGTCGACGCGGCGGATGTCGGCATCGATGCCTTCGGCCTCGGTCACCGCGATCACTTCGTCGACCGTGCCGTGCCATGCATGGCGGTTTCCATGTCGATGACGGCGCCGCGCGTCGAGGTCCGCAGATATTTCTCGCGCGACCAGCTGAAGCCGCCGGACAGCCAGCCGCCATTGCGGCCCGACGCGCCGAAGCCGGCGAACTCCCTTTCGACGATGGCGATGCGGATCGAAGGATCGGCCTTCTTCAGATAGTAAGCTGTCCACAAGCCGGTGTAGCCGGCGCCGACGATGCAGACATCGGCTTCGAGGTCACCCGGGAGCGGCGCGCGATAGGCCGGCAGCCCGATGTCGGCATACCAGAACGAGACGTTGCCGTTGACTTTGGCGTCCATGTCTAAAAATCCTGCGGGGAAAAGAGCGATCAGGTCATCGTCATGTCGGCGCGATCGTCGTCGGCAAGAAGTTTTGCATCGACTACCGACCAGCGCAGATCGACCGTGTCACCAATCGAGAACGGTGTGGCTTCCAGCGACGAGCGCACGATGGCGACCGAGCCATCGCGAAGCGTCACCTGGTATTTCGAACCCGACCCCAGATAGATCGCCTCGCTGACCTCACCGGTGAGGCTGTTCTGCCCGGCGGCGGGAGGCGTGTTGGTGCCGGCAAGCGAGAGCTTTTCCGGCCGCAGCAGGACCACCGGTTTGCCTCCGCCGGCAAGCTTGCCGTTGGCCACGATCTTCTGGCCGGCGATCGTCAGGCTGGTCTCGTTTCCTGACGTCTGGGCGGTGCCACGCAAACTGGTCGATTCGCCGATGAACTTGGCCACGAACAAGGTCGTCGGCTCGTCATAGAGCTGGCGGCCGGTTCCGACCTGTTCGATGCGCCCCTGGTTGAACACGGCGATGCGGTCGGACAGAACCAGCGCTTCTTCCTGGTCGTGCGTCACATAGACGAAGGTGGTGCCGAGTTCGCGGTGGATGCGCTTGATCTCCAGCTGCAGCCATTCGCGCAGTTTCTTGTCGAGCGCGCCGAGCGGTTCGTCCATCAACAGCAGCGGCGGATCGAAGACGATGGCGCGCGCCAGCGCCACGCGCTGCTGCTGGCCGCCGGAAAGCTCTGAGGGATAGCGATGCGCGAAATCGGCCATCTTGACCATGTCCAGCGCTCGCACGACGAGACGGTCGCGCGCCTGCTTGTCCATGCCGCGCAAGGTGAGGGGATAGGCGACGTTCTTGCCGACGGTCATGTGCGGAAACAGCGCGTAGTGCTGGAACACGACGCCGATGTTGCGCTTGTGCGCCGGCAGGGCGACGATGCTGTTGCCGCCGACGGCAAGATCGCCTGCGGTGAGGTCGGTGAAGCCCGCAACGACGTTGAGCGTGGTCGTCTTGCCCGAGCCGCTAGGCCCCAGCAGCGTCATGAACTCGCCGGGCTCGATATGCAGGCTGACATCGTCGAGCGCGGTGAAATTGCCGTAGCGCTTGGTTGCGCCCTTGATGTCGATGGCCGCGCCACGTTCCCTCGCAGTCATCTCAACTCCTCGTCGATTTCGAGCTGATGATCAGCCCGGCGCTGATGATCAGCGTCGTGGCAATGAAGATGATGGTTCCGACGGCCGTCACCGTCGGGTCGGCGTCGCGGGTGATGCTGGTGAAGATCTGCACCGGCAAGGTCTTGAGGTAGGGACTGGTGATGAACAGCGCGACGATGATTTCATCGAAGGAGGTGACGAAGGCAAACAAAAGCCCGGACAGGATACCGGGCGCGATCAGCGGCAAGGTCACGGTGCGGAATGTGGTGAAGCGGTTGGCGCCGAGGCTGGCCGCCGCCGTTTCCAGCCGCACGTCGAAGACTTCGAGGCTTGCCGATACGGCGATGATGACGAAGGGGATCGCCAGCATCGTGTGCGCGATGACGAAGCCGGTGGTGGTGCCGACAAGCTGGTAGTCGAGGTAAACGGCATAGATGCCGATCGCCAGCACCACGCCGGGCACGATCATCGGCGTGATCAGGATGGCGCGCAGCAGGCCGGCGCCGGAATGTTTCATGCGGCTGAGGCCAAGCGACGCCAGCGTGCCGATCAGCGTGGCGGCAACGGCGACGAGGCCCGCGACCCTGAGCGAATTGAAGAAGCTCGACAGCCAATCGGGATTGGTGAAGAAATTCGCGTACCACTGCCAGGAGAAGCCGGACGGCGGGAAAGCGAGCGACTTCTTCTCGTTGAACGACATCGGGATGATGACCAGCGTCGGCATCACCAGCCAGACGGCGACCAGCAGGCAGAACAGGCCGAGCAGAATGCGGAACGGCGTTTGTCTCATGATCTGGACGCCTGCTTGTGGCGCTGGCGCATCAGCGGTGCGGCGAGCGCCAGCAGCACGAAGGTCGCGACCAGCAGGACGACGCCCATGGCGCCGCCTCGGCCCCAGTTGAGCAGGCTGAGCACCTGGCTCTGCACCAGCGTCGACAGCATGGTGCTGCGCGGGCCGCCGAGCAGGGCCGGCGTGATGTAGAAGCCGAGCGACAGGATGAAGACGATGATGGCGCCGGCGAAGACGCCGGGCAGCGACAACGGCAGATAGATTTCCAGGAAGGCGCGTGCCGGGCGCGCACCAAGGCTGCGCGCCGCCTGCACGAGGCGCAAATCGATGCCGCGCATGACCGAATAGAGCGGCAGGATCATGAACGGCAGCAACACCTGCGCCATGCCGATGACGACTCCGGTCTGCGTGCGGATCAGCTTCACGCCGTCAAAGCCGAGCAGCCTGATCACCGAATTGATGATGCCGGAATCTTGCAGCAGGATGACCCAGGCCAAGGTGCGCACCACGCCGCTGACCCAGAACGGCACCAAAACGCACAAGATGAGGACGAGTCGCAGGCGCGGCTCGACGGCCGTCATGAGATAGGCGTAGGGGTAGGCCGCGATGACGCAGACGATGGTGACCCAGGCGGCGATGGAAAAGGTGCGCCACAGGACGGTGACGTTCACCGGCGTGGAGAAGAACCAGACGTAGTTCTGCAGGCCCCAGGCCGGGTCCGAAAAACTGCGCAGCGTGACGGTCAGCAAGGGATAGCCCATAGCCGCGATAAGCAGGAGCAGGGCCGGCATCGCCAGCAGGGACGGATAGGCGGCAAGGCGCAGGCGCCGCTGCGGCCCCTGCACGGCACCTGACGGCCGGGAATGATCACCCCCGGCCGTCGGCGTATGCGATGTCTGGCTCACGCCGTCACCTCAGTGATAGCCGGCTCAGTTGCCGGCCATCAGCGCCGTCCACTTGTCGGACGCGGCGGCGAAATTGGCGACCCAGAACTTGATGTTCTGCTGGTAGCCGAGCTTCGCGTGGTCCGGCGTGTTGGTCAGGAAGGCGGCGACGGATGCGTCGACCTTGGGCTGCGCCTCGTTGTTGATCGGCGAGTAGGACGTCTGCTCGGTCAGGATCTCCTGCGACTTCTTGCCGAGATAGGCGTTGATCAGCGCGTAGGAGGCATCGGTGTCCTTGGCGCCGACCGGGATGGTCAGCTGATCCATGACGACCAGCCAGTCCTTCCACACCGGCGTATAGGCAGCGCCATTCTTGACCGCCGTCATGGCGCGGCCAGTCCACATGATGATCATGTCGGCCTCGCCGGATTCGGCAAGCTGCTGGGATTCTGCGCCGGTCTTCCAGAAGATGGTGTCGGGGCCGATCGCCTTGATCTTGGCGATGCCCTTGTCGATATCGGCAGGCGTCATGGCGTCGACCTTGCCGCCGTCGGCCAGGATGGCCTGTTCGATCAGGCCGCCGAGCGGGCTGCCACTGCCGTCGATGGCACGGGTGCCGGGGAATTTCGCGGTGTCGAAGAAATCCTTCCAGTCCTTTGGCGGATTGTCCTTGTACGTGTCGTTCTTGTACATCAGGACCATGCCGTAGTTCATCGCCGGCACGCTGCATTCGCCGACCTGTCCGGGCGGGATGTGCGAGATGTCGAGCTTGGTCAGATCGAGTTTCTGGAACAGTTTTCCGCAATGCACGAAGGGCGGAAAATCGTCTGTGTCGACGACATCCCAGGTCACATTGCCTGATTCGACCTGCGCCTGAAGCTTGGCGATTTCGGTCGGTCCGTCGTTCAAAAGCTTGACGCCGCTCTTGTCGACGAATTCCTTGAGCGCGGCAACCTGGCCGTCCTGGTAGATGCCGCCATAGGAGACGAAGGTCAGCGTCTTGCCCTTCAACGAGCCGTCGACCACGGTTCCGGCCGGCGGCGCGTTCTGCGCGTGAGCGGCGGCTGCGAGCAAGGCCAGTGCGGCGGCGCCGACAAATCCGGCCAATCTTGATCTGCTTCCCATTTTCTAACCCTCCGATGGCTCGCTGTTTGATTTTGGCAGGCCGGGCGCGAGCGTTTTCCGGGCTACATATTGATCGAGGTCGACAGCGCCGCTTGTCGGCGGCGCGATGATCCACAGCACCTCGGCCACCGCATCGCCGACATTGATCGTCCGGTGCGGCGTCGAGGTCGAATATTCGATGCTGTCGCCCTCTTCGAGGGTGAAGCTCTCGTCGCCGAGCGTCAGTTGCACGCGTCCGCGCAGCACGAGGAACATCTCGCTCGCGTTGCCATGCGTATAGGGCACGTCGCCGGTGGAGCCGCCGACGGCGAACTCGCCGCAATAGACTTCCATCTCGCGGATCGGCCGGCGCGACAGCAGCGTCTTGCGGTAGCCTTCGCTGGTCGGCAGCGCCGGCCGCTCGGCGCGTGTCAGCACCGCGTGCGGCGACACTTCGCAGTCGTCGAAAAGATCGGCGAGGCTGATGCCGAGCGCATTGGCGATCAGCATCAATGTGCTGGTGTTGGCGCCGGAAAGGCCGCGCTCGAGCTGGCTCAGGAAGCTGGCGGTGGTGCCGATCATGCCGCCGAGCTGGCGCAGCGTCAGGCGCCGCGTGGTGCGATAGGCCTTGATGCGATCGCCCAATACCGTCGAGCGGCGCGCTTCGGCGCTGGTTGCGGCATTGTCATTGAGTGCGTGATCCGCAGCGATTTTCATGGCGATCTCAGGGTTCACTTAACATGCTATTAAGTGAGGCGTCCTGGCAAGTAGATTCGCTTGGTCACCTGAAAATCATCGATGGACCTGCAGAGGGTGCATGATCGGCAGACCGGCAACGCCGGTTCGGCTCGATCACTGGATCATGAAGCGTGAACTGAACGGCAGGCTTGCCGCGCCGACGGCCTTCGGGCTGATGCTGACCCGCGCGGGCAGCGCTTCGATGCCGGGGAATTCCCGGCCGATGTCGTCGCACAAGGCCTCGGCGATCTTTTGCGGCGCATAGCTGGACAGGACGACCGAACTGAACTCGACAAACTGGGTCAGCGCGGAGATCGACGCTTTCAGGCGGTCGGAACACTCGCCCAGCCATGCGCTGTAGGCCTCGCCCAGGTCAGGCCACTCAGGGCTGCTGCTCCAGATGATTTCGGACGGGCGCCCGCGCATGGCCAGTTCGCTCTCCAGGCGCATCAGGCCATGATCGAAGCTGGCGCTGGAGTTTCCCTTGTAGATCTGGTGGTTGAGGATGAGCCTGCTCTGCAGCCGTGCTCCCAGATAGAAGAACAGATAGTCGTTGAGCGGCTTTGCGACGCCGAACATGCTCTCGCCGCCAGCTGCCGCGGTGATGTCGTTCTGCACGAAAACCGGCAGCTTGATCTGTTCCTCGATCTCCCCCTGCAAGGCTTTCAGCGAGGTGCTCGATCCGTTGCGGGTTGCAGCCATCGTGTCGACATCGTCGGGAACGGCCAGGCCGATGCCGGCAACCCGGCTGCGCGCCTCGACCGGCAGGCTGGTCATGGCTTGCCTGATCGCGCCGAACAGATCGCCGCTTTGCGGAAAGGGATTGGCTTCATCCGCCGGCAATTGCGTGTGGAAGCGCACGGTGCCGATGAAATCGATGAGTGCGATGTCGATCCGGCGTCGGCTGAAGCCGACGCCAACCGCATAGGCGCCCTCCGGGTTGAGCGAAAGCGGGATGGTGGGCGGCCCGACGCGGCCGCGCTGCGCCTCGCCTTGCGAGACCAGGCCTTCCTGCTCGAGCGAGCGGACGATAACCGATGCCGTCTGCGCCGAGAGGCCGGTTTTTTCGCCGATTTCCATCCGCGAAATGCCTTCGTTCTGAAGCAGCAGCGACAGCACCAGCCGCTCATTGTAGCTGCGGACGCTCAACGCATTCAGCCCGCTCGCGCGATCGGCGATGCGCAATGGATTGGGTGGTGCGAACCTCATGTCAGGCAAGGGTCGCCCCGTCGGTTGGAGCTCGTTGCCCGGTGGCTTTAGTGTTGCTCATGTCGAGCGGCTCCAGCCGATGGCATCGACCGCGCGGGCAAGTGCGGTGCCCAGCAATCTGTGCGCCTCGGCATCGATGTGAAAGCCGTCCGCTTCGCTGCACGACACCACCGAGCCGGCATCGAAAAAGTGGAGTTCGAGCGAGTCCGCCAGAACCTCGAACTCGAGCGCGAGCAGGCGCGATTTCTCCGGCGCACCGGCGAAGATGGACTTCCATTCCTTGACGTCGTCCTGCATCGGCGGCGGCGCCACGATCATGATCTCGGGCGTCGAGCCGCCTGGCCCAGGCGCCAGCTCCTTGATGTCATAGACGAGGCAGCCGATCCCCATCGCCACTTCCGACGGCGGCTTGTTGAAGCGGATCTTCAGGTCGTTGGTGCCGAGCATGATGATGACGAGGTCGAGCGTCGCATGGCTCTGCAGGCAGGGGCGAAGATAGGTTCTGCCGTTTTTGTGGGCGCCCTCGATCGGGTCGTCGTGGACGGTGGTGCGGCCGCTCAATCCTTCCTCGATGACATACCAGTCGGGGCCTAGCTGAGAACGCAATATTCCCGGCCAGCGTTCACCCGGCCCATAGCGCTCGAGCGGCCCCCTGCCGGGGATCTGGCCGTGCGTGTTGGAGTCGCCGTAGCACAAGACTGATCGCATGTTTTTCCCGCCGGGACTGACAGCGCGCCGAAGCCGGCGAGCGCCATTCATGATGGATAGCGGAGCGGTGAAAGGCAAGCAAGGGAATAGTCATTCAACATGACTAACTATTGACAGGGCGAATCCGCTGTGCTTCTAAAGTGCCGGAGGAGTTCTCAACCGTCACCATCGTCCAGCCCGGGTTGGGCCTCGACACGCATGTGTTCGGGGACGGGAGAATCGCGTGCATCGGTCGGTTTGCGACGACGAGCATGCATCGGGAGAGCGTCTCGCGGCAGTACACATTCGTACGGCCGGCCATACGAATTCGTAGGCCGGGACAACCACAAGGAGGAGAGTTGAATGTTAGGATTGCTGAAAACCGTCGGCCTGGGGATGCTAGTTGCGTCCACGCTTGCCGTGACGTCCCTGGCGCATGCGGAAGACATCAAGCTGATGGACGGCGTCGCGCCGCGCCCCGACGACACGCGCATGACCGCGGCCGGTGCGTTCAAGAAGGACCCGCCCTGGGTCATCGGAATGAGCGACTTCGGCGTCAACGCAAACACGTGGACGGTACAGGTGGCGCATGAGGCGGAGAATGCCGCGGCCAAGGACAAGCGCATCTCGAAATTCATCCTGCTCGATGCCGGCTTCGACCAGAAGAAGCAGGTGGCGGATATCGAGGACCTGATTGCGCAGCATGTCGACGCGATCATCGTGCAGCCGGTGACCAGCACATCGGCGAATGCCAGCATCGCCAAGGCGGTCGCCGCCGGCATTCCCGTCATTCTCCACACCGGTCGCATCGATTCCGACGCCTACACCACCGAAATCCAGGGCGGCGCCGAGCATTTCGGCAAGGTGATGGGCGACTGGCTGGTCAAGACCGTCGGCGACAACGGCAAGATCTGGGTCCTGCGTGGCCTGGCCGGACATCCGGAAGACACCAACCGCTACAACGGACTCCTGGAGTCGCTCAAGGGCACGCATGTGCAGATCATCGCCGAGGAGCATGGTGACTGGCAGTACGACAAGGCCAAGAAGCTGTGCGAGACGCTTTATCTGAACAACCCACAGGTTGACGGCATCTGGTCGTCCGGCGCTGACATGACGCGCGCCTGCGTCGATGTCTTCAAGCAGTTCGGCACGCCCGTTCCGCCGATTTCGGGCGAGGGCAACAATGGCTATTTCGGCCAGTGGATCACGGACGGGTTCAAGTCGATCTCGCCGGAATACAGCCCCGCCCAAGGTGCGGCCGGCGTGCGCGCCGCTGTTGCCCTTCTGGAAGGCAAGCAGCTCTACAAACGCTATGTCTATAATCCCGACGGATGGGACCAGGACAAGGCCAAAAAATACTATCGCGACGACCTGACCGCCAATGTCTGGTGGCCGAGCGAACTGCCCGAGGACAAGCTGAAGGAATATTACGGCAAGAAGTGACGGCGCCGTGGCTGGCGGGGAGTGGACAAGCATTCCCCGCAGGCCGTTCCATGTGTTGAATTTGGTTCGTTCGAGGGTTTCGTGACCAATCTTATCGAGATGTCCCACATTTCGAAGGCATTCGGAGGGAGCAAGGCGCTCCATTCCGTTTCCCTCGATCTCAAGGCGGGCAGCGTCCACGCCCTGATGGGCGAGAACGGCGCCGGCAAATCGACGTTGATGAAGATCCTGGCGGGCGTGCATCAGCCCGATTCCGGCGAGATCTTCATGAACGGGGAGAAGCTCGATCTGAAATCGCCGCGCGCCGCACTCGATGCCGGCATTTCGACCGTTTTCCAGGAGCATTCGCTGCTGCCCAATCTGTCGATCGCCGAAAACATGTTTCTGGGCCGGGAGCCGACGACCCGGTTCGGCTCGATCGATTATCGGGCGATGAAAAGCCAGACCGCCAAGGCGCTTGGCGAACTCGGCCTCACGCTCGACCCGTCGCAACTCGTTTCCAACCTGACCATAGCCGAGCGGCAATTCGTCGAGATCGCGCATTGCATCCAGGCGGACGCCAGCGTGCTTATCCTCGACGAGCCGACGGCTGCTCTCAACGCGGCCGATGTCGATGTGCTCAACCGCAACATCCGCCGGCTGCGCGATAAGGGAAAAGCCATCGTCTACATCTCGCATCGCATGGAGGAGATCTTCGAGCTGTGCGACACGGTGACGGTGCTGAAGGACGGCGCACTGGTCGGCACCAGGATGGTGTCCGAGATCACCACCGACGACCTCATCGCCATGATGGTCGGACGCGAACTCCAGGACCTTTTTCCCGATCGCACGGGCGATAAGGGTGATGAGATCCTGCGAGTCGAGAACCTCAGAATCACCGACACATCGCGGCCGCTGTCGCTGTCTTTGCACAAGGGTGAGATCGTAGCCCTGGCCGGACTGGAGGGGCAGGGCCAGCAGCGCTTCCTGAGATCGCTGATCGGCCGCTATCATCCCTCCGCCGGGACGATTTCCGTCAACGGCAAAGCGCTGAAAATGCCGCTCCCGGCATCATCAGGCGTTCGCCATTTGCAGCAGCTGAGGGTCGGCTTCGTTCCCGAGGACCGCAAGGAGGAGGGGCTCTTCCTCGCTTTGCCGATCGCCCACAACATCGCCATCGGATTGCATTCGAGGCGATTCGAACTCGCGCCGGCGCAGCCGTATCGAAACGTCATCGCCCGCATGATGGAGGTCATGAACATAAAGGCGGCAGGGCCGTCCGCGCCGGTCGGCTCCCTGTCGGGCGGCAACCAGCAAAAGGTTCTCCTCGGCCGCTACCTGGCCGCCGATCTCGATCTTCTGCTGGTCGAGGAGCCGACCCGCGGCGTCGACATCGGCGCCAAGTCCGAGATCTACCACCTGCTGCGCGACTTTACCGCCAAGGGCGGCGCCGTGCTGGTGCTCTCGCGCGAGACGATCGAGTTGATCGGGCTCTGCGATCGCATCTACGTCGTCCACGACGACACCATCGTTGCCGAAATGCCGGCGGCGCAGGCGACGGAACACAAGATCCTCGACGCGGCCCTGACGGGCGGCTCCGCGCGCCAGCACTAGGGGGGCTGCCATGGTTCGCTCGCTGTTCAACATCCTGAGTGGCCGGAACACGCGGCAAGGCCTGTGGGGCCTGCCACTGCTGGTCGCCTTGTTCATTTCGCTGTGGCTGACCGTCGAGACGACACAATTTGCCACGGCCGAAAACCTCTTCAACCTGGTGGCCCAGGCAATGCCGCTGATCATCGCGGCCATCGGACAGTTGGTGGTCGTGCTCATCGGCGGGCTCGATCTGTCGGTCGGCTCCGTCATCAGCTTCACCACGGCGGTGCTGGCGCTCGATCAGCCGGCTGTCGTGCTGATCCCGGCGGTCTTCGTGCTGGCGGCACTCATCGGGCTGATCAACGGCCTGGCGATCACCCGTTTCAACGTCCATCCGATCATCGCGACGCTGTCGACGCAGTACATCGTGCTCGGCATCACGCGCATCCTGCGTCCTGTGTCCGGCGGTACGGTGCCGGAGATCGTCATCGATGCCGTCTCAGGCAGTTTCCTCGGCGTTCCCTATCCGGTTTTCTGGGGCATCGTCGTGATCCTGGCAGCGTGGAAACTGCTCTACGGATCGCGATACGGGCTGCATCTGTTTGCGATTGGCGGCGGCATTGCTTCGGGCGCTGAAAGTGCTGCCCGCAATTTCGGCGTCTCCGACCGTCGCAACATCATCCTCGCCTATGTGGTCTGTTCCTGTTTCGCGGCCGTTGCCGGTGTCTTCCTGGCCGGGCGCATCGTGTCGGGCGATCCGAATGTCGGGCTGCTTTTCGAACTCGACACCGTCACCGCCGTCGCCCTTGGAGGCACCCAGCTCTCCGGCAGCATAGGCAGCCTGCACGGCACGGTGATCGGCGCGCTGGTCATGGCGCTGCTGGCCAATGGCATGAACCTCGCCAACGTCTCCCCCTTTGTCCAGACCGCGATCAAGGGCGGCATCCTGCTGGCGGTGGTCGGGCTGCAATCCCGCAAGAAGATGGGGCTCTAAAAGATGGCTGCCGTTCTCGCAAATCCGATCGCCCGGCGCCTGCTGCGCATACCGCCGTCCTATTTTGTCTTTCTCGTGCTGCTGGCGACGCTGTGGATCGCGCGACCGAACATGCTCAACCTCAACATCATGGGTATCTTCGTCAGGCAGATCGTCCCGCTCGGCATCCTGGTGCTGGGGCAGCTCGTCGTCATGCGGGTGAAGTCGATCGACCTCTCCGGCGGCGGCATCATCCTGCTCATCAACTATTTCATCTCGTCGGGCACTTTCCCCGGCGCGTCGATGCCTTTCTTCGTCGTGCTGGCGCTCGCCACCGGCCTCGTCATCGGCCTGTTCAACGGCTTCATGATAGGGAGCCGGCGGGTGTCGGCTGTCATCGTCACGCTGGCGGTCAGCATCATCCTGGTAGGGCTGGTGCAGTTCCTGTCGAGCGGCAATCCGCCCGGCGATGTGCCGAAGCTGTTCAACGACCTCTACAACACGAAATTCCTGTCGGTTCCGACGCCGGTGCTGTTCTGGGTCCTGCTGACCGCTTCGGTGTGGCTGCTTCTGTCGCGGACCGTCTTTGGCCGCTACGTCGCCTCGGTCGGGGAGAATGCCGAAGCCGCGCATTTTTCCGGCGTGCCGGTCCAGCGCACGGTCATCCTGGCGCATACGCTCGCCGGCCTGATCGCGGCGATCGCGGCCCTGGTGCAGACCGGTTCGATCGCCGTCGGCAGCGTCCGTGTCGGCCTCGACCTGCCGATCCTGGCGGTCGCGGCAACGATCCTCGGCGGCGTCGTCTTCGGTCGTGGCGACGGCGGCGTCTGGGGGCCCTTCTTCGGGGCGCTGTGCTTTGCGCTGCTGTTCGTGGTGATGACGGTGCTCGGCATCGACGAGCCCGGCAAGCTCATCGCGCAGGGCGTCATCATCCTCGGCGCGGCGATCTTCTACGGAGTGCGCGTGCGAAACCCCTGACTTAAGACGGCGAAAAGCAAGTGCGCCGGCGTTCAGACAATTGCAAACAGATGGAGAAACATGGATGTCACCGCCAAAAAACATCATGTGCTACGGCGACTCGCTGACCTGGGGCTGGGTTCCGGTCAAGGAGGGGTCGCCGACCTACCGCTACCCTTATGATCAGCGCTGGACCGGTGTGATGGCGACGGCGCTAGGGGCGGGCTACCACATCATCGAAGAAGGCCTGAGCGCGCGCACCACCTGTCTCGACGACCCCAACGATCCGCGCCTGAACGGGGCCAATTATCTGCCCGCGGCCATCGCCAGCCATCTGCCGCTCGATCTGGTCATCGTCATGCTCGGCACCAACGACACCAAGTCTTATTTCCGCCGGACGCCCTATGAGATCGCCAATGGAATGGCGAAATTGGTCGGGCAGATCCTGACCAGCGCCGGGGGCATCGGCACCCCGTATCCGGCGCCGAAGGCGCTGGTCATTGCGCCGCCGCCGCTGACCCCGATGCCCGATCCGTGGTTCGAGGGCATGTTCGGCGGCGGGCACGAAAAATCCAGAGACCTGGCCAGGCAATACAAGGCGATGGCGGATTTTATGAAGATCGATTTCCTCAATGCCGGCGATTACCTCACCACGGACGGTGTCGACGGAATTCATTTCACCGCCGCAAACAACGCCGATCTGGGGCGCGCCGTCGCCGACAAGGTCAAGTCGATCCTCGAGCCGGGCAAGGTCAGCACTGCCGCCTGAAGCTGCCAGGCCGTCGGCCTGCGGCACACAGGCCCATGGCGCAGGTGTATCGCTCGTTCCTCCGGCGATACACATCGATACGGGGCCGTTTGGCCCCGTATCGATGTGGCGCTCGACGCCTCCAGACCTGCGTTGATCTAGGGCCTTGCGCTCCGAGGGACATGATCGGCGGACGCTTTGGTTTGGCGGTCGAAAACGACCGCCAGGCCGTTCTTCACGGCAAGCGCGGCGACCATGTCGTCGAGTTCGCGATCGGGAATGGCGGGTTTGAGGACCTGCCGGATGGCCCGATAGGCCTGCTCGGTCGACACATAGTCGTAGTGCTTTTTGCGCGCTTCCACATATGCTCGATGAGAATGCCCAATCGGCGGGCGGCGATGTCATCTGGTTGCTGCAAGGGAGCCTCCTCAGGGTCGATCGTTTGCAGACCCCCGAGATGTAAAAACCCACGCCGCGAAAGTTAAGGCCTCCTGTCGGTTTGAAGCCCAAAAAATCTATTGCCTCCGTTCAACGAACTGCGCCGCAGAGTGACATCGTGTCCGAATTGGCACATCGCAGCCGCAAGGCGCGGGTCAACTAACCCGTCCGAATTGCGAACAAAGCGTGTATTCAGAACAGTTCCGACAGAACGGCCATGAAGTGGTCGTTCTCCGCAGCCGAGCCGATGCTGGCGCGCACATAGGTGTCAAAACCCTGCTGCTTCCACGGCTTGACGATGACGCCTTGCCGCAGCAGGCCTTCAACGAAGGCGGAAGCATCTTGCCGGCAGTTGAAGAACAGGAAGTTGCCCCTGGAGGCGGCGACGTCGAGGCCCTTGCTTGCCAGGAAAGTCTCGACGCGTTTTCTCTCCGCCCTGGCCAGCGCGACGACCCTGGCGAGGTGTTCGTCGTCGGCCAGCGCCGCGAGTGCGGCGGCTTGGGCCATGCCGTTGGCGTTGAAAGGCGTGCGGACGCGGTCGAGCAGCGCGCGCAGCTCCGGGTCACCGACGATGCCGAAGCCGATCCGCAATCCGGCCAGACCGAACGCCTTGGAAAAGGTCCGCAGCACGATCCAGGGCCGGTCCAGCTTTTCGAGATAGGGCAGGGACGACGCATAGTCGTCGCCCTCGGCATATTCGGCATAGGCTTCGTCGATGACGATCAGCGTCTCGTCGCTCGTCGCATCCAGAACCCTCGACAGATCGCCGCCGGAGAGCCAGCTGCCGACCGGGTTCATCGGGTTCGAGAACAGCAGCATGCGCGGCCGCTCGCGCGCCGCCTCGACCAGCGCATCGACATTAATGGTCAGATCGTCGTTGACGACAACGCGCTTGACGGTAGCGCCCATCAACGTCGCGTAGTCCTCATGCAGCGGAAACGACGGATAGAGCGTGACGACGGCGTCGCCCGGCCGCAACACGGCACGGCTGATGACGGAGAGAAGGTCTTCGGAACCGTTGCCGAGGATAATCTGGTCCTCGGTGACGGCATATTTGTCGCCGATCGCTTGGCGCAGCTTGCGCCCGGCAGGGTCCGGATAGAGGCGGAACATCTCGGAGCCGGCATGCATCGTCGTGACGAGGGTCGGGCTGGGCCCGAGCGGATTTTCGTTCGAGCCCAGTTTGGCGATCCTGGCCGGTGCGTATCGCTCCATAACCTCGTCAATGGTGAGCCCGGAATTGTAGGGCGACAAACGGTTGACTTCGGTGCGGACCATATCCGAGGCTTTCGACACGGGTGGGCTCCTTTGCGGCGGATTTCGTCATCCGTACCGTAGTCGAAATAGTTTGTATATGCTTGTATATGTAACTTGATCTGATAGTCTCGACGCTGAAGCGGAAACCGACACCGATCAGGAGGATCACATGCGCAACGCTTCTCTCTTCGATCTCTCCGGCAGGAAGGCGCTTGTCACCGGTGCAAGCCGGGGCATCGGGCGCAGCATCGCCGAGGCGCTGAGTGCTGCCGGCGCAGACGTCGCGGTCACGGCGCGCAGCCTGGCCTCGCTGGAGGCCACCACGGCAGCCATCCGCGCCGCCGGCGGAGTGGCGCACGCCATCGCTCTCGACGTCACCGATGTCGGCCGCTGCCGGGCAGCAACCGCAGAGGCTGCCAGCCTGCTTGGCGGTCTCGACATTCTCGTCAACAATGCCGGCGTGGAGGAGGTGCGGCCCTCGCTCGATGTCGACGAGGCGCTGTGGGACAGGATCGTCGACACGAATCTCAAGGGAGCGTTCTTCTGCGCCCAGGCCGCCGCGCGGCAGATGCGCGACGCCGGACGCTCTGGTGCCATCATCAATCTGTGCTCGCTGACATCCGAAGTCGGAATCCCCACCGCGGTGCCGTATGGCTCGTCGAAGTCGGGCCTGCTCGGCATGACCCGCGCCCTTGCGGCGGAGTGGGCGGAGCTTGGCATAAGGGTCAACGCCATCGCGCCGGGCTATTTCAGGACGGCGATGACCGACGTTTTTTACAGCGACGAGGCATGGCAGCACTCCATGCTGGCCAAGATCCCGCAGCGGCGTTTCGGTGATCTCCACGACTTGCACGGCATCGCCGTGTTCCTCGCTTCGGATGCGGCTGCCTACATAACCGGCCAGTCCATTCCGGTCGATGGCGGCTTTCTCGCCTCGATCTGATGAGGCAGGTTTGCCTCCGCAGTTTCGACGGGAAGGATGATGGAAAAATTGCTGGCGACCATCATACATACATGTATATACTTTTGCCTGAGTGAAGCCTCTCGACGGCTTTGATCCTTGCCCCGGTCGGCTTGTCGACCCGCAGAACTATGGCCATCCACGGGCCAACCGTCATTGCGTTCCAAGAGTTCCAGGAGACGAGCAATCATGTCCGACATCAGCTTCCACGATCTGTCATCCATCGATGCCGACCAGCGCGCCAGTCTGCTGAAGCGCGCCGAGGCCGATCTGACGGTCTTCGTTGAGAAGGTCCGGCCGATCATCCAGGCCGTCAAGGACGAAGGCGACGCCGCCTTGATCCGCTTCGCCAGGGAACTCGACAAGGCCAATGTCGCCGAGGGCGAACTGCAGGTGTCGGAAGCCGAGTTCGATGCGGCGTTCGACAAGGTGGAAAGGGACGTCGTCGAGAGCATCCAGTTCGGCATCGACAACATCAGGCATTTCCATGAGGAGCAGAAGCCGGAAACGATGTGGCTCAAGGAAGTCCGGCCGGGCGCCTATGCCGGGGACAGGTACACGCCGATCGCTTCCGTTGCGCTCTACGTGCCGCGCGGCAAGGGCGCTTTCCCGTCAGTGACGATGATGACGTCGGTGCCGGCGGTGATTGCCGGCGTGCCGCAGATCGCCATCGTGACGCCGCCGACATCGGATGGGTCGGTGGACGCGGCAACGCTCGTCGCCGCGCGTCTCGCCGGCGTGGGCACGGTCTACAAATGCGGCGGCGCCCAGGCAGTTGCCGCCGTCGCTTACGGCACCGAGACGGTGAAGCCCGCGCTCAAGATCGTCGGTCCCGGCAGCCCGTGGGTCGTGGCGGCCAAGAGCGTGCTGTCGTCGGTCATCAACACAGGTCTTCCGGCCGGCCCGTCGGAAGCGATCATCTTTGCCGATGACAGCGTCGACGGCGGGCTTGCCGCGCTCGACCTGTTGATCGAAGCCGAGCACGGGCCAGATTCCTCGGCCTATCTGGTGACGCACAGCCGCAAGGTTGCAGAAGCAGCACTCGCCGCACTTCCCGAGCATTGGTCGCGGATGACCGAGCAGCGTGTGGAGTTTTCGCGCGCGGTGTTGACCGGCAAGCGCGGCGGCATCGTGCTGACCGCATCGCTGGAAGACAGCTACCGCTTCATCAACGACTATGCGCCCGAACATCTCGAGATCCTGTCGACGGAGCCGTTCGCCCATCTCGGACGCATCACCGAGGCGGCCGAAATCCTCATGGGACCGCATACGCCGGTGACCCTTGCCAACTTCGTCCTTGGACCCAATGCAGTGCTGCCGACCAGCCGGTGGGCGCGGACCTACGGCCCGCTTTCGGTGACGGATTTCGTCAAGCGCTCGTCGGTCGGCTATGTCACCTCGGCGGCCTATCCGGAACTCGCTCTGCATGCCCGCAGGCTTGCCCGCTATGAGGGCTTCAGTTCGCACGAGAACGCGGTCTCGGAAATCCGCGACCGCTATCTCGCCGGCTGAGCGGAAACGATCGCGATGAGGGCTGCTCGACTTTATCGACCTGGTGACCTGCGTGTCGAGGACATCGCTCCGCCAGGCGCGCCGGATGCGGGCTGGGTGAAGCTCAGGGTCGATGCCGCCGGCATCTGCGGTTCGGACCTGCATAATTTCCGCACGGGACAGTGGATAAGCCGGTCGCCTTCGACGGCCGGCCATGAACTCACCGGCACGGTGACCGCCATCGGCGCAGGCGTCGATAGCGTCGCCGTCGGTGACAGGGTGGTTGCCGATTCCCGGTTCTGGTGCGGAGACTGCGCGCAATGTCATGCCGGCAGGCGGCATCTCTGCGCGTCGCTGGGCTTCGTGGGAGAAATCTGCGACGGCGGATTTGCCGAACAGGCGGTGCTGCCCGCACGGCTTTTGCATATCATCGATGCCGCGCTCGACGAGCGGGTTGCGGCGATGGCCGAACCGCTGGCGGTGGCGCTGCATGCGGTGCGGCGGCTGCCGAAAACGGCAGGCGCGGTGCTGGTGGTCGGCTGCGGGCCGATCGGTGGTCTTGCCGCGCTGCTGCTGTCGCGGACCTTCGCCGGCACCGTGCTCGTCGCCGACCGCAACCAGAGCCGCTGCGCCCGGGTGGCGCGGGTGGCGGGTGCCACGATCGTCGATCTGAACCGGGATGCCGTTGCCGCTGCGACTGCCAATGCGCCGCTGCTCGCGGCCATTGAGGCGACCGGCAGCATTGCGGCGCTCAATCAGTTGCTCGGCGTTCTCGATCCCGGCGGCACGATCGCCATGGTGGGCATCTTTCACGGCCGCCTCGACATTGATCCCAATACGCTGGTCGAACGCGAAATCGGGTTGCTGGGATGCCACGCCTTTGCCGATGAGCTGCCCGAGGCCGTGCGGATGCTAGGTGAACTCAGCGAACCGCTGTTGGCGCTGATCGACCAGGAGATCGGCCTGGATGACATTCCGGCTGCCTATGAGCGGCTGTTGGCGGGACACAGCGACGGCTTGAAAACAATCATCCGCATGCGGCAACCTGTCGAGCAGTCGTGATTTCCGATGAATCGCCGGAAAGGACTTTTGAAATGATCACTTTGCCCGACACGGCCAGCCCTCTCTACGAGAAGGTGAAGGACTACATCCTGGCCAACATCGGAACGGGCCGGTGGGGCAAGGATCGCAAGCTGCCGTCCGAGAATGAGTTGGTGGCTTCACTCGGCGTGTCGCGGATGACGGTTCACCGGGCGCTCAGAGAGTTGACCTCGGCCGGGTTCCTGATCCGTCTGCAAGGTGTGGGAACTTTCATCGCGCCACCGCGGCCGCAATCGACGCTGATCGAGATCAACAACATCGCAGCCGAGATCGTCGAGCGCGGCAACAGGCATCGATCCGAAGTCCTCGTCCTCGAAACCATCATGCCGACAAAGGAGCTGGCGCTGTCGTTCGAGTTCGCAAAGCGCGTCCCGATCTATCATTCTGTCGTCGTCAATTTCGAGAATGATTTGCCGGTGCAACTCGAAGAGCGCTTCGTCAATCCGAGCCTCATCCCCGACTATGACAAGCAGGATTTTTCGAAGACGGCGACCTATGACTACCTCATGCAGAAAACCCCGGTGACCGAGGTCGAGCATATCATTTCCGCCATCCCGGCCGATGGCGAGACGGCGCGGCATCTGGGCATCGATGTCGGCGCCTGCTGCCTCTTCCTGCACCGCCGGACATGGACAGGCGCGGTGGTGGCCACGATCAGCAAGCTGACTTATGCCGGCAGCCGCTACTCGCTCGGCAGCCGCTATTCCCCTTCAAAAAGCAGCTAACGGAAGCAGGATGAATGCAAGTCGGGAGCGGTTTCGTTGTCAATGTATATACATGTGCTGACGAGAACGCTTTCGCTCTCGAATGAACGGGCCAAGAAGGACAACAGATGACGCAGACACAGAGTCGCACGGCGCGGATCCGGGCACTCGCGCAGCATGATGTTGCCGAAGCACAAAGCGCGCTGGCGGCATTGCTGGGCGACCTGTTCGCGATGACCCCCCGCAATGTGCGCATCAACTTCGACAAGTACAGCCTCAATTCGTTGAACGGCTTCTTCGAGGATGATGGCAAGGCCTACTTCTTCAAGTTCCATCAGGAGGAGCGGGAAGAGGCGATGACGGGCGAGTATTACCGCGCCGAGATTCTGTCGCGCGCAGGCCTGCCGGTCGACCAACCCGTGCATATGTCTGCCCAACCAGGCGAGCAGATCCTTGTCTATCGCCGCCGCACGGATCCAAGATTTTCGGATGTGCTGTTCGCGCTGGATGGGCAGGACGATGCCTGCAAGCGGCAAGAAGCCGTTCTTGCCGAGCGCGACCTGTCGGCCAGGCTGCTCAAGGTCTATCTCGAGACGCTGCATCCCGTCACTGTCGAGGACGTGGCGGCGGAGCCGATCCACAGGCTGTTTCATGAGCGGCTGATCGATGCCGAGACACGCTTGTCACCAGGCGGAAGGCTGGCCGATTTCTATGTCGGCAAGCCGTTCGTCTTTCCCGGTGCCGAGCTGGATTGGGACCGGTTTTCCCGGCTGAAATTCGTCATCAACGACCAGCAGTACACCGACAGCATCGGTGAGCTTTTCGATGCCGCGGCTGTGCGCTTACGGCCGGACCGCCTTGCCGATGCCGGCGGCGTGGTCGCGCATGGCGACGCCCACAACGCCAACGTCTGGTACACGGCGAAGGCGGGGAGGGCGGAGCTGTCCTTCTTCGATCCTGCCTTTGCCGGCTCGCATATCCCGACGCTGCTGGCCGAGGTGAAGGCGACGTTTCACAACATCTTCGCCCACCCGTTCTGGCTCTATGATCCGGCGACCGCGACAGAGGCTTTTCGCGCGCAGGCGCGGCTGGACGGAAATCCGCTCCATGTCGACACGGACTGGGACCTGAGCCTCGTCCGCCGCGACCTGCTGGAGGTCAAGGCGACAGCGCTGTGGCGGCCATTGCTGCTGGAGCTCAAACGGCGCGGCATGCTGCCGGCCGATTGGCGCGCGGTGCTGCGAGCCGGTCTTTTCCTGTCGCCGACGCTGGTCATGAACCTGCGGGCTGGCGCGCGCAGCCACACGCCGGTCTCCTCCCTCATTGCCTTCTCAGTCGCGGTCATGGTCGGCAGCGAGCCCGTTGCCGGGGCCGATCGGGTGACAGGTTTCCTCGACCGGATCGATCCGGAAAAAGCGTGAAAATTGAGTCTTTCCAACTTGTATATGCATGTATGTATTTTAGCCTTGACATCCGCTCCCGCTGACGCTGAAATATCCTCGCACTTCACCATGAAGTGGCAGGTAAGACGCCGAGGCACAGTGCCGCAAGAGCAGAAACCCGCAGTCTCACCAGGCCGGCTACCTCAGTTAGAAAAAGCGGTCTGATCATCAAGGGGAACAAAGATGATGCGTAACCTAACAGGACAGTTTCGCGCGCTCGTGATGGCCGCCGCCGTCGGACTCGCCGCCGCCCCGGCAGCCTACGCGGCCGATGCGGCCATTCCCACCACGCCCGAGGCAGGAGCGTTCAAGATCGGCATCGAGCCCTGGCTCGGCTATGGCCAGTGGCATGTCGCCGAGGCCAAGGGCCTGTTCAAGACAAACGGGCTGGGCGACGTCCAGATCGTCAACTTCGCCGAGGACAAGGACATCAATGCAGCACTTGCAAGCGGCCAGCTCGACGCCGCCAACATCGCCACCCACACGGCGATGGGCATGGTCGCGGCCGGCCTGCCGGTGAAGATCGTGCTGCTGCTCGACGTCTCCATGACCGCCGACGCCATCATCGCCGGCAAGGACGTCACCTCCATCGCGGACCTTAAGGGCAAGCAGGTCGCCTTCGAGGAAGGCACGACGAGCGACATCCTGCTCAAATACGCGCTCGCCAGGAACGGCATGTCGATCGACGATGTGAAGCCGGTCCCGATGCCGGCGTCCGATGCCGGCAGCGCCTTGATCGCCGGTCAGGTGCCGGTCGCGGTGACTTATGAACCGTACCTCACCGTCGCCATGGCGCAGAACAAGGACCTCAAGCTTCTGTTCACCGCCGGCGAGGATCCCGGCCTGATCAGCGACGTGCTGGTGGTGCGTGACGAGGTGATCAAGTCGCGGCCCGGCCAGGTGCTGGCCATGATCAAGAGCTGGGACGCAGCGCTCAAGGACTACAATGCTGATACGCCCGGCGGCCGCGCCATCATCGCCAAGGCTGTCGGTTCGGACGTCAAGGACCTCAACACCGCCTTTGACGGCGTGCGCTACTACTCGCTGGCCGAAAACAAGACGGCGCTCACCGGCGACTTCACCACCAAGACCTTCGCCGATGTCGAAGCCGCCGCCAAGAACGCCAAGCTGCTGCAGGCCGATGTGACGCCGGAGCAGATGATCGACCCGTCCTTCGTCAAGGCGGCGGAATGATCAAGGCCGGATCGCGGTGGTGACACAGATGCCCGGGGAGCGACCGGCGCCAGGACCGATCGCGAAACAGGCGAGGCGCCGCCGATCCTCCGGGATCGGCGTGCCCATCGCCAGGTCGCGCTTTCTGATCATCGCGGTGGCCGTGTTCGTTGGGCTGGGCCTTGCCTGGTGGGCGGCGACCGGACTGGGGTTGGTAAAGCCGATCTTCCTGCCTTCGCCGGGCAGCGTCGCGACGCAGATCGCCAAGCTCGCTGCCGACGGCACGTTGTGGCTGGACCTCAAAGCCTCGATGTATCGCATCTCCATCGGCTTCCTCATCGCCTCGGTACTGTCGATACCGATCGGCGTTCTGATTGGCAGTTTCCGTTCTTGGGAAGCGGCCATCGAGCCGCTGGTTGATTTCATCCGCTACATGCCGGTCGTCGCTTTCGTGCCGCTCTCCATTCTTTGGGCCGGCACCGGAGATTCGCAGAAGTTCCTGATCATCTTCATCGGCACCTTCTTCCAGCAGGTCCTTATGATCATGGACAACGTCAAACGGGTTCCCACCGATTTCATCGGCCTTGGGCGCACACTCGGCCTGCCGGATCGCAAGATCCTGACGCGCATCGTCGTCCCCAGCGCCTTGCCGGGTATCTGGGATACGCTGCGCATCAGCCTGGGCTGGGCATGGACCTGGCTGGTGCTGGCCGAACTTGTCGCCGCGACTTCGGGGCTCGGCTATCGCATCACCGTGTCGCAGCGCTATTTCCAGACCAACACGATCATCGGCTACATCCTGCTGCTTGGCCTGCTTGGCCTCATCACCGACCAGGTGATGAAGGCGCTGGAGAAGGTGCTGTTCAAGCAAGAGGGCCGCTCGCAATGAGGTCCAGCCGATGAGTTTCCCCAAATTGCGGATCGCCGGCCTCCGCAAGAGCTTCGGCACGGGCGAACGGCGCACGGAAGTGCTGCGCGATATCAACCTCGATCTTGCCGACAACGAGTTTGTGTCCCTGGTCGGTACGTCGGGCTGCGGCAAGAGCACGCTGCTGTCGATCGTTGCCGGACTGCAGGACTTCGACGCGGGCGATCTCAGCATCGACGGCGCGCCGATCCTGCAGCCGGGTCTCGACCGTGGCGTCGTCTTCCAGTCCTACACGCTGCTTCCCTGGCTGACGGCGCGGCAGAACATCGAGTTTGCCCTCAAGGCCGCCGGCTACGATCGCCCGACCTGCCGCAGGATCGCGCTGGAGCATCTCGAACTCGTCAAGCTGTCCGACAGCGCCGACCGCTACCCGGCCGAACTCTCGGGCGGCATGAAACAGCGCGTCGCCATTGCGCGCGCGCTTTCCTACCGGCCCAAGATGCTGTTGATGGACGAGCCCTTCGGCGCGCTCGATGCCTTGACCCGGCACCAGATGCAGGAACTGCTCACCCAGATCTGGGAGGAACACAGGTTGACCGTCCTGTTTGTCACCCATGATGTGGAGGAGGCCGTCTATCTGTCGGACCGCATCGTCGTCATGGGCATCGGCCCGGGCCGCATCACCCAGACCTTCAACGTCGATATCGAGCGCCCGCGCCGCGAAGAGGTGATGGAAAGCCCTGCATTCATGGATCTGCAGCGCGGCGTGCACAAGGCCATCCGCGAGGGTTCAAAACGCCCCGAAATGGCGTAGGCGCTTGTGGTAGGCCCAATCATGCCGGACGAGGCTAGCACCCGGCGATACGCAAACGACGGCCGGACAGCATGCAAGCCGCCTGTCCGGCCGGAACTCCAACTGCTACGCAGGTATCAGGACGGCGATACGATGCACGCCGACCTCTTTGCTTGTATTCGTCGCCTCGTCGGTCTTGCCCTTGGCGCAGGTGTACATGTCACCCGTCTTGAGCTTGAATTCCTTGTCTGCCTTCTTGATGGTGAACGCGCCTGAAGTGATGGTGCATACCATGTCGTTGTCCATCATCATCGCGGAAGCGTGCGCTCCGGGCTGAAACACCACATCGACGATCGCGATGCTCTTGTAAGCGGCGATGTCGGAGTCGCCGGTGCCGACCTCCACCACCCTTACACCGGGCGCAATCTCCTTGCCTTCCTTCGGGCCGTATTTCTTGACCTTCGCGGATGCCGCCAGGGTGAACAGAGGCGTAATCGCGGCGGCCGTCACACCGAGAGCAATTGCAGACCTGCGATTTATGGTTTTCATTGCATCCTCCCATTGGTTGGTCACGCACGAAGGTGCATGGCCATTGTATATTAGCACAAACTCATGTCCTTGTATGCGAAATGGCGCAAAAGCAGGACACGAGGCCGTGCGAAGGACCGGAACATCATGGCGAGCCAGGTTCGGGCAGGGCAATCCGACATATCGGCAGACATCGCGGTTGCCTTTCAGTCCGTCGCGTAGACGGTGGGCGCCTTGCCGTCCTTGGTGAAGGCGTAGACGATGAACGGGCCGGCCTTCTCGCCACCCATGCCGGGAGCGCCGGTCGGCATGCCGGCTAGCGTGATGCCGGTGATGGCGGGCCGCTCCGTCAGCAGTTTCTTGACGATATCGACCGGCACCAAGCCATCGACGACATAGCCGTCGACCATCAGCGTGTGGCAGCCTTCGAGGTCGGCCGGCACGCCGGCATCGCTGCTGATCTGGGACAGGTTGTTGACCGGCTTGATGTCGACCTTGAAGCCGTTGTGTTCCAGATAGTTGGCATAGGATTCGCAGCAGCTGCATTGCGGGTTCTTGTACATCACCGCGTTGATGGTCGCCGCGACAGCTGGCAGCGGCATGGCGATCGCGACCGCTAAGGCGGCGAGGGAGTAAGTCAGTTTCATCGCAGTTCTCCTTGTTGTCTTGACGTTGTTTGACGAGAAAATCAGGTCACTCGAAACACCGTCATGAGGCCGGCCATCTGGTGGTCGGCGACATGGCAGTGCAGCATCCAGTCGCCTGGATTGTCGGCGACGAAAGCGCATTCGATCGTGTCCTTGGGGGCGAGCAGCACCGTGTCCTGCCATTGCCGGTGCGTCACCGGCGAACCGTTGCGCGCAAGCACCAGCATGCTGAAGCCGTGGATGTGCATCGGGTGCCACCAGGCGGTTTCGTTGCGCATGGTGAGATGACAGGTTGCGCCGCGCGGCAAGGTGAACTGCGGCGCCATGCCGGCGTGGCCGTCACCGGTCATCGACATGCCGTTGATCGCCCAGGCCGCGCCACCCTTCATGCCGGGTGTCGCCATGCCCATCATGCCGCCGACGCCGGCGAGCTTGCCGCCACCCATCATGCCGCCCTGCAGGACGATCTCCTGACGTTCGGCGCTTGCGAGATCGGGTTGCTGCAACGGGTTGCGCGGCAGGCCAAGCGGCGTGTCGAGAGGATGGGTCCGAAGCGGCGATGCGCTGTCATAGGCAAGCGTGGTCAGCGTATAGGCGAGACCGTCATAGAAGTCGTCGATCACCGCGTAACGCTTGCCCGGGTCGCCCTGCGTGTCGATCATGACATCGATGCGCATGGCGGGTGCCAGAACAAGACGGCCGTCATCCGGTTCGTGCGGATCACAGGGCTGGCCGTCGATCGCCACGACGACCGGGCGGTGGCCTTCGAAGCGCAACGCCATGATGCGGGCGAGCGAGGCATTGGCCAGCCGCAGCCTGACGCGTTCGCCCGCCCTTGCGCTCTGGTCGGCCGGCGCCGTGCCGTTGATGGTGACGACGTTGCCGACGCGGCCGGACATCGCCGCGTCCATCGCGCTGCCGAAGCCGAGGGCCATCTGCCCGTCGTCGGCAAGCCGCCAGTCCTGCAGCAACCACAGGAGGTCGCGGTCGACGGCAACAGGTTCGGTCTCCTCGACAACGAGGACGCCGGCCAGCCCGCGGCCGAGCTGCACGAGGCTGTTGGCATGCGGATGGTACCAGAAGGTGCCGGCGTCGGGCGGCGTGAATTCATAGACGCAATCTGTCCCCGGCTTGATCGGCGGCTGTGTCAGGCCGGGCACGCCGTCCATGGCGTTTTGCAGGCGGATGCCATGCCAGTGGACTGTCGTGTCCTCGTTCAATCCGTTCTCGACGACGATACGGGCGGGCTGGCCTTGGCGTAAGCGCAGCACCGGGCCTGGGACCGTCCCATCATAGGTCCAGACAGGCGTAAGCGGACCGCTAGCGCCGGTGAACATGGCCTGGCCCGGCGCCATCCTTATGCGGCGCTCATCGACGGCGGATGCCATCGACGATACGGGGCGCACTACAGTGGCCGCCGCAACGCCCGCCGCCGCGAGGACAAACCTGCGGCGTGAAATGGAATGACTGAAATCGATACTCACTCTCAAGCCCTTTGCGATCTCGATCGACGGCGAGCCTCTCGACGTCGAGTTGCCGTGTGCTCGCCGGCGCAAAGCGCCAGCGGTAATCAAACGCCAGAAGTCAGCCGCGAGGCGGCTGAAACTGCGTCAGACGAGATCGGTGGATTTGGGAGGGAATGGGTCGGGCAAGGAACTTCGCCCATGAAGGAACGGGGTCGGCAGTGCCGACGGCAGCGATGCCCGGGTCAAAGTCATCGCCGCGAACTCGAGCGGCAACACCGCGAGCACCGGTGCGACGCAGGTCGGCGGACAATGCATCGATTTGCCACTGTCGGCGGCGCCCTTGAGGCACGCGCTACAATCGCCATTCATGGCGGTGTCGGCCATCCTGGCCATGCCGGTGCCGGCAGGCATGCCGCTGCCAGTCGTCATCATCATCTTCGCCGACATGACGCTCGCCTGAGCGGCAGACAGGCTGAACCCGGCGGTCAGGAATACCGCGAGCAGCATGACAAGAATATGTTTTGGCGACCGGCGTGCCATCATCCGTCTAGGCTGGCCTCAAAAGATGGCTTTTGCAAGCTGGATTCCAATGCTGCGACAATCCCGGCATCGCATCGCGCCTGCCGCTAAAACCGAGCTGCCGCGGGCCTTCGGGCTGCTGTTGAGCCGCTCAAAAACCCTGGCTGTGCCGCCAGCAGGCGATCCGGTGGCCGTGCGCGACCTCGTTAGCGGGCGACTCTGCCTTTCTGCAGTCGGGCAGGACCAGCGGGCAGCGGTCGGCGAAGGAGCATCCCGTGTTCGGGATGCCGGTGGCCTCTGTCTCGACCGAAGCGGAAAGCTTTGGCGCGGCCTCATCGGAAGATGCCGCCAGAAGCAGTGCGGTGTAGGGGTGGTTCGGGCCGCGAAAGATCTGGTCGGATGAGCCTGTCTCGACCAAGCGGCCGCGATAGAGCACGCCAATTCTGTCGGCCATGTAGCGCACCACCCTGAGGTCGTGGCTGATGAACAGATAGGTGGTGTCCTTGTCGCGCTGCAGGTCGTTGAGCAGGTTGAGCACTGTCGCCTGGACCGAGACGTCGAGTGCGGAGGTGGGTTCGTCGAGCACGACGACCTTCGGCACGCCGGCGAAGGCGCGCGCGATCGCCGCCCGTTGCCGTTGTCCGCCGGAAAGCGACCGCGATTTCTGCTCGGCCGTGGCGCCGGCGAGGCGGACCGATTGCAGCAGGTCGCTGACGCGCGCTCTCACCTCACTGCCGCGCAGCCCGGCGAGCCGCCGCAACGGGCGGCCAAGGATCCTGCCGATCCGCTGGCGCGGGTTGAGCGTGCGATCCGGCGACTGGAAGACCATCTGCACGTCGCGGCGTTCGGCAAGGTTTCTCTTCTCGACGCGCGGCGCGACCGTTCTGCCGAACAGCTCGACCGATCCGGCGCTGGGCGTCTGCAGGCCGGTGACGATGCGTGCCAGGGTCGACTTGCCGGAACCGGACTCGCCGATCAGCCCGAAGGTTTCGCCTTGGCCGATGTCGAGATCGATGCCGTGCAGCACTGGCTGGCTGCCGAAGGCATGACTGATGCCTTTGCAGGCGATCGCGATCCGGCGTTCTTTTGGCAAGCCGGCGTCTTCGCCTTGGGCTGTGGGGTGCGCTGGCATGCCGTCCGTCTCCGCCAGTCTTCCGTCCCGCTTGGTGTAGTTGAGCGCCGGGATCGAGGCGATGAGCGCCTTTGTGTAGGCATGAGAGGGGTTGTCGAATACATCGCCGACGGCGCCGCTCTCGACCACCGTGCCCTCCTGCATTACCGCCACACGGTCGCAGGAGCGGCGGATCATATGGATGTCGTGGCTGATCAGCAGGATGCTGGTTTTGTGATCCTTGCGAAGGTCATGCAGGATGGCGATGATCTCGGACTGGACGCTGGCATCGAGCGCCGTCGTTGGCTCGTCCAGCACCAGCAGCGACGGATCGAGCGCAATCGCAATGGCGATGTTGGCGCGCTGCTGCATGCCACCGGACAATTCGTGCGGATAGAGATCCAGCACACGCTCCGGATGGCTGACGCGGACCCGTCCGAGCAGTTCCGCGGCACGCTCGCGCGCCTCGTCGGGGCGAACCGGGCGGTGCCGCATGATCGTTTCGGTGATCTGCCGGCCGATCGTCATGCTCGGATTGAGGGCCGCGCCCGGATGCTGGTAGACGGCGGCGATGTGATTTCCCCGGAGCTGGCGCAGCTGCTCGGCGGAGAGGTCGCGGATTTCCCGGCCCTGGAATTCGAGCGCTGACACCGCCATGCGGGCATTCTTCGGCAGATAGCGCAGGATGGCGAGCGCCACCGAGCTTTTCCCAGATCCCGACTCGCCGACCAGGCCGAGCGCTTCGCCTTCGCCTATATGCAGCGACACGCCGCTGACGGCGGGATGCGATCCCTTGTGCCCGTCATAGGCGATGGACAGCTGGTCGACGTTCAGAACCGAGGAGGACATGGGGACTTGAAACCACTTTCTTCGCGGGCTGCGATCGAGGGCAATCGCTTCCGCTTTCGCAACGCATTATCTCTATAAAATTACTCGGATTAAGCCGGAGCGCAATCTACCTTTCTCGGATCAGCAGAGATTGTCGCCGCCTGCCGAAGCAGCGCGACGGTCTCCGGAGCAGATCTGGAAGGAGGCCGGCATGGCTCGAGACCACATGATCCTCAGCGCATTCTTCTTCAACCCGCAGGGCGATCATCGAATGTCGTGGCGCCATCCGCGGGCACCGGGCCGGGAAGTGCTGGACTTCGAGTTCTACCGCGATCTCGTGCAGGCGGCCGAGCGCGCCAGGATCGACACCATCTTCGTCGCCGACCACGTGTCGATCTGGGATTCGGTCAAGAGCGGCGTTGCCCACTATGCCAATGCCCGCCTCGAACCGCTGACGCTGTTGTCGGCGCTAGCCGGCGTGACCAAGCATATCGGCCTGATCACCACGGCGTCGAGCTCCTACAGCGAGCCCTACAATGTGGCGCGCATGTTCGCGTCGCTCGACCATATCAGCAAGGGCAGGGCGTCTTGGAACGTCGTCACCTCGGCTATGGACGAGGAGGCGCGCAATTTCGGCCGCGACGGCAATATCGAACATGCATTCCGCTATGAGCGCGCGGCCGAATTCCTCGATATCGTCAAAGCGCTGTGGGACAGTTGGGAAGACGAGGCGCTGCTGATCGACAAGGCGTCGGGCTATTTCGCCGATCCCGACAAGGTCCACCCCATCGACCATAAGGGCAAGCATTTCAAGGTGCGCGGGCCGCTCAACGTCTCGCGGCCGCCGCAAGGTCATCCGCTGATCGTCCAGGCCGGATCCTCCGAAGACGGCAAGAACTTCGCCACCGCCCAGGCCGATGCGCACTTCGCCATCTACAGCACCAAGGAGGATGGCATCAAATACCGTCAGGATATCAACGAGCGGCTGGCCCGCCACGGCAGGCGGCCAAAGAGCTTCAAGATCCTGCCCGGCATCCTGCCTGTTGTCGCCGCCTCCGAGGCGGAAGGCCGGGAAAAGCAGGAATATCTGCAGACCTTGCTTCCCGATCAGGTCGGCATCGACCTTCTGTCCAGCTGGAGCGGGTTGGACCTGTCGCTGTTCCCGCCGGACGGGCCATTGCCGCCTCTGCCGGACGAGAGCACGTTCAATGGCGGACGCACGTCGCTCAACCGGGTCAAGCAGTGGGCGAAGCAGAATCTCAGCCTGCGCGAGATCGCCCGCAAGCTTGCCAACAGCGGTTCGGTGCCGACCGTCGCCGGCACGCCGGTACAGATCGCCGACCAATTGCAGGACTGGTTCGTTTCGGGTGCCGCCGATGGCTTCAACCTGATGTTCCCGCTGCTGCCCGAGGACTGGGTGAATTTCGCCGAACAGGTGGTTCCGGAGCTGCAGCGGCGCGGCGTATTCCCCCTCGAATACGCGCCGGGAACGTTGCGCGACCGCTTCGGCCTGGCGCGACCAGCCAATCGCTTCGCCGAACAGCGCGACAATGCGCGCGCGGTGTCCTGACGTCAGGCCGGGAGAACGATCATGACCGTTGCACCAAGATTGCAGCCCCGCGAAGCCACCGCGCCGCAGCTCGTCAATGTCCTGCACAGCCCCAAGCGCGTGCGTGTCAAATTCGGCGGCCGCACCATCGCCGACAGCCGCAACGTGCTGGTGTTGCGCTCCAACCATTTCCTGCCGATCTATTTCTTCCCGCCGTCAGCGGTCGACCCGTCGGTGCTGAGACCCTCATTGCATCGCGAACCGCATCCGGTCGGTGGCGAGACAGCCTATTGGGATATTGATACCGGTGACAGGCGCAGCGCCAACGCGGCCTGGGCGTTCGTTTCGCCGCCGGATGAAAACCTGTCGCCGCTGGCTGGCCGCATCGCCTTCACCTGGAAGGCCGTCGACCAGTGGTTCGAGGAGGATGAAGAAGTCTTCGTCCACGCTCGAGACCCGTATGCGCGCATCGATGTGCTGCAGAGCTCCAGCCATGTGCAAATCTGGTTCGACGGCGAGCCAATCGCCGACAGCCACCGTCCGGTTCTGCTGTTCGAGACGCATCTGCCGACGCGTTTCTATCTGCCGGCGGAAGACATCCGGCTGGAGCGGCTGACGGCGTCCGTCACAACGACGCGATGTCCTTACAAGGGCATCGCCTCCTACTGGTCCGGCCTGCTGAGCGACGGAACGGTGCGCCCGGACATCGCCTGGAGCTACCGGGATCCGATAGAGGAAATGCCGAAGATCAAAGGGCTCATCGCCTTCTATCCGCAGGCCGTCGACCGCATCCATCTCGACGGCGAACCCGTCGCATAGCTTTTCAATCTTCATTTCAGAGCAGGGGTTTAACATGACCAAACGCAGAGATATCGACGCAGTTCGCAACCTGTCGGGGGACATCTGGAATGTCGCCGTCGACGAATATCAGGGCGGCTTTCTCAAGCGCCGCGATCTCCTGAAATACGCCGCACTGCTCGGCCTGACCGGCTTTGCCGCCTCGCAGGGGCTTGGAGGCGCACGCGCCGCGACTGCTGCCGGCGGCACGGTTCGCGTCGGGCTCGGCCAGCCGACCAAGGCGATCGATCCGGTTTCGGTGACCGATCCGGCCAGCATCGGGGTGATCAGCCAGGTCGGCGAGTATCTGATCCTCGACGATCCGAAGGATGGTCTGCAGCCGAAGCTCGCTCTGTCCTGGGAGGCAAACGAGACGGCCAGTCGCTGGACCTTCAAATTGCGGCCAGGGGTGAAATTCCACGATGGTCGCGCGGTCACCGCTAGGGATGTTGTGGCGAGCTTCGAGCGGCTGGTCGATCCGGCCAGCGGCTCGTCGGCCCTGTCGGCCTACAAGGGCATCCTGTCCAAGGGCGGCGCCAAGCTGGTCGACGACGAAACCGTCGCCTTCGATCTCGACGGCCCAAACAGCAACTTCCCCTTCTATGTCTCCTCAGACGTCTACAATGCCGTGATCCTGCCGGCCGACTATGCCGGCGATTTCGAGAAGAATTTCAACGGCACGGGTCCGTTCAAGCTGGAATCCTTCCGTCCCAAGCAAGGCGCCAGCTTCGTGCGCAATGAGGACTACTGGGGCGACAAGGCGCTGCCCGACCGGGTCGAGATCAAGTTTTTCGACGACGAGCAGGCGCAGGTGCTGGCGCTGCAGGCCGGCCAGCTCGACGTCATCCCGAGCACGACGCGCCTGGAACTCGCGATCGAAGGCAATCCCAACTTCAAGCTGCTCAGCGTGCAGGCAAGCTCGCATGACCAGGTGCATCTCAGAACCGACCAGGCTCCGTTCACCGACAAGCGGGTCCGCCGCGCGCTGGCGCTCACGCTCGATCGCGAGGCGATCGTCAAGGGCCTGCTGAAGGGCCGCGCCATCGTCGGCAACGACACCCCGTTCGCGCCGATCTTCCCATCGGCCGATCCATCGGTGCCGCAGCGCAAGCAAGACATTGCCGAGGCCAAGCGCCTGCTTGGCGAGGCGGGCGTGCCCAACGGCTTCGAGGTGACGCTGACCACCGAACGCGCCTATGACATTCCCGACTATGCGGTGATCATCCAGAACTTCGCCAGGAAGGCCGGCATCGACATCAAGCTCAATGTCCTGCCGCAGGACGCCTATTACGGCTCGGCGACCTTCGGCAGCTCACCATGGCTGGATTCGGTGCTCGGCATCACCGACTACGGCCATCGCGGCACTCCCGACATCTTCCTCAACGCCACGCTGAAGAGTTCGGGAGCCTGGAACGCGGCGCATTTCAACAACCCGGCCTATGATGCGCTGCTGCTCGATTACTCGAAGGCGCGTGATCTGCAGGCACAGCGCCTCGTTGCCGGCAAGATCCAGACCTTGCTGCTCGACGAAACGCCGGCGATCATCAGCTACTTCTCGCAATACAGCCGAATCGTCAGCTCCAAGGTCGAGGGCGTGCGCTTCACGGCGATCTCGCATCTGCTGCTCGACCGCGTTTCCTTCGTCCAGGCATGATCGAGACATGCTGACGGGCCGCACTTTGTCAACGCGTGTGGGCACACTTGTCCTCACGCTGTGGCTGGTCAGCATCCTGGTGTTCTTCGCCGGGCAGGTCCTGCCCGGCGATGTCGGCCGCGTGATGCTCGGTCCGTTTGCCGACGCGCAGGCGGTGGCGGAACTGAACAAGCGGCTCGGCGCCGACCAGCCGATTCTCGTCCAGTACTGGCTATGGTTCAGCAAGGCCGTGACCGGTGACTTCGGCACCTCGTTGTCTATGCGCGGGCCGGTGGCGCCGTTCGTGCTCGAAAGCCTCAAGCGCTCTGCTGCCCTTGCCGGCATTATTCTGATTTTTCTCGTGCCGCTTGGTGTAGGGGCCGGCGTCATCGCGGGTCTCAATGCCGGCCGCCTGATCGACCGGCTGATCGTGATGGCGGGCGTTTCCTTCGGCATCGTGCCTGATTTCGTTTCCGGGCTGATGCTCCTTATCCTCTTCGGCCTGTGGCTGAACTGGTTCCCGATCTCCGGCGTTGCGCCCGATGGCGCGGGCTTCTGGACGCATGGCTATTATCTGATCCTGCCGGCGCTGCCGCTGGTGCTGAACCTTGCCGGCTACATCGCCCGGATGACGCGGGCAGGGGTGATCGAGGCAATGGCCGCCGACTATACGCGCACCGCCGTCCTGAAAGGGCTGGAGCGGCGCGAGATCATCTTTCGGCACGTGCTGCGCAACGCGCTGACGCCGACCATCGCGGTGCTGGCGACGCAGACCGGCTACATGCTTGGCGGGCTGGTGGTGATCGAGGCGCTGTTCGGCATCCAGGGGCTTGGCAATCTGGTTCTGAATGCGGCCAAGGCACGCGATTTCCCGATGCTCGAGGCCGGCGTGCTGGTGATGGCGGCAATCTTCGTGCTGTCGGCGGCGGCCGGCGACCTCGTGCTGGCGCTGCTCGATCCGCGGCAACGCCGCCGGACCTCGCCATGACGGATCTGGCGGAGTTTCCCGCACCACGGCGCGCGGTGGCCGGCTTTCCGGCAGTGCGCAGGATCCGCAGTGTTTTCTCCGGACTGGCCCCGTCGGTCGTGGTCGGATCGCTGCTGCTTCTGTTCTGGGTCGTTTGCGCACTGTTCGGCAACCTCTTCGTTCCCTACGATCCCTATGCCGAGGATTTTCTGGCGATGCTGACGCCGCCCGATGCGCTGCACTGGTTCGGCACCGATCATCTCGGCCGCGACGTGCTGTCCCGCATAGTCGTCGGATCGCGCGATATCCTGCTGGTTGCGCCGCTGGCGACGCTGGCCGGCGTTGCCGCCGGCAGCATCATCGGTCTGGTGCTCGGCTATTTCGACGGCCTGGTCGATGCCATCGGCGCGCGGCTGCTCGATACGCTGATGGCGTTTCCGTTCATTGTTCTCGTCACCATGACGCTGGTGGCGATCGGCCCGTCGAACCTGACCGTCATCCTGGTGATCGGCATCGCCTACGCGCCGCTGGTGGCTCGCACCGTCCGCGCCGCCGTGCGCGAGCAGAAGGAGCGCGACTATGTCAGCGCTGCGCGGCTTGGCGGCGAGGGCCCGCTCGCCATCATGTTTCTGGAGATACTGCCCAACATCAGGGAAACGATC
This sequence comes from Mesorhizobium sp. M0140, assembly GCF_040322475.1. Lineage (NCBI taxonomy): Bacteria > Pseudomonadati > Pseudomonadota > Alphaproteobacteria > Hyphomicrobiales > Phyllobacteriaceae > Mesorhizobium > Mesorhizobium sp. M0140. Next base: position 66,859 of record NZ_JAMYTM010000006.1, on the reverse strand, counting down.
TTGATCGAGCTGGTCACAAGGCTGGGCTACGCGTTCTTTTCGATCGCGACGCTGAGCTTTCTCGGCCTCGGCATCCAGCCGCCATCGGCCGACTGGGGACTGGCCGTCGCCGACGGCTACGGCTTCCTGACCGGCGGCAAATGGTGGGTCGTCGTCTTCAATTCCGCGGCAATCGTCTCATTGGTCATGGCGACCAACCTTATCGCACAAGGCATCGGCGCCTTCGAAAACAGCGATGCATGAGCCTTGATCGGGTGCGTCGAAAAATCTCTTTGGCATTGAAGCCTGACGCGCATCCTTATATCGCATGGCTATGAAGAAAATCGGTTTCCTGTCGTTCGGGCACTGGACGCCCTCGTCGCAATCGCAAGTGCGCTCGGCATCGGACGCGCTTTTGCAATCCATCGACCTCGCCGTCGCCGCCGAACAGCTTGGCGCGGATGGGGCGTATTTCCGCGTGCATCATTTCGCCCGCCAACTCGCTTCGCCGTTCCCGCTGCTGGCCGCCGTTGGCGCCAAGACCAGCCGCATCGAGATTGGCACTGCAGTAATCGACATGCGCTATGAGAATCCGCTCTACATGGCGGAAGATGCCGGTGCCGCCGACATCATCGCCGGCGGCCGCCTGCAGCTTGGCATCAGCCGTGGCTCGCCCGAGCAGGTGATCGATGGCTGGCGCCATTTTGGCTACGCGCCACCGGAAGGCAAAAGCGACGCCGACATGGCGCGGCATCATGCCGAGGTATTCCTCGAGACGCTGCGGGGCGAGGGGTTCGCCCAGCCCAATCCGCGGCCGATGTTCCCCAATCCGCCCGGCCTCTTGCGCCTCGAGCCGCATTCGGAGGGTTTGCGCGAGCGGATCTGGTGGGGTGCGGCTACCAACGCCACGTCGGAATGGGCGGCCAAGCTCGGCATGAACCTGCAGAGCTCGACGCTCAAATTCGACGAGAGCGGCAAGCCGTTCCACATCCAGCAGGCCGAGCAGATCCGCATCTATCGCGAGGCCTGGAAGGCGGCCGGCCACAAGCGCGAGCCGCGCGTCTCGGTCAGCCGCAGCATCTTCGCGCTGGTCGACGATCACGACCGTGCCTATTTCGGCCGCGGCAACGAAAGCCGCGACCAGATCGGCTTCATCGAGGAGAACACCAAGGCGATCTTCGGGCGCAGCTATGCGGCTGAGCCGGATGTGCTGATCAAGGAATTGGCGCAGGACGAGGCGATCGCCGAGGCCGACACGCTGCTGCTCACCGTTCCGAACCAGCTCGGCGTCGACTATAATGCGCATGTCATCGAGGCGATCCTGACCCATGTCGCGCCGGCTCTGGGCTGGCGCTGACGCCGGATCGATCGAAGCGGAGTGCTCCAAGGGAGGTACACCATGCCAAAGAAGGCCTTGATCGCCTGGGGCGGCTGGGAGGGCCATACGCCGGAGCAGAGCGCGAAGATCGTTCGCACCTTGCTTGAGCGAAACGGCTTCGACGTCACGTTGGGCGAGGGCACGGCGATGTTCGCCGATCCGGAGCTGTCGTCATTCGATCTCATCGTGCCCGTCATCACCATGTCGACGATCGAGAAGACCGAACTGCAGAACCTGACGCATGCGGTTCTCGGGGGGAGCGGACTCGGCGGTTTCCACGGGACGATGGGCGACAGTTTCCGCAACGAGCCCGACTATCAGTTCATGACCGGCGGTCAATGGGTCGCGCATCCCGGCAACATCATCGACTATCACGTCGCCATCACCCGGCCGGACGATCCGATCACAAAAGGTATCAGCGATTTCGCCTACCGGTCGGAGCAATATTACATGCATGTCGACCCAAGCAACGAGGTGCTGGCGACCACCACCTTCACCGACGCGCATTTTCCGGGGATAGGCGGCGTCGTCATGCCGGTCGTCTGGAAACGGCGCTATGGGGCGGGGAAGGTTTTCTACAGTTCCCTTGGTCACACGGCGGATGAGTTCGCGGTGCCGGAAATGGCGCTGATGGTGGAGCGGGGTTTGCTTTGGGCGGCGCGGGGGTAGCAGCAGGCACGTTTTCGTGAAAACCTGGGTTGAATTCACAGGGCATCCATGGAGATATCAAATGAGTGATTTCGAGTGGTCCGGATCCGAAAAGAAGCTCGCGCGCCATGCCTTCGATACCGCTCTTGAGGCGGCGCTCGCAAAGACGATGGCCGACTTCAAAAGCAAGGCGAGTGCGGTGACGCAGCCCTCCGAGATGTGGGAGCTCGAAGGCTATTTGCGTGAACAGCGACGGGAAATCGATCGCACGTTCGACTATCGCTATTCGCAGCTTCTCTTCGTGTTCGCGCAGCTTATTCGAGCAGGATATCTCGATGAAAAGCTGCTTGGCGGTCTGTCGCAAGACAAGCGGGATGTCATTCAGCGGGACCTGGCCTATGTCGAGAGTCGCTTTGCAAGTGGATGACGAGGGGAACGGCGCTGCCAGAACTGCGAGAGGTTGGCGATCGTTGATTGACGACACTTTTGCGAACCCCACGCTTCGTCATCCTAGGGCGTAGCAGTCGCGAAGCGACGTGGCGAAGACCCTAGGATCCATGCCGCGACTTCCGTGCGGTGCGACGGTGGAGAACTTTCAGTCGCAATCGCTGCATCTGGAAAGAAAAGTTGACCTCAATTGCTCTGGACCGATGCATTCTTCGGTCACAGTCCTGGCATGGATCCTAGGGTCTGCGCCGCGTCGCTTCGCTCCTTGCTCCGCCCTAGGATGACGAATTCGGGGAGGCTTAAGGCACGAATTGCGCAACCTCACCCAATCCCGCCCGTAACCAGATAGGCGCCGGCGCTGCGCCCATCCTCCAGCCACACCACCGCTGTGACGATCGAACCGTAGGAGCCACGCCAGACGCTGTGGAAGCGCTGATGCTCGGCGGCCGGAATGAGCGCGTGCCCGCTGAAGCGCGCACCGCTTCGCTGCAGCGCGACGGCCTCTCCGTTGACATGTACCTTGAGGCAGGCCGTCCCAGACACCTCATTTGGCAGGTCGAGCGTGATGACGATCTCGTCCTGATCGCCGAAAGGCCGCGTCTCGGCGGCAAGCGTGATGGCGAACGCTGACGCCTTGCTGTCGTCGGCTCGGGCGGGGCGGCCTGAAAACACATCGGCGGCAAGTTCTGGCGTGCGCGGCGGGCGGGTGCGGCGCTGCGTGGAGCGTTCGAAATCGCCGGCCATGCGCAGCAGCCTTTCGTCGTCATAGGCCTTGCCGGCGAAAGTCAGGCCGACCGGCATACCGATATCGGCCATCGTACCCATCGGCACGGTGACGGTGGGGATGCCGAAATGGCGCCAGACCAGATTGCCGTTGGCGACCCAGGTGCCATTGCGCCAGGCAAAGGCGGCGGACGCCTCGTCGATGTCTGCATCGGCCGGCCCGACATCGGCAGCGGCGGGCAGCACCACGGCGTCGATGCCTTGCGCGTCCAGCCAGTCCTCGAAATCGATCCGCCTTGTCGCTTCCAGTCCCTTCAGTCCCTCTTCCAGCGTTGGAATGTCCACGAGGGGCGTGACGCCGGACCGTGCCCGCTCGACATATACCCTCAGGTCGAAGCCGCCTTCGTATCGGTCGGACAGCGTGCCGGGCGGTTGCGGGAAGATCTTTGGGCCATCGACCGAGACGAGATCGGGAAGCGCCGGATCGGCATTGGCGCGCAAAAAGTCGTCCCAGCCCCAGATGCAGAGGTCCCAGAGCTCGCGCTCGGCGAACTCTGGGGGCACCAGCCCGCGCTCGACCATGCTGCGCGCGCCGGGACGGTCGCGTTCATAGTTGGAGACGACGGGAAAATCGACCTCGATCACCTCGGCGCCAAGCCGCCTCAGATCGGCCGCCGCCTGCTCCCACAGGGCAAGTACCGAGGCGCGGGTTTCGATCGGCTTGTCGGCCTCGGTGTCGCGGCCGATATACATTCTGGGCACGCCAAGCCGCATGCCTTTCAACGACCCCGCCAGTGTGAGGTCGGTATAGCGCGGCGGCCGCACGTCGGAGCTTTTCGGCAGCTTGACCCAGGGCTGCGCGCGCCAGAAATCGCCGTGCGTCTCGGGGTCGTCGGCGACAATCACGTCGAGCAGTTCGAGCATGTCGGGGACGCTGCGCGTGTGCGGCGCGACGACATCCATGGTCGGGACCAGCGGCCAGTTGCCGCGCACCGAAATGACACCGCGCGACGGCGTATAGGCGACCAGCGCATTGTTGGTGGCCGGCGCGCGGCCGGACGACCAGGTTTCCTCGCCAAGCCCGAAGGCGCAGAAGCTGGCCGCTGTCGCTGTGCCGGAGCCATTGGATGAGCCCGATGCGAAGGCGGCGGTGAGATAGTCGCCATTGTACGGACTTTCGGCGCGGCCATAGACGCCGCGCTGCATGCCGCCATTGGCCATCGGCGGCATGTTGGTCAGCCCGATCAGCACCGCGCCGCCGGCCCGCAGCCGGGCGATGGTGAAGGCGTCCTCATTGGCAATGAGATGCTCGAAGGCCGGCGAGCCGGCGGCGACCGTCAGGCCTGATACCTTGTAGCTGTCCTTGGCGGTGTAGGGGATGCCGTCGAGTGGCCCGAGCACGGTGCCGTTGCGGCGGCGCTGGTCGGAGGCGGCAGCCTCCTCGAACATGCCAGGGTTGAGCAACGGGACGGCATTGAGGCTGATGCCGTGCCGGTCGAAATGCGCGATGCGCCTGAGATACGCCCCGACCAGTTCGACGCTGGTGACGGTGCCGTCATCGAGCGCGCGGCGCAATTGGTCGATCGTCGCTTCGACGAGATGAAAGCCGGCATCGGTCATCACGGGTCCCACATTTCCACGCACCATGGATGAGCGAGGCAGCTGGCTTCGGCAAGAGCCTATCGCGGTCATCTCCGGAACTTTTGTCCGGCTGGCGGTTTTGGATGTATGGTGTGATTCCGGAAATGGCCAGGAGGGTATTGGCGATGACCACGAAATGCGTTGCGATCCTAGCTCTCGCTGTCGCCATGGGCTCAAGCGTTTGCGCCCCGGCTTTCGCTGGCGACCGGTATCACGACCGCCGGGTCCACTCCGAACGCTACGTTCCCGCCGAAGGCGATCTCATCGACATCCTGTTCGGCGGCCCGCGCTACTACGATCAGCAGTTGGTCACGACAGCAGCCGGCGCGTGCTCCTATCATCGCGTCGGACCCGACGCGAATGCGTTGAACAAGATCAACGATCATCACTGTGGGAAGTAGGCGGCAGGCAGCGCCTCAGCGCCCGCCACTCTCCTTCATCCGCTCGATGATCTCGGCCATCAGCGCCAGGTCGCGGCGGGAATCGGCGAGGTCGGTCAGCGGCTTTGTGCCTTCGGTGATGTGGCGGTGGAAAGTCTCGAGTTCTTTCGAGAAAGCATCGCCGTAGAGAGGCCCGAGGGTTTTCGTCACCGGGCCGAACGGGCCGGCATCGGTGACCTCCAGCCGCGTCGGCAGGCTGCGGATGTAGGGCGTGTCGTAGATGATGCGCACCCGCCTGTTGTTCGAGCGCACCTCGATCATGGCGTCGAATAAGCCGAGATCGTCGACCACCGCGTCGTAGAGACAGGCGAAATGGCCGTAGTCGAAGGTGACTGATGTGTTGGCGCCGCCGTTGGTGCGGTGCGCGGCCAGCACGCGCGTCGGCTCGCCGATCAGCCCACGCATCGCCGAAATGTGGTGCGAGGAAAGTGCCGTCAGCCCGCGATAGGCGCGCACCACATCGGCCGGCGCGTCGGCGCCCACCACCTCGCGGATCAGCGCGTCGCGTTCGCTTGCGCCACGCGCCAGCAGGGCAGGGTCGATGTCCTGGGGGTAAAGGACGTTCTGGCTCTTCTTGAGGAAATGCCGGCCCTCCGAGATCAGGTCGAAGATGCGGACATGGGTGATGTCGGCGAAGGCGGGCAGCTCGTCCCTGGCGGCCAGATAGGCGGGCGCATAGCGGCGCATATAGCCGACGAACAGGGTCTTGTCGTAGCCCGGCATCAGCGCCAGCAGATCGTCGATTTCGCGCACCGTGAGGCAAGCGGGCTTTTCCAGCAGGATATGTTTGTTGGCAGCAATCGCCGCCCGCACGAAGCGGCTGTGGGTATCGTCGGATGACAGCACGAACACAGCGTCGATGTCGGGCGAATTAATCAGCGCCTCGGCCGTGTCGAAGGCCTTTGCCGTCGCAAATTCGGAGGTGACGAGTGACACCAGGCTGGGCGACACGTCGTACACGCCCGCGATCACCCAGCGGTCGCGCTGATCGCCCAGCACAGGCAGATGGATCGACTGCGCGACCTCTCCAAGACCTATCAGTCCGACACGAATTGGTGCCACAGGCGAACTCCCTTTGATTTCAAGTCTGATGCTGCAGGACTATGCCGCGCCGGTTACCAGCGCGACGAGCTCATTTCCGGACGTTTCGGAAGCGCGCACGGTCGCCGCCATCTTTCCCGCCCGCATCACCCAGATCTGGTCGGACAGGCGGCGGACCTGATCGAAATTGTGGCTGACCAGGATGACGCTGACGGATTGCTCGCGCAGGCGCCGGATCAGCGCCTCGACATTGGCCGTCTCCTGCACGCCGAGCGCCGCCGTCGGTTCGTCCATCACCACCAGCTTGGCGCCGGAGCCGACAGCGCGGCAGATCGAGATCGCCTGCCGCTGGCCGCCCGACAGACGCCGCACACGCTGGTTGATCGACGGCACGTTGATCGACAGCCGCGACAGCATTAAGCGGGCCTCGCGCTTCATCGCCTTGCGGTCGAGGAAAGCGAACGGGCCGATGCGGCGCACGATCTCGCGGTTGAGGAACAGGTTCTGCGCGACCGTCAGTTCGTCGATCAGCGCCAGGTTCTGGTGCACGGTCTCGATGCCGGCCTTGCGTGCCTCGTCGGGATTGGCGAAGGGCCGCGCCCGTCCGTCGAAGAACAAATTGCCGGTGTCCGGCTGATGCACGCCGACCAGGCTGCGGATCAGCGTCGACTTGCCGGCGCCATTGTCGCCGATGACGGCGGTGACCTCGCCGCGACGGGCCTGGAAGGCGACGTCGGTGAAGGCGCGGATGCCGCCGAAATGCTTGCTCAGCCCTTCGCAGGCGATGATCGCCTCAGTGGCGGGGATATGATGGGGAGCGCTCATTTCTGATACCGCATGATCAGCGCCGCCAGCACCACGATGGCCCCCACGGCAAGCGGTTGGTAGAAAGCCGAGACGTTGAGCAAGGTCAGGCCGTTGACGAGTGCTGTGAGCATCAGCGCGCCGATCGCCGGTCCCAGAATGCTGGCGCGGCCGCCGAACAGGCTGACGCCGCCCAGCACCACCGCCGCCACCGAATTCAAGAGCAGGCTGGTGTTGATCTGCGGTTCGGCCGAGCCGATGCGGGCGACCAGGAGAATGGCCGCGATGCCGGCGCAGAGACCGGAAATCGTATAGGCGGCGATCTTGACCCGGTTGGTGCGGATGCCCAGCGCGCCGGCACTTTCAGCCTGGCCGCCGGTCGCCAGCAGATGCACGCCGAAGCGCGTGTGGTAGAGCGCGATATGGGCGACGATGACGGCTGCGATCGCTACCCAGACCGGATAGCCGAACGGTCCGAACGAGCCCGAGGCGAGCCTGAGCAGGAAGGTCGAGCCGACCATGGTCGGTTCGCCGCCCGACAGGATGAGCCCAAGCCCGGTGATGCCCGACAGCGTGCCGAGCGTCACCACGAAGTCGGGGATCTTGCCTGCCGTAATGATCAGCCCGTTGAGGAAGCCGACGGCGCTGGTGGCGAGAACCGCGAGCATGCAGGCGATGAAGATGCCGTAGTCGGCGACATTGACGAGGCCGAGGATGATGGCGCCGAGCATGACGGCGGCCGCCAGCGACAGGTCGATGCCCGAGGTGGCGATGACGAAGGTCTGGCCGATCGACAGCACGACCAGGATCGCAGCCGCCAGCAACAGCGCCTGCAGATTGGCGACGCTGAGAAAGACCGGCTGGGCGATGCCGAAGACGATGACGAGGCCGACCAGGCCGACGACGGATGCCCAGTCGGCCCAGAAGGAGGGATCGAGGAGGAGAGCCGCCAGGGAGGGACGGCTCTCCTCCGCACCCGCCGAATGGGCGGCGGGCGCGTTGTCTGCAGGTGTGCTCACTTCAGCATCTCGCGGAAGGGATCGGGATAGTCGCCGCCCGGACGCGGAAAATTCTTCAGCGAGGCTTCGGCATTGTCCTTGTTGATCAACAGCACCGGTGCTGGCACGTTGGCCGGCAGTTCCTTGCCCTTGGCGGCCACTGCACAGGCCTCGAGGCCCATGGCGCCGACGACATAGGGATATTGGGCGACGGTGGCGGTGAGTTCGCCTGATGCGATCGACTTCAGCGCGTCGACGATGCCGTCGAGGCCGATCACCTTGACGTCCTTGCCCGAGGTCCGCACGGCGCGCTCGACGCCGAGTGCCATGATGTCGTTGGCGGCGAAGAAGCCGGCGAGGTCCGGATGGGCAGCGAGGATATCGGTTGCGGCGGTCAGCGCCTTTTCGCGATCCCAGTCGGCGCTGACCATCACCACGATGTCGAGTTTACCTTCCACCGCCTGCTTGAAGCCCTTGATGCGGGCGTTGGAGCCGACATCGCCGACGATGCCGGCGACCAGCGCGACCTTGGAGCCCTTCGGCACCAGCTTCAGCATCTCTTCGCCGGCCAGCGCGCCGGCGGCGACATTGTCGGTGCCGATATAGGTCGAGACGGCAAAGCCGGCGGCCTTGGCCTGCTCGGGGTCGATGGTCGAGTCGATGTTGACGATCGGCTTCTTCTTCTGGGCGACCGGCACCAGCGCCTGGACGAGATTGGAGACGCTGATCGGGTTGACCAGGTAGCAATCGAAATCCTGCATGGCCATGGCGGTCAGGCGGTCGGCCTGGCCGGTGGCGTCACCCATGTTGGCGGCGGCCTGGACGCTGACATTCACGCCGTTTGCCTTGGCCTGCTCCTCGATGCCCTTCTGCATGGTCTGGAAGAACGGATTGTCGAGGCCTTTGACGATGGCCGCGACTTTCGCCGCATCCTCGGCATGGGCGGGCGCTGCGAAGATGGCTGCAAGCATGCCTGCGCCAAGCAGGTTCGTGCCAAGCTTCAGGCAATTGAACATACGCATGGTTTTTCCTCCTCCTGATTGTTTTATGGGCTGCATCAATGTCGCTGGCCGGCGACTGCAATGTCCGACGGGGCGCGAGCCCGGCGCCCGGCGCGATGGTCTCGCCAACAGAATGCTGCCCGCTTGGGATGTGCGGACTGCAGCCCAGGTTCGGGCACTTTCGACGTCAGGCATTGCTCCTCCCAGAGCGCCGGTCGATGCCATGCCGGCGTTTGCGCATGTTTTATAAAAAATTGACACGCGTCAAGATTTAAAATGTGCGTAGCGATTTTTGACTGTGCGCCCTGGGCATGACTGTGCTGCCGGCATGCGCTACAACCAAGGCGCGAAAAAAAGTGCCGGCCTCAGGGAACCGGTTGGGGATGTCCGCGTTGGTCGCTACTTTTGTGCAGAGGGAGGTTTCGGGTGGGGCGTTTCGAAATCGTGGAAGAGCCAACGGGTACGTTTTCGATTTTCGACACAATCACGGAATTGCCGGCAACGGTCGAAGGGGGCGTGTGCATTGGGCTTTATCGGCACGAAGTGCCGCTGGCGCTGCTTGCAGCGGTTGAAACGGTCCAGCCCGGCCCTTTTTCGCTGCTGCCCTCATTGTCGGTGTTGAACGACTGGCGGGCCCATCGAGACGGTCTGCTGGCATGAGCAAAGGTGCCTGATGTCGCATCGAAAATCATACCGTATGGGAAATCACGCCCTGTTGTCGAAAGCGGCGGTGAGGCATGGAAAGCAAGGGGAAGTTGCAGTGCGTCGGGAGGTGAAGCGATGTCTGATCAGGACGACCTGATCCGAGCTGCCATCGGTCGGCTGCTCGCCGAGAAGACAGGCGCTGCCGTCATATCGATGAGAGAGAGCATCACCGAGCTTCTGGCGCTGACCGGTGCCGCGCTGGACGAAAGACTGCAAGACCTGCTGCTGGAAATGGCCGAAGTCCGCGGCATGATGGTCGCTCTCGACTTCTGAGCAATATCGGCTGGGGTCGATGGGCATCAGTCCGCTACGCCGGCAACGCCTTCACCGGCAGTTCAACACTACTGCGCCGGCTTCAATGCTGAACCAAGCACCCGGGGTTAAAGATCGAGCAAAACCGTTCCTTGCGGGCGGCTGCAACATGCCAGGACATAGCCGGCCGACTTCTCTTCAGGGGCCAGACCGCCGAGATCCTCCATGGCGACTTCGCCGGACAACTTGGCGATGCGGCAAGTGCCGCAAACTCCCTGCTGGCAGGCGGTTGGGACGTAGACGCCACATTGGCGTGCCGCCTCCAGCAGCGTCTCTCCGGGCAAGCAGTTATGCACGATCCCGGAGCGGACGAAACGGACCGAAGATGGTATTGTCGAGGCCGGTTCCAACTGAGGGCTGCTGACGCCGCCGAAGCTCTCCTGGTGGTACCGCGACGGAGCCACGCCAATCGCATCCAGGCAGGCACGTGCGGCTTTCATGTACGCTTCAGGGCCACAGGCAAAGATAGTGCGGTTGTGGAGATCGGGAACGAGGGTCAGCAGCATCTGGCTGTCTATTCTGCCAGTCGGCCCCCTCCAGGTGGGATCTTCCTGGCTACAAACGCACGTTACTTTTACGTTGGGAAAGCGAGAGGCAAGTGCGTCCAATTCCCCTCGAAAGATTATGTCACCAGGCGTTCTGGCACTATGAACGAATGAGATATCCTGGTCGGCCGCGCGGTCGGTAAGCGCACGCAGCATGGACATCACCGGCGTTATCCCGCTGCCGCCCGAAAGGAAGAGCGGCTTTTCATATGGCAGGTCATCGAGATTGAATGAGCCGAGCGGCCCTTCGATCTCGATCTCGTCGCCCGCCCCCAAATTGTCGTGGAGCCAATTCGAAACCAGGCCGCCCGGTGTTCGCTTCACCGTGATCTGCAGGTCGAGCGGTCGCGTCGGTGGTGACGAAACAGAGTAGGAGCGCGTCACCGCGGCACCCTCGATCTTAAGGTGCACGAGCACATACTGGCCCGCGCTGAAGCAGAACATCCGATCCGTCGGGGATGTGAAAACGAAGGTTTTCACATCGGGCGTTTCCTCGATTACACGACGGCAGAGTACAAGCTGCGATGTGGTTTGTGCCCATTGCCGATGACGCCTCATCGGGAGGAGGTCGGGGGCCCCAAAGGAAACGTGTGCGTTCATCATTCATCTCGGTTTGAAGTCGAGCCAAGATGCCAGTTCCAGGCCCCCCGCAACAGAAGCATCCCTCCCAAGTTATGATCGATTATTTCGATTACATATCCAGTGACATCACGGCAACGTGAAGGGCGCGGATTCCCTTGCGGATGATCGGTTCGTGTTTGCGGCGCGCCAGGATGGCCGTGTGTACCGGCTGATGCAGCGTCGGAGCGCCTTCGACGATGAACGATGGGCGTTCGAGGGCGAACCGGCGCGCATCGTCACTTCTCATATAGCAGGTGCCGCCCGTGCGCCGTAGCATCATTTCCGCCAAGGTTTCCGATCCCATGGAAAGGCGACAGATCGCCAACTCGCCGAGCAATTCGGCATGGGCCTTCTCCAGCAGGACCGTATAGCCCGGACGAATGTAGGTTTCGGGATCGACCTCCGAGAGGGTTCTGGCCACCGTGGAAACCATCACATATTCCTCAACCATCAAATGCTCATAGGAGATTTCGGGTAGGTATCGCGGAGCATAAAGCACTGCGATGTCGAGATTTCCCATGCTTAGGTCGCTGACCATCTGGTTTGAATAATCCGACTCGACATGGATCGACGATTTGGGAAGAGCCTGACACAGCGTCTCGACCCAACCCGGCAAAACCGAGCGGGTCATCCCGACCTGCGCGGCGACGCGCAAGGTGCCTTCGAAACGATTGAACGCCCGGACATCGTGGCGAGCCTGCGACCATGTGGACAGCAAGGATCTTGCATAAGCTTCGAACCGGCGCCCTGCGGCGGTCGGCTCCGCCCCGGCGCGTCCGCGCTGGAACAGTTCGGACCCGATTGCGCTCTCGAGGTTCTTGATGCGGGTGCTGATCGTCGACTGGGTCAACCCTAGCCGATCCGCGGTGCGATTGAAGTTTCTCGATTCGATAATGTCGAGAAAGGTCTCGATGTGATCAAGTTGCATGAAATATCCAATCGAAAAACTCGATCATATTCCACGTATCATAAGCTTGATCAAACAATACGCAAGGCGGAAGCTGCAGCAGATCAGCGGCCGGCAGCGCCGCGGGACGAGACACGGATACGGAGCGGAAGAAGTGTTCATAGTCGACTGCGACTGTCATAATTACTGGTCAAGCGCCACCGTGTTGGAGCCCTATCTCTCCGGCTTGTGGAAAGACATGTTCATCGAGGGCGAGAAAACAGGTCCCGTTGGCGCCTTTCCGCATGGTCATCGGCCCTGGTTCCACCCGCAGGATTTTTCCCGCAAGGACATCCGTCCGAAAACAGAAGCCGACAATTATCTCATCATGAAGGAGAAGCACCTCGACAAATACAAAGTCGACGTGGCGATCCTGACCGGCGATGAGCCTATCGAGGCGTCGACCCTGGCTAACCCTTATTATGCCAGCGCTCTGGTCAGCGCTTACAACGATTATCAGATCGATCAGTGGTTGCCGAAAGACGATCGTTTCATGGGCTCGATCATCATCGCGCCACAGGATCCGAAGCTCGCTGCCGCCGAGATACGCCGTCTTGGCAGTCATCCGCGCATGGTCCAGGTTCTCGCTTCCCAGGGTTCCGTCAAGCCGTATGGCGACCCGTTTTACCATCCGATCTACGAAGCCTGCGCGGAAGTGGGGTTGCCATTCGCCATTCATCTGGGCGGGCATGGCGGCGTGAATTCAACTGCCATTGCTCCTGCCCCGACGACATTCTTCTGGGAAACGCATGCCATTCTGCACATGTCGGCGATGTCGCACGTGGCAAGCATGATCGCCCATGGCGTCTTCGAGAAATGGCCGGACCTCTACTTCGTGATCATCGAGTGCGGCGTCGCCTGGGTTCCGTCGGTCCTTTGGCGCCTGGACGCCGATTACAAAGCGCTGCGCAAGGAGACGCCATGGCTGAAGATGCTGCCGTCTGAATATTGCCGGCGCAACATCCGCTTTTCCACGCAGCCGCTGGAGCAGCCTGCAAACATCCAACATCTCTGGTCCACGCTCGAAGCGATGGACGGCGAAAACACGCTGATGTTTGCATCGGACTATCCGCACTGGGATTACGACGATGCCAACACGCTGCAAATCCCTCCTGCCTGGAAGGGCAAGATCATGGGACTGAATGCGCTGGAAGTCTACAAACGCATCCCCCGCGCGCAAGCCGCGAATGCCGCCTGAGGAAGCATATGATGCCCGAGAAGACATATATCTGCCGCGTCGACGAGATCGAAACAGGGTCTCCGTTCATCGCCAAGATCCGCAGCCTTTCGGTCGGGATTTTCCGCATCGGAGATTCATTCCACGCGCTGCTGAATGTCTGTCCGCACCGCGGCGCTCCGCTTTGCGAGGGGCCGCAATGCGGCACAACCGCGCCCGTTGAACAGGCGCAATTCATCTATCATCGCGAAAACGAGATCGTTCGATGCGCCTGGCACGGCTGGGAGTTCGACATCAAGTCAGGCGCGGCCTTGGTCGATCCGTCCGTTCGCGCGCGCACATTCCCAGTCACCGTTGAAGCCGGCGGCATCTATGTGACGGCCTGACAGGCGCAGATCGATTGGGATTGGAAATTCGAAGGAAAGGTGGTCGTCGCCAACCAGCAGATCTGTTCGCAGGTGCTTGACAAGAAATAACGCGGAGAACTCCGCAATGGGAGAGTCAAATGTCAGAATCTGAATACAAGCTTGGTATCGCGCAAAGCCTGATCGGGGGCGGCAAGGTTTCCCGCCGCGACTTCATTCATCTTGGGCTGGCCGCGGGCCTGACCGTTGCCGCCGCCGACCGGCTGTTCGTGAGCACGGCGCGGGCCGAACCGATGCAGGGCGGCTTCGCCAAGCTCGGCATGGCTCACGGCGCGACGACGGATTCGATCGATCCGGCCGGCTACCCCGACACGTTCACACAGACCGCATTTTCGGGCTCGCTGTCCAACAGCCTCACTGAGGTCGACGCCAAAGGCAATGTCCAACCAGACCTCGCCGAGAGCTTTGAAACTTCGGATGGGGCCAAAACCTGGGCCTTCAAGCTGCGCAAAGGCGCAACCTTCCACAACGGCAAGAACGTGGCGGCGGATGACGTTGTGACTTCATTGCAATATCACATGGGCAAGGACACCAAATCGGCGGCGAAGTCGCTGTTGGACTCCGTCGCCGACGTCAAGTCGGACGGCCCGGAAACAGTGGTCTTCACGCTCAAAAACGGCAACGCCGATTTCCCTTACATTATGAGTGACTACCATCTGGTCATCATGCCGGCCAAGGACGGCAAGGCGGATTGGGCTTCAGGCGTTCGCACCGGTGCTTTCGTCCTCGAGAATTTCCAGCCCGGCGTTTCGGCCAAGCTCAAGCGCAATCCAAACTTCTTCAAGAACGGCAAGCCCTATCTCGACGAGGTGGAGTTCATCGCCATCACGGATCTTGCCGCGCGCATGGCGGCGCTGTCCACGGGGGAGGTGGACTATATCGGCCGCGCCGACCTGAAGACCCTCGGCATGTTGAAACGCAATCCCAAGGTGGAAATCGTAGAAGTCACTGGCTACGGGCACTACACCTTGCCGATGAATGTCACGATGGCGCCGTTTGATAATCCGGACGTGCGAATGGCATTGAAATGGGCAATTAATCGCCAAGAAATCGTCGACAAGATCTTTCTTGGCCACGCCACTGTGGCCAACGACAACCCGATCGCGCCGGCCATCAAATTCGCCAAGGATCCGCAACCGCAACACAGCTTCGATCCGGAAAAGGCCAAGCACTACCTGAAAAAGGCCGGGATGGAGAACCTGAAGGTGGACCTCTCGGTGGCCGATGCCGCTTTTGCGGGGGCGGTGGACGCGGCTTCGCTCATTCGCGAAACGGCAGCCCAATGCGGCATCGACGTCAATGTCGTGCGTGAGGCCGAGGACGCTTATTGGGACAATGTCTGGCTGAAGAAACCCTGGTGCGCTTCCTATTGGAGCGGTCGGGCCACGGCCGACTGGATGTTCACGCAAGCCTTCGCCGCCGACTCCAGTTGGAATGAGTCTTTCTGGAAAAATCCCCACTTCAACGAATTGCTTGTCCAGGCGCGCGCCGAGACGGACGAGGCCAAGCGAGCGGCGATGTATGCCGAGATGCAGCAGTTAACCCACGATGACGGCGGCAGCATCGTGCTGGTCTTCAACAATTTCGTAAGCGCGCAATCCAAAAAGCTCGCACACGGTGATGTGGCGCCCAACTGGGAGAACGATGGACTGAAAATGGCCGAACGCTGGTGGATCGCCACGGCATGAGATGGCGGGCCGGAGCCGCGATGGTTTTGAGGGTCCGGCCGGCTTACTCCGAGTGCAGGGCTGCCGCCCAAAGGGAAACGCCACGCACATGAACCCCGTCGCAAGAACGGTCCTGCAGCGCCTTGGCCTCGGCCTGGTCACTTTGTTCATCGTGTCCATCATCATCTTCTCTGCGATCGCGATGCTTCCAGGCGACTTCGCCAAGGCCACGCTAGGGCAATCGGCGACGCCCGAAACGGTCGCCGCGTTCCAGCGGGAAATCGGCATCGATCGTCCGCCTGTCGAGCGCTACTTCGTTTGGGTCGCCCAGATGCTCCATGGCGATTTCGGCTCTTCGTTTGCGAGCCGCACCGGATATCGGCGTACCGTGGCCGAGATCATCGCACCACGCCTCTACAACACGATGTTCCTTGCAGCGGTGACTGCGCTGATAGCTGTTCCTCTGGCCTTGGGGCTTGGCATTCTGGCTGCGCTGTACCGCAACGGCTGGTTCGACCGGCTGGTGAATGTCGCGACACTGACAACCATTTCATTCCCGGAATTTTTCGTCGCCTATATGCTCGCCTACCTGGTGATCTCGCGCGACACGTTCATCGGATCCGATTTCGCTCAAACGCTGCCTCATTGGCTCACTGTCTCGCTGAACTGGGCGCTCAATGCGGTTCCCAAATTTCCGACATTGTCGAATGTGAACGATCAGACGCCATTTTGGGAGCATCTCTGGAAAGTGGCCCTGCCGGCAATCACCCTTACGCTCGTAATCGTGGCCCACATGATGCGCATGACCCGAGCGGCCATCATCAACATGCTGGCAAGCCCCTACATCGATATGGCGCGCCTCAAGGGAATGTCCCCGATGGTGATCGTGCTGAGGCATGCCCTGCCCAATGCCTGGGCTCCGATCGTCACTGTGGTAGCATTCAACCTGGCGTATCTCATCGTCGGAGTGGTCGTGGTCGAGGTCGTGTTCGTCTACCCCGGCATCGGCCAGCTGATGGTTGACGCGGTGAAATCCAGGGATGTTCCGGTTGTCCAGGCCTGCGCCCTGATTTTCGCCGCGACTTACATCCTTCTCAACTTGCTAGCCGACGTTATTTCCATCGCCACCAATCCCAGGCTCTTGCACCCGCGATGACCAGATCCGAATCTGTCGCGGCGGTTCGGAGGCTGAGGCGCTCGCGTGCGACCCGGGCGAAAACTGCGCTGAAGAAGGCACCGTTCAGCGCATGGTTCGGCATCGTCGTGATCCTCGGCTACGTTTTTGTTGCGGTCTTCGCGCACTGGATAGCCCCATATGGCGAGACGCAGGTTTTCAGCGAAGCCTTCGCGCCGTGGAGCCAGGAGTTCAAACTGGGAACCGATCAGCTCGGCCGCGACATGCTTACCCGCTTGATCTACGGTGCGCGCAACACCATCGCTATCGCGGTCGCGACCACGTTGCTGTCCTTCGCGGTCGGCGTCTCGCTCGGCCTTCTTGCCGCATTGTACAGGGGGTGGCTCGACCAGATCTTGTCGCGTGCGGTGGACGTGCTGATGTCGATCCCGAGTCTGATCTTCGCGCTGGTGCTGCTGACGATCTTCGGCTCGTCGATCACCAGCCTGATTGTCATCATTGCGCTTCTGGATTCCACCCGGGTCTTTCGGCTTTCTCGCGCCGTCGGGCTTAACGTGGCGGTGATGGAATATGTCGAGGTGGCACGATTACGCGGCGAGGGACCGAAATGGATCATCGCCAAGGAAATCCTTCCCAATGTCATGCCGCCACTGGTCGCCGAGTTCGGCTTGCGATTCTGCTTCGTGTTCCTGACAGTTGCGGCGCTGTCGTTTCTCGGCGTCGGTATTCAGCCGCCGACGGCCGATTGGGGATCAATGGTGCGCGAGAACGCGACCCTGATCACCTATGGCGATGTCACGCCGCTACTTCCGGCCGGCGCGATTGCTCTCCTTACCGTGTCCGTGAATTTCGTGGTGGACTGGTTCCTGCAAGCAACAAGCGGGTTGCGGGATGAAAAGTAGCGGCCCAGGCCCACGCGAAAAAGGAAAGGATCTGCTTCAAATCCGCAATCTGCATGTGGAGGGGTTTTCGGATGAGCGGTGGCATCCCATTGTCCACGGGGTCGATCTGACGCTGAAGCGGGGCCAGGTTCTTGGGCTGATCGGAGAGTCAGGCGCCGGCAAGTCCACCATTGGCCTTGCCGCAATGGGTTATGCCAAGCCGGGCTGCCGGATCACGCAAGGCTCGGTCCTGTTCGACGGGATTGATCTTCTGGCAGTCAATGAAAAAGGGCGCCGTCGCCTCAGGGGCTCCCGCATTGCCTATGTCGCGCAAAGCGCGGCTGCCTCTTTCAATCCGGCACATCGGCTCTTGGAACAAACCGTCGAAACCGCGGTGGCGCATGGAATTGCCGGCCGGGAAGAGGCGAACCGGAGCGCCGTCGATCTTTATCGACGCCTTCAACTCCCAGAACCGGAGACCATAGGCTTTCGCTATCCTCATCAGGTCTCCGGCGGGCAGTTGCAACGGGCAATGACAGCGATGGCAATGGCTTGTCGTCCGGACCTCATAATATTCGACGAGCCAACAACGGCGCTCGACGTGACCACGCAGGTTGAAGTTCTAGCTTCCATTCGCAACATCGTGGAGGAATTCAGCACCGCTGCAATCTACGTGACGCATGACCTAGCGGTGGTGGCGCAAATGGCGGATCGTATCATGGTTCTGCGCCACGGACGTACCGTGGAGGAGGCTGATACACGCCAGATGCTGGCCTCGCCCAGCCAGGAATATACAAAAACGCTCTGGGCCGTACGCAAGCTCGCCAAGCCCGAAGTTCCAGCCGATGACAATCTGCTGACGATAGACAACGTTACCGCGGCCTATGCAGGAAAGGTCAAGGTGCTCCAGGATGTCTCCATCAAGGTTCCGCGCGGAAGAACCGTGGCTGTGGTCGGCGAATCCGGTTCGGGGAAATCGACGCTCGCTCGAGTCGTCACCGGCCTTTTGCCGCCAATTTCAGGTTCGATTTCTTTTGCCGGCCAGCTTCTTTCCACGGGCCTGAAGACGCGGCCGAAGGAGGTCCTGCGCCGCATACAGATGATTTATCAAATGCCCGACAACGCCCTGAATCCGCGCCAAACGGTCGAAGAGGTCATAGCGCGGCCGCTCGAATTCTACCTCGGCCTTCGGGGCGCGCGGAGGGATCGCCGGATCGGCGAACTTATGCACATGGTCGAGATGAGCGAAGATTTTCTGGAACGCCTGCCTGGCGAGCTGTCGGGTGGCCAAAAACAGCGCGTCTGCATTGCCCGCGCGTTGGCTGCCGATCCGGAGCTTATCATCTGCGACGAGATCACGTCCGCGCTCGACCAGATCGTCCAAGAGGAAATTCTCAAGCTTCTCATACGTCTCCAACGTGAACTCGGAATGAGCTACATCTTCATTACCCATGACATTGCTACCGTGCGCGCGATAGCCGACGAAATCGTCGTCATGCACCGCGGCAAAGTCGTCGAGCAAGGATTGAAGAGCGAAGTTCTCACGCCACCGCACGCGGCCTATACCGAACGGCTATTGTCCTCTGTTCCGGAAATGAATCCGGACTGGCTGACAAGGCTGCTGGCCAGCCGGAAGATCTGACGGATCGGCTATCCGTCAACGCCCGGCATATTCCTCACGATCAGCTTCCTTCGCGATCACCCGATGTCAGCCATATGGCCGGCAACGCCGTTACGATCTTTCCTGGAGCGCTAACGCTGCTCGATCAGCGTCTTCGCCGCGTCTTTCCCCGCCGAGAGGATGCGATCGGACAATTCCGTTCCGCCCACGGCGCGGGCCATTTGCAGCGTGCCGAGGAGCGTTGCGAAGACAGCCAGCGCCACGCCCTCCGGATCCTTGCCCTTCGGAAGCGCTTGCGCCAACTGGCGCACCAAAGCCAGCAGGTGGTCTGTATAGGCTTCACGCGTTTCAGGCGGCTGACGGGCGAGCTCCGGCAGCAGCGCAGCTGACGCGCAGCCCTTTCCGGGATTGTCCCGGTGCTCGGCCGACAGATACGTGTCGATGGCCATCTCCACGCCCGAAGCCAATGCTTCCGCCAGTTGCTGCGCCTGAAGCTCCATCGCCGCCGCCACGCTTTCGCGGACAAGCTGCGCCTTGGATTGAAAGTGTGGATAGAAGGCGCCGTTCGTCAGCCCGGCGTCGCTCATGATGGTCGCCAGTCCGGACGCAGCTATGCCGTCGCCGCGAAAGCGTTCCGCTGCGACCTCCATGATCCGTCCGCGCGAGGCGTCCTTCCGGCCCTTTTCGTAGCGCATAGCTGCCATTCCTTTCTGCTATTGCATTATGAACGTAATCTGATATTACGACTGTAATTCAAAGGGTGCAAAAAAGCTAGCCCTCATGATTTTGGAGCACGAAATGAATGCGAATTCCGGAAAAACCGCTGTTGTGACCGGAGCCTCTTCGGGCATTGGCCTCGCCAGTGCCGAGGCTCTGGCAAGGGCGGGGTTCACGGTCTTCGGAACCAGCCGGCGCAAGGCCGACGACGGCCCGGATGGGGTGACCATGCTGGTTTGCGACGTGACCGACGGTGAAGCCGTTGCCGCACTCGTTTCGACGGTGCTGTCGCAGACCGGCCGGATCGACCTCCTGGTCAACAATGCCGGCGTCGGCCAGCTTGGAGGCGCCGAGGAATTCTCGATTGCACAGGTGCAGGCCTTGTTCGACGTCAATCTGTTCGGCTTCATCCGCATGACCAATGCTGTGCTGCCGTCGATGCGGCGGCGCGGCGAGGGGCGCATTGTCAATATCGGCTCTGTGCTGGGACTAGTGCCGGCGCCGTATTCAGCGCATTATTCGGCAGTCAAGCACGCGCTCGAGGGCTATTCGGAATCGCTCGACCATGAGGTTCGTGCCTTCAATATTCGCGTCTCGGTCATCGAGCCGGCATTCGTTCGTACTGTCTTCGACCAGAACGGGATCCAGCCGGATTCGCCTTTGCAGGAATACGATCAGGCTCGAGCTACGCTGGAAGCGCTGCTTCGCGATGTGATGCCTGTCGCCGATCGGCCCGAAGTGGTGGCGCAGGTGGTCGTCAAAGCAGCGACCGATGCCCGTCCGCAACGGCGCTACACCGCCGGCAAGGCAGCGCGCCAAGTCAGCCTGCTGCGTCGCTTTGCTCCCGCGGGGATATTCGACAAGAGCCTGCGCAAACAGTTCCGCCTGCCGGTCTGAACGACAGCGAGCAGAGGATTTCACGCACATGCGACTAGCCAAAAATACTCTCAGAAAGTCACTGCCATGAAGGCATTCGTCGTCGACAAGTATAGCAAGAACGGCACGCTGCGGCTGGCCGAAATGCCGGAGCCGAAACTCGGGGACAGCGATGTCCTGGTCGAGGTCCACGCCGCGGCGGTGAACCTGCTGGATTCCAAGGTCAAAACCGGAGAGTTCAAGCTGATCCTGCCCTATCACCGGCCCTTCATCCTGGGTCACGACGTGGCCGGGAGGGTTGTCCGCGTGGGATCGAAAGTCCGCAAGTTCAAACTCGGCGACGACGTCTATGCGAGGCCGCGCGATGGCCGGATCGGGACATTCGCCGAGTTCATAGCCATGGATGAGGCCGATGTGGCCCTGAAGCCCGGGAACCTCAGCATGGAAGAGGCGGCCTCGATCCCGCTGGTCGGCCTGACCGCCTGGCAGGCGCTCATCGAAAGGGCCAACCTGAAGATGGGAGAGAAGGTCTTCATTCAAGCCGGATCCGGCGGCGTGGGGACATTCGCCATCCAACTGGCAAAGCATCTCGGCGCGACCGTTGCGACCACCGTCAGCGCGGCGAGTGCCGGTCTGGTCAAGGGGCTCGGCGCCGATGTCGTCGTCGACTACAAGAAAGACGATTTCGAAAAAGTGCTGTCGGGCTACGACGTCGTCTTGAACAGCCAGGACACAAAGACACTTGAAAAGTCACTGAATGTGCTGAAACCGGGAGGCAAGCTCATCTCGATCTCCGGCCCACCGGATCCCGACTTCGCCAGGGAAAAGGGACTGAACATGGTGCTGAAGCTGGTGCTTCGCCTGCTGAGCCGCGGTATTCGAGCGAGAGCCAAGCGCCGTGGCGTGACGTTCTCGTTTCTCTTCATGTGGGCGCAGGGCGAGCAATTGAGCAAGATCGCATCGCTCATCGAAGCCGGTGCGATCCGCCCGGTTGTCGACCGGGTCTTTCCCTTCGAAGCCGCCAACGAGGCGCTGGCCTATGTCGAAACAGGACGCGCCAAGGGCAAGGTCGTCATCAAGGTCAGATAGCAACTCAGCTGCGATCGAGGTCAGCCGCGCCGGGCTGCATCGATCGCCTCGACGTCGATCTTCGTCATCTCCATCATCGCATCAAAGGCGCGTTTGGCTTCCTCGCCGCCGGCCGCCATGGCCTCGGTCAACGTGCGCGGCGTGATTTGCCAGGACACGCCCCATTTGTCCTTGCACCAGCCGCACGCGCTCTCCTGGCCGCCATTGCCGACGATGGCATTCCAGTAGCGGTCGGTTTCCTGCTGATCGTCGGTGGCGATCTGGAACGAGAAGGCCTCGCTCTGCTTGAATGTGGAGCCGCCGTTCAATCCGATGCAGGGAATGCCGGCAACGGTAAATTCGACCGTCAACACGTCGTCTTTCTTGCCGGACGGAAAGTCGCTCGGCGCACGGTGAACGGCGCCCACCCTGGTATCGGGAAAGGTCTCCGCGTAGAAGCGAGCCGCAGCCTCGGCGTCCTTGTCGAACCAGAGGCAAATCGTGTTCTTTGGCATCGTTGGCATTGCGTGTTCCTTTCGGTTTTAGAGTTGGCGGAGGTCAGCCCAGCAAATTACGTGCCGTGCGCATGAAGATCCTTGACCCGATCGGGATCAGGTCGTCGGGAAAGTCATAGTCGGGATTGTGCAAGGCAGGGTGCCGCTCGCCTGCACCGAGGAAGAACATCGCCGACTTGGCACTATGGCCGAACAGGCCGAAATCTTCAGAGGCGCGCATCGGCAGGGCTTCTTCGCCGTGCGCGACGCCCTCTTCATCGAGCGCGCGCCGCAGATGCTCCACCGCGTCCGGCGCGTTGACGCTGGCGACGAAGATCTCATGATAGTCCCAGCGGACGGAAAGGCGATGCTCGCCCGCGATCCTGGCGACCCGTGCTTCGGCAGCAGCGCACAGGTTTGCCATGCGCTCGTCACGCCGGGTGCGCAGCGTTGCCCACACCTCGGCGTGAGCCGGCGCGACGCCGAACACGGCTTCGCCCATCGCGGCATGGGTGACCGTCAGCATGGAGAAGTCATCATCGGCGAAGGTCCCGCGCCCGAGCGCCGGCAGCGCCGGCATCAGCTCACTGATCGCCAGCATCGGCGAGATGCCGGTCTCCGGCATGGACGAATGGGCAGTCTTGCCTTCCAGCACGATGCGCATGCCGCGTGATGCACAGTTGACCACGCCGGCTTTGAGCCGCACCTCGCCGAACGGCACGCCGGGCAGGTTGTGCAATGAGAAAGCGAAATCCGGCACGATCTCGCCGAAGCGCGGATCGGCGACGACGCCGGCCGCGCCATTGCCGGTTTCCTCCGCCGGCTGGAACATCAGCACGACGCGGCCGCTTGCAGGCCTCTCGCGCCCCAACTGACGGCCGAGGGATGCCAGGATCGCGGTGTGTCCGTCATGGCCGCACATATGCGACTTGCCCGGTACGCGCGACGAATGCGGCACGCCTGAAAGTTCTTCGATAGGCAAGGCATCGAGTTCCGAACGGAACAGCACCGTCGGCCCCGCTTTGCCGCTGTCATATATGGCCGCGACGCCATGCCCGCCGAGCTGTGTCAGCACCTTGTCCGGCCCCGTATCGGCGAGGAAGGCGACGACCTCCTTTGCGGTCTTCTCCTCTTCATTCGAGATTTCCGGTTGCTGATGCAGCTTGCGCCGCCATTCGGTTAGTTCGACAATGTCTCGATTGGTCAAAGTCATGCTTTTTCAGGCTCCGCTGCACTCGTCATTTCATTGACACGTCCAGTCACAGGGGGTGTCAAACGCAATGATGAATTGCTAGCGATAAAGGGCAGTTCCCGCCACAGTCCAAGTTTCGGGCTTCGGCAGGCCAGAAACGACCGTTCTCCCAGCCATTCTCAGCCTATTGATTGATCTCGGGCTCGACGAGCTTTGCCAGATTTCTGAGCGACTCCTGCCAGCCGAGATAGCAGGCCTCGACCGGAATGACGTCCGGAATGCCCGCCTGGGTGATGTCGATTTCAGTGCCGACCGACACTTTTTTCAAGACCACGGTCACTCGTATCTCGCCGGGCAGGTTGGGATCGTCGAACCTGTCGGTATAGAGCAGGCGCTCGCCCGGAACGAGTTCGAGATACTCGCCGCCGAAGGAGTGGCTGTCCCCGGTGGTGAAATTGCGGAACGACATCTTGAACGTGCCTCCGACCTTTGCCTCGAAATTATGGACCGTGCAGGTGAAGCCGTTTGGCGGAAGCCACTTGGCCAGCGCGTCCGCTTCAACGAAGGCGCGATAGACCTTTTCCGGGCTGGTCGTCAGAACGCGGTGCAAACGTACGGTGCCGGGCATTGCTGGATCCTTTCATGAATGCCTGTTCGATACCCCAAGGACGGACGAAGGCTAGCCAGTCCGACATTGGTTTGCGAATTTTTTGGGTTTGCGAATTTTTTGAGGGCGCACGGCCTGCGTCACCCACAGGCATGCCGTTCGACCCCGCGCCTGTCGGGCGAGGCGGCGGACGAACTGCACCGGCTCTGGAGCTGGCGTTCACCTGCTAAATCGGGTTCCTGAGCCATCTTGTTGTTCAGGCGCGGTTTTACCGATTGACGCGAACGGCCGCGCGTCGCGGCCAATGCTTCGAACGGGCTAAATAGGGCAGCGCGTCTTTGCCGTCCAAGTGCCGATCATTAGAATTTGCCTCTGATCAGAGTTGATTTCCTATCAGGCCGTTAATGCGGCCATGCTTTTAATAAGCATTTGCTAATAAATCCTCCGAACCTGAGGCAAGCAATGACCAAGAATCTCGGCAATGCACGTCATACGCCAGCGAAGGACCAGCAGGTCTCCCTTCTAGGCAAAGCCGCGCCGGCACTTTTTCCGCTGGTCGTGGCGGCACTGGGCTACATGATTGGCAAGCAGTTCTTCGGCATCTAGCCGCGAAGACAGGGTCTTCCGTTCCCCAAACGTCCCGGCGGACCAACCATGTCAACGCCGCGGGGCGCCGTTGATATTGCAGCGGCGTGTCGCCGGACATCAACGTCAAACATGGACGTCGCCGAAGGAAAGTTCGCCGTCGTCGCCGGCCGCGAAGAAGGCGAAGGCGAGCAGCCCGACATAGAAAGCCGCCACAAAGACCACGATCGCCACACCGGGAATCGGGCCAAGGGCGGCGCTGTCTACGGCCTCGCGAAGCGAGCCGACAAAGCCGGTCCTGACACCTGCGGACTGAAGGCTGGGGGTCGATATCTTCAGCACCCAGGCCAGCAGCAGGATCAGGAAGAGATAGAGATAATTTCGCCGCAGGCGGCGCGCCAGCGCGACACGTTGCGACAGCAGGAATTTCGGCGCGCGCAGGCCTTCGCCGACGATGAGCAGCCAGTCCGAGGCGAAGTCGGGCTGTGGGGAAAAGATCTGGGCGAAATAGTGGCGTTCGAACTGGCGTACGCGCGCCCGATAGAAATCGAAGAACCGATAGCGGCGCGCCTCGATCCACAGCAGCAGCAGGATCAGCAGCATGGCGAACAGCAGCACGCCGTGATGCGCACTGGCCGTCGACAGCGATACCGAAAGCAGCGCCGCCACCACCGTGATTGCCCAGTTGGTTGTCCTGTCCAGCCGGTCGCGCCATCCCGCCATGCGAGCGATCTCGGCGCGGTGGAAATGGGACAGCGTGTTGACGCGCTCCGCCGATGAAAGGACGGGGCCAGCGGGCTTTGCCGACGCGTCGTTCATGGCATCCTCCGGCAAGGAACAGAACAGTTTGCCGGCAACATCGTTCCAAGACGGCTGCACGGCCCTTGAGAATCCTTCAGCCTTCGGCAACATGGCGGTAGGGCTGGGAGCGCGAAGATGAGCAAGGCTATTTCCACCGCATCATCGAGGGTCCCGCGCAACACGCCGATGGCGCTGACCGAGGATCTCATCGCGCGCACCATGCGTGCTGTCGAGGATGCCGGGCCGACGCCGGGCATGGTTCACATGACCGATGCCGACTATGCGCGCATCCGCGACGAGGTGCTGGCCGGCGCTCCGGCCGGGCCGCTGAAACTATTTGCCTATGGCTCGCTGTTGTGGAAGCCCGCCGGTGAGGTGAGGGGCGGAGAACGCGCGGTGGCCAGCGGCTGGCATCGTTCGTTCTGCTTCACGGTGCAGCGTTTTCGCGGCACGGTCGAGCAGCCCGGCCTGATGATGGCGCTCGATCGCGGCGGCCAGTGCCAGGGCATGGTGTTCGAGATCGCGGAGCCGCTGGCGGCTAACCTCGAAGCGCTGCTGCGCCGCGAAATGACCATCCTGCCCGCCGTCAACGTGCCGCGCTGGCTGCAGGTCAGGACCGAAGGCGGCCCATGTCGCGCGCTTGGCTTCGTCGTCGATCCCGCCAATCCGCGTTATGCCGGCAAGCTCGACAAGCAGGCGATCGCGGCGACGCTGGTGACAGCCGCCGGTCATTGGGGCTCGGGCGCGCAATATCTTTTCGAGACGATCCGCCACCTCGAAGCCTGCGGCATCCGCGACCGCAATCTGTGGCGGTTGCAGGAATTGGTGGCCGTGGAGATCGGGCTGACCATCGCCCAGAAGTGATCCGCCCAGAAGTGATCCGCTCAGACGCGGCACGCTTCAGTCGTGTTTGGCCCCGGATGTTTGCAGGCCACAGCACTTTTTGAAGCAAATCTCTGATTTCGAAAGTCTCCGCAGTGAGGGTTTAATGAATTGAAAACAGTTCTGGCCCAACGATGACCTGAACACCGGCGCAGGACACGGTGCGCGTGGGCAAATCATGAAATCCTCGACCGGAGAGCATTACCCAGCGCTGGATCATGTTCGTGGCCTGGCGGCCTTTCTTGTCTTTTCCTGGCATTTCCTTCATGCGTCTCCTGAAGGCCCGGTGCCTTATGACTTCGTGCCGGCTCTTCCCATCTTCAGCGTTCTGGATGAAGGGCATACTGGCGTTTCCCTGTTCATGGCGCTTTCCGGGTACCTGTTCGCCAAGCTGCTCGATGGAAAGCAGATCAACTATCTGCCCTTCTTTGCCAACAGGGCCCTCAGGCTGCTTCCGCTTCTGCTGGTCGTGATATGTATCGAGGCTTGCCGCAGGTACCTGGCCGGACAGTCCCTCGACGGGTATTTCACGGGCGTCGGATTGGGGTTTCTTTTTCCCACCCTCCCGAATGGCGGCTGGTCGGTAACGATCGAAGCGCACTTCTACCTGTTGCTGCCGTTCTTGCTGATGGCATCCAGGCGGTTTGTGTTCGCGCCCTTGCTGTTCATCGCGGCAGCCATTGTGCTGAGGTCCGTCCTGTATGTGCAGATCGGCGAAGTGCAGTCGGCGGCGTCCGTAACCATCATAGGCCATGCGGATCAGTTCCTGGCCGGCATTCTTGCCTTCCACCTGCGTGCCCACGCGAAGAACCAACACTGGCTGGCGCTGGCCGTTCTCATGGCTTTTTCGGGGTTCTTCTGGTGGTTCGATGCAGCCGGCGGATTTTACCAACTGGGCCGCTATCCGTCGCCTCATTGGATATGGATCATCCTGCCGACCCTGGAGGCGGCAGCCTATTCATTCGGCATCGCCTACTACGACACGAGCTTTTCGAAAAAGCGAACAAGCCCGCCGTTCAGGATACTGGAGAAGGCGGGGGCCTACAGCTATTCGATCTATCTTCTGCACCTGTTCTTCGTCATGCAATTGGCGGCGTTCATAGACACGAATGTCATGAGCATCAGCAATTTCTACGTCGCATGCCTCTGGTCCGCATTGTGCTTCGTGGCGACGATCCCGATCGGCTATCTCAGCTACACCTGCGTCGAGGCGCCATTCCTGCGCCTGCGTCTGCGCTATATGGACCGAAAGCCCGAAACTGCGGCATCGACCGCGGCTGAGCTTGGATCGGTCATCGCCCATAGACCGACCTCGTTCAGCCGTCCCTGAGCCACACCAGCATTTCGCCGGGCTCGCGGTTGTCCCAGGCGAAATAGGGAATGGCGGTCAGGCGCGTCTCGGCGGTGGTCGGCGGCTCGGGCCTGTAGAGCCCGTCCTGCCAGCCGTCGGGGACATCGGCAAGTGCCGCGGTCGACAGCGTCACCACGCCGCCGAGAAGTTCCGGCCGCTGCTGCGCTTCGATGGTGGCCGTCCGCGGCAGCGTCAGGCGATGCGGCTGGCTGTCATTGTCTGATGCCTCGACGCAATAGATCAGCGGGCCGCGTGACAGCGCGACGCGGCCGGCATCCTGGCGCACCTGCGGGTTGGCATAGAGCCGCTCGATCGGCATTTCGAGATCGAGCCGGACATCATCGCCCTTCGTCCATGTTCGCTTGATCGCGGCGTAGCCGTCGCTGGTGATCTCAGCCGGCTTGATGGCCTCGCCGTTCACCTTCAACTGGGCACTGGCGCTCCAGGCGGGAATGCGCAGGTGCAAGGTGAATTCGACCGGCGCCTGCGGTTCGAGCGCGATCTCGACGGCGCCGTCCCAGGGATACCTGCTCGTCTGCGTCAGACTGACCGGGACGCCCGATATGTCGAAACGGGCGGTCGAGTCGCCATAGAGGTGGATGGCCAACGCATCGTCGGCCAGGCTGTAGAAATAGCTGCCGATCGAGGCGACCATGCGCCCGATATTGGGTGGGCAGCACGGGCAGCGGTGCCATTTCCACCTGTTGTGCTTGCCCCGGCTTTCCAATGGATTCTCGTAGAAAAACAGCGAGCCGTCGAGCGACAGGCCCGAGATCGAACCGTTGTAGAGGGCGCGTTCCATCATGTCGGCGTAGCGCGCGTTCGGCCCCATGCCGAGCATGCGGCTGGCCCAGAACACCAGGCCCACCGCTGCACAGGTCTCGGCATAGGCGCTCTCGTTGGGCAGGTCGTAGTCGCTGGTGAACCCCTCATTGTGCGCCGATGGTCCCAGTCCGCCAGTGATATAGAGGCTCTTGGTGGTGAGATCGTCCCACAGAAGGTCGAGTGTCGACCGCAGCGTGTCGTCGCCATATTCGGTGGCGATGTCGGCCATGCCCGAATAGAGGTACATCGCTCTGACCGCATGGCCGACGACCTTGTCCTGTTCGCGCACCGGGATGTGTGACTGGCTGTATTCATAGGTCTTGAAATGATAGGCCTTCGGGTCGGCGCCGCGGGCGCGGGCCTCCTCGTCGAAATAATGTGGCTGCTGCCCGCGCTGGTCGATGAAGTATTTGGCCAGCTCCATGTATTTCCGCTCGCCGGTCACCCGCGCCAGCTTGACCAGTGCCAGCTCGATCTCCTCATGACCGCAATAGCCCTTCTTCTTGCCGGGCTCGGGGCCGAGCACCGACGCGATATGGTCGGCATAGCGGCACATGATATCGAGCAGCTTGCGTTTTCCCGTCGCCTGGTAATAGGCGACCGCGCCCTCGATCAGGTGGCCGGCGCAATAGAGCTCGTGGCAGTCGCGCAGATTGGTCCAGCGCTTGCCGGGCTGGATGCGCTGATACCAGCTCGAGAGATAGCCGTCCTCCTGCTGCAGCTTGCCATACATGTCGATGACGGCATCGATCTTCTTCTCCAGTTCGGGGTTTTTGCGCCGGTAAAGCGAATAGGCCGCGGTCTCGATCGTCTTGCCGAGATCGGAATCCCAGAACATCTGCGTGGTCACCGTCGATCCGGTGAATTCCGCGCCCTGGCGATCGGCTTCGTCGGGAGAGGGCGAGTGAAAGGGGATGACTATGCCGGGCGAGGGGCGGTCCGGATCGATCTGCTCCAGCATGCGGGCCTCGACGCAGCGCTCGTAGAGGATGTCGGCGGTGCGTGTGGCGACAGCGTCGGCGCGGTCGCCCCAGAAGCCGTGCACGTCGACCTGCGGCACCGGCAGCGGGCGGAAGGCGAGCTTCGGTTTTCCGGTTTTTGCGGATGGCGATGCGGTCATGAAACTTACTCCATTCGGTCTGTCTATTTGACGGCCCCGGCCATCAGGCCGCGGATGTAGAAGCGCTGCAGCGCCAGGAACAGGATCAGGCACGGCACCATCATCACGGTGACGCCAGCCTGCACCGCGCCCCAGTCGATGGCGCCGAAGCGGCCCGACTGCAGTGCGGTCATCATCACCGGCAGCGTGAACTTGGATTGGTCGGTCATCAGCACGAGGGCGGCGAGGAATTCGTTCCAGGCGCCGAGGAAGGCAAACAGGGCGATGGTGACGACGCCCGGCCAGACCAGCGGCAGCATCACCTTCAAAAGCATTGTGAGATTGCTGGCACCGTCCATGCGGGCGGCCTCCTCGATTTCGCGCGGCACGGCGTCGAAGGCGTTGCGCATCATGAAGATCGAGAACGGCAGTTGCAGCGTCACATAGACGCCGACCAGGCCGGTCAGGGTGTTGTGCAGGCCAAGCTTGGTCAGCACCAGGAAGATCGGCGTCAGGATCGACTGGAACGGGATCATGATCGTCGACAGGATGAGGATGAAGAACAGGTTCTTGAACGGAAACCGGAAGCGCGAAAAACCGTAGCCGGCCAGCACGCTGACGGTGACCGACAGCACGACCGTCATCACCGAGACATAGATGCTGTTTTGCGCAGAGGCCCACAGCCCGTCGCCGAAGCTGTTGAGCGTGGCATAGTTCTCCAGCGAGAACCCCGACGTCGGCCAGGGCGGCAGCGGCGGCAGGCGTGCTTCGGCCGCCGGCTTGAACGCCGACAGCACCGCCCAGACGATCGGCGCCGCAAACAACACCGAGGCGATGATGCCTGTCGAATGCTCGCCGATGCGGGTCAGGAGCCGGCGGTTGCGGGAGGCGGCCTGCGCCATCAGTCGAGCCCCTCGGGTTTGCGCAGCAGCCACAGCTGGACGAGGCTGAGCGCCACCAGGATAACCAGCAGCACCATGGAAAGTGCCGCGCCATAGCCGAGCTTGAACGACACGAAGGACTGGTTGAAGATCCAGTAGACCGCCGTCAGCGTCTGGTTGCGCGGGCCGCCGCGCAGGATGATGTAGAATTGGTCGAAGGCGAGGATCGAGCCGGCGACTGACAGGATCAGCGCCAGCGCCAGCGTGCGGCGCATCAGCGGCAAGGTGATCGCCCTGAACCTGGCGAAAGGCCCGGCACCGTCGATGACGGCCGCCTCCTGCAGGTCCTGCGGGATCGATTGCAGGCCGGCCATCAGGATGATCATGGTGAAGCCGGCGACCTTCCAGACGACCATGGCGATGATCGACCAGAAGGCCGGCTGGAAGGTGGCCAGAAGGTTGAACTTCCTGTCGATCAGTCCGAGGTCGTAAGCGGCCGGGCTGAACAGGCCGGAATCGACATTCAGCAACCACGACCAGAGTAGGCTGGCCGAGGCGAAACCGACAACCGCCGGCATGAAGAACATGGTGCGGTAGAGATTGGTCAGCGGCCGCGGCCGTTCGACGAACAGCGCCAGCGGAAACGCCACCACGAAGATCGCGATGGTGACGATCACCGTGTAGAAGGCGGTGAAGCGCAGCGCGTTCCAGAACCTGGTGTCGCGCAGGATGGCGACGTAATTGCCGAGGCCGATAAAGCTGTGCTCTCCCATCAGCGGCCAGTTGTGCAGCGACATCCACGCCGTCATGCCGAGCGGGATCAGGAAGAAGACGACGACCAGCGCGACAGCCGGCGCGACATAGAGCAGGCCGATCCATTGTTGGCGGCTGGCGACCCTGCGGGCGCGGGGCGGGGCAGGGGTTGCTGCGGTTGTGATAGAGCTCATGCCGTGCCTGTTCTTCCGTCGGATACAGTTGGCCGCCCCACCTCCCCCTTGTGGGGAGGTCGGACCGAAGGTCCGGGTGGGGGTACTGGCGCTGCCCCCACCCCGCTGCTTTGCAGCGACCCTCGCCACAAGAGGGAGGGTAAAGAACGCGCCGGCCACCCGCCCAGGGAGACGGGCGGGTGGCCGGGTAGGCCGCCGCTATTTTTGCGGCGCCTGGTCGATGATCGACTGCATCGTCTCTTGTGCGTTGGCTATGGCGCCATCGACATCGTCGCCGAAGAAGACCTCGTTGATCATCTGCGTCCACGGCCCGTTGGCGGAGTTGATCAGGTCGTTGAACACCACCGAATAGGGCGTCTTGCCCTTGGCCATGGCCTCGGCGGCGATCTGATAGCGTGGATCGAGGTCCTTCAGTGCCTCCTTGGCGATGTCGCCGCGCACCGGCAGGCTGCCGTATTTGGCGAGGATGATCTGGCCCTCGAGCGAATAGGCGAAATCGAGGAACTCCTTCACCACGGGCAGTTTCGTGGTGCCCTTGGTGACGACGAAATTGTCGCCGCCGGCAAAGGACGACCAGCCGCTGTCCTTGCCCGGCAGGAAGGTGACGCCGTAGTCGACATCGGGATACTGGGTGTTGAGCGCGCCGATGGCGAAGGCGCCGGACGGCGAGATGCCGATATTGCCGGCGGCGAAGGCGGCAAAGAAGTTGGCGCCGGTGTCGGTCTGCGCACCTGCCGGGACCAGGTCTTTCTTGACCATCGAGCGGTAGAGATCGATGGCGCCGCGCAGCTGCGGGCTATCCAGCGTCGCTTTCGAGCCGTCCTCCGAGAGGATGTCGCCACCCGACGCCCAGATCAGCGGCGTGAAGGTGAAGATGTTGCAGCCGCCGCAATTGCCGGAGAAGTAGAAGCCCTTGATGTTGCCGCCGAGCGCGTTGACTTTCTCGGCGTCGGTCGCGATCTCGGCCCAGTTGGCAGGGCCTTTTTCAGGGTCGAGGCCGGCCTGCTTGAACAGTTTCTTGTTCCAGATCAGCACCGAGGCGTCGGCGGAGAACGGCAGCCCGTAAATGTGGTCCTTGTAGGTGCCGGTCTTCACATGCGCAGGCGACAGGCTCGAGAAATAGGGCAGGGACTTGGCCCAGTCGGTGATGTCCTCCAGCTGGCCGGCGGCGGCGAAGGAGGGCGTGTAGATCAGGTCGAGCGACAGCGCGTCGGGCGCGGTGCCGCCGGCCGCGGCGGCACCATATTTCGGGATGATCTC
The DNA here is from genome assembly GCF_040322475.1 of Mesorhizobium sp. M0140. Classification (NCBI taxonomy): domain Bacteria; kingdom Pseudomonadati; phylum Pseudomonadota; class Alphaproteobacteria; order Hyphomicrobiales; family Phyllobacteriaceae; genus Mesorhizobium; species Mesorhizobium sp. M0140. The sequence continues at coordinate 34,139 of NZ_JAMYTM010000006.1, read as the reverse complement.
GGCATTGGGGATGATGTCGAGCTTGACCTGGTTGGTGTGCGCTTTGTTGTAGGCGTCGACGATCCTCGGCATGAAATTCGAGCCGTCGGCGCGCACCCAGATGTTGGCCGTCTCGGCGGCCGCGGCACCGATGCCGCCACCCAGAACGGCAGCGGCCAGGGCCAGTTTGGCAATAAGGTTCCTCATGTTCTCCTCCTCCAGGGTTGGCCGCGCTCCGCGGCTTGGCGCCGATTGCGCGGCGCTTGGTTTCAGCCATCCAGCGGATGGCCGCATGACTGCCGCACCACCAGCCGGCACGGCAGTTTTCGAATGCCCGGCGCGGCGGGCTTGCCGCCGACCAGCGAAAGCAGGGTCAGCCCGGCCTCGCGCCCGAGAGCAACCAGGTTCATGTCGATGGAGGTCAGCGGCGGACGCGTCGCCTCGGCCACGATCTCCCAATTGTCGAAACCGATGACGCCGACATCGCCGGGTACGTCGAGGCCGCGTTCGCGCAGAGCATCAATGACGCCGCGCGCGATCTGGTCGTTGCCGCAGAAGACCGCGTCCGGCCTTTCGCTTTTGCCGTCGAACAGTTGCGCAACCGCCTGGTGACCCCAGGCTTCCGACCAGGAGCCGAGCAGCGGCTCGCTGACCGTCAGGCCGTTTTCGACGAGCACGTCGCGGTAAGCCTGGACGCGCGCGTGCACCACGGCAAAGCTCGCCGGCCCGGTGACGTGGGCGATGCGCTTGCGGCCCAGCCGGCAGAAATGCTCGACCGCCAGCCGGGCGCCGCCAACATCGTCCGAGACGAAGGCGACGGCGTCGGGGTCGGGCTGCGTGAAGGCATAGATCACCGGGACGCGCAGATTGGAGAGGTCGACGGGGAGATGGCGATCGATGCGCTTGCCGGTGGCGATGATGCCGTCCACGCGCTTGTCGAGCATGGCGTCGACATGCATCTGGCCCAGCCGCGGATCCTCCTCGACATTGCACAGGAACACCGAGACGCCATTGTCGACCAGCGCGTCCGAAATGCCCGACATCAACGGCAGCGAGAAGCGGCCATAGGTATCGTTGGTGAGCAGGCCGACGGTGAAGCTACGGCGCCGGAGCAGGCTTTGCGCCAGGCTGTTGGGCCGGAAGCCAAGCCGCCGGGCGGTCTCGCGAATGCGTTCGCGCGTCTCGGCTGTCATTCGGCCCTGGCTGTTGAGCGCCTTGGATGCGGTGGCGACGCTGACTCCGGCCTGCGCGGCCACGTCACGCAAGGTGACTGGCTTGGAAAAGACCGGAACAGGCAGATCGTCCGATGGCATCGCGCCGAGATCCTTGGTTGGGAAAAGGTTTTCTCTTACCGAGCCGGATAAGGCCCGGCAGGTGGCCGAGCCCGACGACGATTGTTTGAGAAAACCTTTTCTCAGATGAAGCTAAGCCAGATCGAATCGCTGTTCAAGGGGAAAAGTTGGTTGGCCTCCGCTCCTCTCCTCCGAAATGCAACGCGGGGTAAAAGTAGCCTCGGAAGCGCGTAGCTCAGGGGAAGAACGTCAGTCGCAGTGCTGGAGGCCCTCGGTCGAGACGGGGCGGGCTGCCGCTTGGGGCGTGAAGGATCTCAACTCTGCGCCGGAAGCGAGACCCGGCAAGGTTGGCTGGCGAACGCTCTGAAACTCGACCCCGAAAATTCTGAACAATCCCTCGGGATTAACCTTTCCGTAAATATTTGGCCGCTACTTCACAGCCATGGCCTCGTGGCGGAGCGGCTACGCTGGAGACGGCAAATCTCTGAAGCCTCGGTTCGATCCCGAGGCGAGGCCTCCAAAATTTGGCGTCCCAATCTGCCCCGGGCGCAGTCAGTTCCCACGAATAGATTGTGTGTTGCGAATGCAGTAGGGATTGGCCGTCAAAGCAGTCCTGTCTTGAATTTGGCATGCAGGCGCTCGCGAAAAAAGTGCTATGGAAGGGGTGCGAGCGTTCTTGCTTCGCTTTTCCCTGACATTCGAGGCCTTTCGTGCGTGAACCGTCGCTGCTGCCCGTCTTTGGAAAACTTGGCCTCAAGGCCCCTGTCGCCTTGGCGGCGGCACCGGTCTCGTCGGCAGGTGTGCCGCACCTGCGGAAGCTTCTGGCCGTGCATGGCGGCATGGTGCTGAAACTGTCGGTCGTCGCCTGGACGGTGCTGATCCTGGGCGCCGTGTTTTTCACGATGCAAGGCTGACCGCCATGGCCAACCGCTACACGCTGCGCATGGAGCTTCCCCAGAGCTGGAGCATCATCGATGTCTTCACCGGCCAGCCTGCGGTTGTCCGGCAAAAGGTGATGGTCGGGATGGGGCCGCGCGAGGCCGAGGACATGGTCGTGCAGATGAATGTCCGCGACGTCAGACGCCGCGAAAGGGCCGAGCGCAAGACCTGATCGCGGTCAGCGCCAACTCGCCGCCATTTCAGCCGAAATCGGCCGCCGTCAGCACATACATGCTCTTGCGGGTGCGGTCATAGGCCTTCGACGCCACCTCGCGGATGGCGCTGCTCTCGGTGTCGAATGTCTGGAGATAACCGGCTTCGTCGGCAGCTGTGCCCGGCCGCATCTTGGCCATGGCGTCGGCAGCGACGGAAAACGAGATCTGGAACATGCCGTCATGGCCAACGAAACGAATGCGCTGGCCCGCTTCGTCATAGCTGCGGCTGCGGTTGGGAAAGGTGAGGCTCATGTCTTGGCCTCCGTGGCTTTCTTGGTCACCCGCTTCTTCTTCGGCGTCGGATTGAGGGCCTCGGCGACACGATCGGCCTCTTCCTTGGCCAGCCGAAGCTCCCTCAGCCTTGCCGTCTTGATTTCCCTGGCTCTTGCCTCGGACATATATTCGGCGGTCGCCTTGTTTTTCTCCGCTGTCTTCTTCTGCTTGTCGACAAAGCGGGCTTCAGCTTTTTCCATGATCGTCTGATTGCCTTCGGCCATCGAAGAAATCTCCCTTGTGCCTGAAATCGTGAAAGTGAACTTGTCCGATAAATAGGCACTCGATCGGCAAAATTCAATCTTTTGAATTATTTGACATTCTGCGGATATCACGAAACGGCCAGCTGAAATAATACTTTTGAATATTTAATGTGGTCCGCGAATAATTTTTGGCACTCCTATCTATCGAGTGCCAACGCGTCTATAGAGGAGGGGCGTGGCCGCCTGTGCCGGCCCCAGAAAGAAAGTTCCCATGAAATTTCGGCCACTCCACGACCGCGTCGTCATTCGTCGCGCCGAAGGCGATATCAAATCCAAGGGCGGGATCATCATCCCCGACACTGCCAAGGAAAAGCCGCAGGAGGGCGAAGTCATCGCCGTCGGGCCTGGCGCACGCGACGAAAACGGCGCGCTTGTTCCGCTCGACGTCAAGGCCGGCGACTTCATCCTGTTCGGCAAATGGTCGGGCACCGAGGTCAAGATCGACGGCGAGGACCTGCTGATCATGAAGGAAGCTGACATCATGGGCGTCATCGACAAGAGCGAGACTGGCATCATCGACAAGGGCGAGACGGCTGCAACCGACAAGACCGTGGCCGCCAAGAAAGCTGCCTGATCTCATTTTCTCCGAACGAACGGGATAAAAATCATGTCTGCCAAGGAAATCAAATTCTCCACCGATGCGCGCGACCGCATGCTGCGCGGCGTCGAGATCCTCACCAATGCGGTGAAGGTCACGCTCGGCCCCAAGGGCCGCAACGTCATCATCGACAAGGCCTATGGCGCGCCGCGCATCACCAAGGACGGCGTCACCGTCGCCAAGGAAATCGAGCTTGCCGACAAGTTCGAGAACATGGGCGCCCAGATGGTGCGCGAAGTGGCCTCGAAGACCAACGACCTCGCCGGTGACGGCACCACCACCGCCACGGTGCTGGCCGCCTCGATCCTGCGCGAAGGCGCCAAGCTGGTCGCCGCCGGCATGAACCCCATGGATTTGAAGCGCGGCATCGACCAGGCGGTTTCCGCCGTGGTCAAGGAAATCCAGGCGCGCGCCAAGAAGGTCAAGTCGTCGGCCGAGATCGCACAGGTCGGCACCATCGCCGCCAATGGCGATGCCAGCGTCGGCGAGATGATCGCCAAGGCGATGGACAAGGTCGGCAATGACGGCGTCATCACCGTCGAGGAAGCCAAGACCGCAGAGACCGAACTCGACGTCGTCGAAGGCATGCAGTTCGACCGCGGCTATCTCTCGCCCTATTTCGTCACCAATGCCGACAAGATGCGCGTCGAGCTGGAAGAGCCCTACATCCTCATCCACGAGAAGAAGCTCGGCAATCTGCAGGCGATGCTGCCGATCCTCGAAGCGGTGGTGCAGAGCGGCAGGCCGCTGCTGATCATCTCCGAGGACGTCGAGGGCGAGGCTCTGGCGACGCTGGTCGTCAACAAGCTGCGCGGCGGCCTCAAGGTCGCGGCCGTCAAGGCGCCGGGCTTCGGCGATCGCCGCAAGGCGATGCTGGAAGACATCGCCGTGCTGACATCAGGCCAGATGATCTCCGAGGACCTCGGCATCAAGCTTGAAAACGTCACCATCGAGATGCTCGGCCGCGCCAAGCGTGTGCTGATCGAGAAGGACACCACCACGATCATCGACGGGGCCGGCACCAAGGCGACGATCCAGGCGCGTGTCGCCCAGATCAAGGGCCAGATCGAAGAGACGACCTCCGACTACGACAAGGAGAAGCTGCAGGAGCGACTGGCCAAGCTCGCCGGCGGCGTTGCCGTCATCCGCGTCGGCGGCGTCACCGAGTCGGAAGTCAAGGAAAAGAAGGACCGCATCGACGATGCGCTGAACGCCACCCGCGCGGCGGTTGAAGAAGGCATCGTGCCCGGCGGCGGCGTGGCTCTGCTGCGTGCCCGCTCGGTGCTTGGCGGCCTGACCGGCGCCAATGCCGATGTCACGGCCGGCATCACGATCGTGCTGCGGGCGCTCGAAGCGCCGATCCGCCAGATCGCCGAGAATTCCGGCGTTGAAGGCTCGATCGTCGTCGGCAAGCTCACCGACAGCAAGGACCACAATCAGGGTTTTGACGCCCAGAACGAGGTCTATGTCGACATGATCAAGGCAGGCATCGTCGATCCGGCGAAAGTGGTGCGCACCGCACTGCAGGATGCCGGTTCGATCGCAGCCCTTCTGATCACCGCCGAAGCGATGATCACCGACATCCCGCCGAAAGACGCTGCCCCGGCGGGCGGCGGCGGTATGGGCGGCTACTAAAACCCGGGACTTGTCCGATCTCTTTGAGAGGTGAATGACGGCCCCGATCGGGGCCGTCATGATTCTCAAGATGATCGCAAAGTTTACGCATAGCTGCCTTGCCGTCCGGCTCAGCGCCGGGAGGCACCCCTGATCTTGCGGCTTTCGGAGGGGACGCAATCCACGCTAGACTGTGCGGGCGGCCGTCTGGTCGCGGAGCTCGCCGACTTTGGCAAGCGATCGGACGAACAGCTATCCTCGATACGGAGACACGTTCATGTTTGCGGCCAAGGCCATCGACACCTCAGACAAGGCCGCGTTCTACCGCGACCTCGCCACTCAGCTTAAGGCGCTGCTCGACGGCGAGCGCGATTCGATCGCCAACGCCGCCAACACCGCAGCACTCATCTTCCAGATGGTGCCGGACCTCAACTGGGCCGGGTTCTATTTCCTGCAGTCGGACGAGGAAATGGTGCTCGGGCCGTTCCAGGGCAAGCCGGCCTGTATGCGCATCGCCGTCGGCAAGGGCGTGTGCGGAACGGCGGTCGAACTCGGCACCTCGATGCTGATCAAGGACGTGCATGATTTTCCCGGCCACATCGCCTGCGATGCCGACTCGCGCTCGGAACTGGTGGTGCTGCTCGAGGACGATGAAGGCGTCTTCGGCGTGCTCGATCTCGACAGCCCGCTGCCCGGCCGCTTCGACAAGGCCGACCAGGCCGGCATCGAGACGCTGGCGGCGATCTATGCCGCGGCGAGTTCGTTCGAGGACTAGGCCCGGTTTAGACTAGGCGAATTTCACCAGCAGCAGGCTGAAGCAGCCGATGAACAGGAAGGCCGAGAAGGCGAGCGCCAAGGGGCGCAGGCCGCGTGAGCGCAACTGCGAGATGTCGGCCTGCAGGCCCATGGCGGCCAGCCCCATGGTCAGCATGATGGTGGTGGCGAGCGCCATTGCCGATTTCACCTCGGCCGGCACGGTGACGAGGCTGTTCAGCGCCACGATGGCGACGAAGGCGGCGACGAACCACGGCATGGGCGGCCGCGCCGCCACCTCACTGCTGCTCCTGCGGCGCGCCATCAGGCCGAGCGCGACGACCATCGGCGCCAGCATGGCGACGCGGGTCAGCTTGGCGACGGTGGCGATCTCGCCGGACTGGGTGCCGTTCTGGAAGCCGGCGCCGATGACTTGCGCCACTTCATGGATCGAGGCGCCTGCCCACAGGCCGAAAGCGTGCTGGTCGAGGCCGAGCATGGGCGCCATGAGCGGGAAGCCGAGCATGGCGACGGTGCCGAACAAGGTGATCGAGGCGACGGCGTAGGTGACGTCCTCGTCGCGCGCATCGGTGACGATGTTGGTGGCGACGATAGCCGAGGCGCCGCAGATCGAGGTGCCGGCGGCGATCAGCTGCGCCAGCTTGGCGTCGACGCCGATCAGCCGACCGAGCGTGATGGTGAAAACGAAGGTGGCACCAAGCGTGGCCGCGACAATGCCGACGCCGCCGGCGCCGATCGAGACGACTTGGCCGAGCGTCAGCTGGAAGCCGAGCAGCACGATGGCGAAGCGCAACAGGCGCTTTTGCGAGAATGCGATACCGGCTTTGGCGTGCACCGGTGTGCCGAGCACGTTGGAGTGGATCATGCCGGCAACGACGGCCAGGATCATCGGGCTGAACAAGGCGACGCCGGAGACATTGCGGGCCGAGAAGGCAACAGCCGTGATCATCGTGACAAGGACGACGCCGGGGACGATGCCATTCCAGTTGAGGGATTTCCGCCTTGGTGTCAGATCGGCAGGAAAAGCGCTTTTCGGAATATCGTTCGCGAAGTGGGAAACGGAAGACAATGCAATGCTCCAGGCGAGTACGCGGGGAGAATGTCATTCCTCAAATAATCTTTCCAACGAATTATTTTCGTCATAATGATCGGTTTTTACGAACGATCGGTCGGGCATTGGCTGTGCGTCATCTTCTGGCCGACCTGGATTAAAGCTGCGCTTCGATCGCCGCCTTGTCGATCACCGACCAGACGTTCCTGATTGTGTCGTCGAGGAATTCATAGAAGACGTTCTCACTGAAGGAGATCTTCCGGCCGTTGATGGGCAGGCCGAAGAAGGTTCCCTTCGGCGTGCAGTTGAACTGGAGCCGGCTGGCTATGAACGGCGGTTCGGCGATTTGCAGTTGGATGTCGAAATAGAGGTCTGGGATCTCCCGAAAATCGCGCTCCAGCATTTCGCGGTACCCCGCCAGCCTGACGCGGTCGCCATTGTAGTGGACCTCGTCATGGACGAAGCGATGCAGATTTTGCCAATCCTGATTGTTGAGGCAGGCGATGTAGCCTCGATAGAGGTCGGTAACGGTCACGGCGATGGCTCCGGTGCTTGGTCTGGGTCGAGCAAAAAGATAGAACGACTGCGGGTGCAGTCCAGATGCGACATCGCCTGCCGGCGCGCCGCCTAGAACATGCCGCGGTCGTTGCTCCGCTGGTCGTCGTCCACCAGATGCGGCTGATAGATTCCCGTCCGCGCCGTCCGCCGCCAAGGCCGGGCCGGGTCCGCCGGATTTGTGTGGATATCGGCGACGGCGATGGAGGGTGTTCCATTGGCCGGGCATTGCGCCGCCACCGCCGCCGGGGGCAACGATTCCCGAAGGCGCGGTCAGGCTGTGTTGCGCGGGGAGGGAGAAACTGGCCCAGTAATTGTTGCTTGCCGCGCGTCCCTGCATCTCGACGGCGAAAGCCGGCCGTCGGCGGCGGTGATTGTCGGATGCGTCCTCCAGAAAATCGATGCTGTCCGCGAACAGCGATGCCGATCCGATCCAGACGGCTACGGCAAACTCGATCCCGAAATAGGCCAGGTTCAGGATGGCAACCATCCGCACCCTTGTTCAGCGTTCCGGTCATATTTTGTCCATCGATCAATTGCCGTTTATCGCAAGGCCCGCAGCGATTCCATGACATGAGACATTACCGATCGAGCAGCCGCCTTGACAGCGCCACGCATCATGTTCCAGCTTGGCGCCATGTTCGTCCTCGCGCCCACCAACACCAAGCGACGCCGCACCTGCACAGTGCGGAGCGGCAGACTGATTGCGCGACGACAAAGACCGGCAGGATAGATCCGGTTCGTTCGTTTCCAGCCCCGCCCGCGACACCGCCGGCGGGGGTTTTCATATCTGGAGCACTTTGATGACCAACAATTCTTCTATCCGGCTTCGGCCCGCCGAGTCCGCTGACGCCACCGCGATCCGGGATATCGTTCGTGCCGCCTATGTCAAATGGGTGCCGGTGATCGGCCGCGAGCCGCTGCCTATGCGCGCCGACTACGACAAGGCTGTTGCCGAGCATCCGTTCGATCTCGCCGTCGAGGATGGCGGCATTGTCGGGATGATCGAAACCATCCTGGCCGCAGATCACCTCTGGATCGAGAATGTCTGCGTGGCACCGGATGCGCAGGGGAGAGGGATTGGCCGGCTGTTGCTGGAGCTGGCCGAGCGCAAGGCAATCGAAGCAGGACGTGCCGAGCTTCGCCTGCTGACCAATGGCGCCTTCGAGGCGAATGTGTCGCTCTACAAGAGGCAGGGCTATGTCATCGATCGGGAAGAGCCGTTCATGGGCGGCATGACGGTCTATATGAGCAAGAGGCTCGCGGGATTACCGGCAATCTGACGAAGGAGTTCGATAATGGCTGCCAGGGTCAGGCTTAAGCAACTCCTAGGGCTTTACGCGGTTTCCCGGCTGGAGGCGGGCGAGATCATTCCCGGTTGGGCGGACGGGCCAGGCTTCGTCAGCATCACAAGGACTGACGACGAGCTTTCGATCGTTTGCTTGCAGGACCGCGTGCCGCATGCCGTCAAGCAGGATATCGACTGGGTGGCCTTCAAACTCGAGGGCCCGTTTTGCCTTCGATGAAACCGGTATCGTGCTGTCGGTTATCAGGCCGTTGTCGGAAAACGGGTTGGGCATCTTCCTGGTGTCCACTTTCGATGGTGACCATCTGTTGGTGAAAGCGACGGATCAGGCCGCCGCGAGGCGGTTTCTGGTCGAGGCCGGGCATATCTTGCTGTAGTCCATCCCCACCACTACTCGCTGGCCCAACCGCTCTGGCTCAATCACTGCCGCACTGGCTCAACGACTTCGGGGGTTGCGTTTGACAGCGGCGTTTGTGCATCGTTATCTCCAGCCAGATATGACGGCCCGGCGCGGCCATGCGGCCAAGGAGAAAACCATGTCACACAATCTGCAATTCTATATCGATGGCGCGTGGGTCGATCCTGTTGTGCCCAACACATTGGACGTCATAGATCCCTCGAATGAGGACGCCTTTGCGCAGATTTCGCTAGGCTCCAAGGCCGATGTCGACAAGGCGGTGGCTGCCGCCAAGCGCGCCTTCAACAGCTTTGGTTTTACAGAGGTTGGTGAGCGGCTCGACCTGCTGAACCGCATCATCGCGGTCTACAAGAAGCGCAGTGGCGATCTTGCCGTCGCTGTGTCACGCGAGATGGGCGCGCCGCGCCAGATGGCGTTGGACAGCCAGGTCGGCATTGGGCTGGCGCATCTGACCAAAATGGCCGAGACGCTGAAGACTTTCGAATTCCGCCACGTCAAGGGCAACCATCTGGTGGTCAAGGAGCCGATCGGCGTCGTCGGGCTGATCACGCCGTGGAACTGGCCGCTCAACCAGATCACCTGCAAGGTCGGTCCGGCGCTTGCTGCTGGCTGCACGATGGTGCTGAAGCCCTCCGAGATCGCGCCGCTCGACGCCATCATCTTCGCCGAAATCCTGGACGAGGCCGGCGTGCCGAAGGGCGTCTTCAACCTCGTCAATGGCGACGGACAGGGCGTCGGCCAGGCGCTGTCCAGCCATCCCGACATCGACATGGTGTCGTTCACCGGCTCGACCCGCGCCGGCATCCTGGTGGCCAAGGCCGCCGCCGATACGGTCAAGCGCGTGCACCAGGAGCTTGGCGGCAAGTCGGCCAACATCCTGTTCGGGGATGTCGACCTCGCAAGCGCCGTCAGCAAGGGCGTCGCCGGCTGCTTCAGCAACAGCGGCCAGTCCTGCAACGCGCCGACGCGCATGTTCGTGCCGCGCGACCGCCATGAAGAGGCGGCCGGCTATGCCAAGGCGGCTGCGGAAAAGTTCACCGTCGGCCCCGCTGACGCCGCCGGCACCAAGCTCGGCCCGGTCGTCAGCCAGGTTCAGTTCGACAAGATCCAGGACCTGATCCAGGCCGGCATCGATGAAGGTGCGACGCTGGTAGCGGGCGGCCCAGGCCGGCCGGCCGAGCTTAACCGCGGCTACTATGTCAGGCCGACGGTGTTCGCGGACGTCACCCACGACATGCGCATCGCGCGCGAGGAGATCTTTGGGCCGGTGCTGGCGATCATGCCCTATGACAGCGTCGACGAGGTGGTCGAGACCGCCAACGACACCGTCTATGGCCTCGCTTCCTACATCCAGGCCAAGGACATGAAGAAGGCGCGCGAAGTCGCGGCGCGCATGCGCACCGGTAATGTCTACATCAATTATCCGCAGTGGGACGCCGGCCTGCCGTTCGGCGGCTACAAGCAGTCGGGCAATGGCCGCGAATATGCCGAATACGGGCTCGAGGATTTTTTGGAGATCAAGGGCATCGCGGGGTATGAGGCGGCGGAGTAGGCGGGGTACTGGCGGCAACCTTCCAGGACTTGGATTCCTCTCCCCCACTTCCGTGGGGCGAGGAACCCAAACCCTGCCACGTCCCGCCATCCTCTTCCCATCAGATGCGGTTGGACTTATCTTGCCAATTGGCAAATACATGCTATATGTCTGCCAACAGCGAGGCACAAAATGCAGCTTCAGTCCATCGTCACCACGCCGGCCACGGTCGGAGCCGCTATCTCGGATGAAGAAGCTGGCGCGCTGGCGCGCACCACGGTCAATCTGTTCAAGGCCTGGAATCTCACCGACCTGGAGGCCTGCATCCTGCTCGGCGGCATGTCGGCGCGGACCTGGGCGCGTTGGAAGACTGGGGCGAAGGAAGGCGGCGTCGGCAGGATCGACCGCGACCTGCGCACCCGCTTGGCGCATCTGATGGGCATCCATAAGGGCCTGCGCTATCTGTTCACGGAGCCGGCGCGCGGCTATGCCTGGATACGCAAGCCCAATGCCACCTTCGGCGGCCAGTCGGCGCTGGACCTGATGCTGCGCGGCGAAATCTCCGATCTCTCGGCGATGCGCGAATGGCTCGATGCGGAGCGTAGTGCATGGTGAGTGGGCTTGCGGTCCGGCGCGGCGTCCATTGGCACCAGACCTTCCGCATCATCCGCTCCATCCATCCGCCGATCGACCTCTTCGAGGACATTGCCGACCCCCGCGACTGGGAGGCGCTTGCCGCCGTCGAGGCGAAGACAAACCCGCGCATAAGGTTGGAGATCGGCGATCTCGGCAAGGTGTCGGCCGCAAGGCGGGTTTCCGGCCCCGGCGCCAGCTTCGTGATGGCGCCCTTCCTGCACTGCTCGACGCTGCGGCCGGGACGCTTTTCGGATGGCAGCTACGGCATCTACTATGCCGGCGACAGCGAGGACGTCGCGCTGGCCGAGACCATCCACCACCACCAGAAATTCATGCGTGCCACCAACGAGGGGCCGGGCTGGACGGCGGATTTCCGCGTGCTGATCGGCAGCGTCGACCGCGACCTCGATGACGTCAACGCCGTGCCCGGCGTGCTCGACCCGGACGACTATTCCGCCTCGCAGGCGGAAGGGCGGGCGCTGCGGGCCGAAGGCAGCGACGGACTGGTATGGAACAGCGTGCGCATGCCGGGCGGCGGCTGCATCGGCATCTTCTGGCCCGATGTCATTACCATTCCAGTCCAGGGCCGCCACTACAGCTACCACTGGGACGGCGCCCGCGTGGATTTCGTGCGCCAGCACGATACGGGAAAGGTGCTGGCCGTCACATCGTAGCGGCGGACAGGCTTTACAGATGGCGGGGAAGTCGATATCCAGGTATCCATAAATCCAAGGATTCAGATATATGGATAAGAAGCACACTTTGAACGCGCTGGCCGCGCTTGGCCAGGAGACGCGGCTGGATGTCTTCCGCCTGCTCTTGCGTGCCGGCCCGGAAGGCATTCCGGCGGGCGGGATCGCAACGAGGCTCGACACGATCCAGAACACCATGTCGGCGCATCTGAAGGTGCTCGCCCATGCCGGGCTGATCCGTCCCGAACGCGACGGAAGGACCGTGCGCTATGTCGCCGATATGACCGGCTTGCGCGACCTGCTGGCCTATCTGATGGAAGATTGCTGCAATGGCGCGCCGGAGCTCTGCCGTCCCGTCATCAATGCCGTGACCTGTGACTGCTGAGGGGCTTGTGACTGTCCGCCGCGCCCCGTTCGAACAAGGAAAGCCATCATGACCGATCATGCTTTGAACGCAGCTGTGGCGGTGCGGCCCGGCATCGGCTTCGTCGAGAAATATCTGACGGTGTGGGTTGTACTGTGCATCGTCACGGGCATCGCGCTTGGCCATCTGCTGCCGGGCGTGTTCGGAGCCATCGCGTCGGCCGAGATCGCCAGGGTCAACATTCCTGTCGCCGTGCTGATCTGGCTGATGATCGTGCCGATGCTCTTGCGCGTCGATTTCGCCTCGCTGGCCAGGGTCGGCACCTATTGGCGCGGCATCGGCGTGACGCTGTTCATCAACTGGGCGGTGAAGCCGTTCTCGATGGCGCTGCTGGGCTGGCTCTTCATCGGCTGGCTGTTCCGGCCATGGCTGCCCGCCGTGCAGATCGATTCCTACATTGCCGGGCTGATCATCCTTGCCGCGGCGCCCTGCACGGCGATGGTTTTCGTCTGGTCGAACCTGACGCGCGGCGAGCCGAATTTCACGCTTTCGCAAGTGGCGCTCAACGACGCGATCATGATCGTCGCTTTCGCCCCCATCGTCGGCCTGCTGCTCGGCCTGTCGGCGATCACAGTGCCATGGGGCACGCTGATGCTGTCGGTCGCACTCTACATCGTCGCGCCGGTGATCGTCGCGCAGCTAGTTCGTGGCCGGCTGCTGGCAGCGAGGGGACAGGTCGGGCTCGATGCCCTGCTTGCCACGCTGCAGCCCTTGTCGCTGATTGCCTTGCTGGCGACGCTGGTACTGCTGTTCGGCTTCCAGGGCGAGCAGATCATTGCGCAGCCGCTGGTGATCGTGCTGCTGGCAGTGCCGATCCTGATCCAGGTCTATTTCAACTCCGGTCTTGCCTATCTGCTCAACCGCCTCAGCGGCGAGCGGCACTGCGTGGCTGGACCATCGGCGCTGATCGGCGCGTCGAACTTCTTCGAGCTGGCGGTGGCCGCCGCGATCGCGCTGTTCGGGCTGAATTCGGGCGCGGCCCTTGCCACCGTGGTCGGGGTGCTCATCGAGGTTCCGGTCATGCTGTCGGTGGTGTGGATCGTGAACCACAGCAAGGGCTGGTACGAACAAGGAACATCCGTTCGCAACACCATGTCCGGCGAAAGGGCCGCGAAATGACTATGACTATCTATCACAATCCCGATTGCGGCACGTCGCGCAACACGCTGGCCATCATCCGGCAGTCGGGCGAGGAGCCGGAGGTGATCGAATATCTGAAGACGCCGCCGTCGCGACAAAGGCTGGTCGAACTGATCGCCGCGATGGGCATCACACCGCGAGACCTGCTGCGCGAAAAGGGCACCCCCTATGCCGAACTCGGCCTTGCCGACCCGAAATGGTCCGACGAGCAGATCCTCGATTTCATGCTGGCACATCCGATCCTGATCAACCGGCCGATCGTGGTCAGCCCGCTCGGCGTCGTCCTTGCACGGCCGTCGGAAAAGGTGCTGGACGTCCTGCCCAACCCGGAGATCGGTGCGTTCACCAAGGAGGATGGCGAGGTGGTCACAGGCGCCTCGGGCAAACGCGCCGGCTGATGTTATTTCCATATTTTCGAAATTAAGTTGACGGCGCGAAAAGTGCCGCGTAGTTTATTTCCATGAAACTCGAAAAAGCAGCTGCCCAGCTTGAAGCACTCGGCAATCCGACGCGGCTTCAGCTCTATCGCATCCTGGTGCGCGCCGGTGACGACGGGCTTGCCGTCGGCAGCGTCCAGGGCAAGCTCGACATTCCGTCCTCGACGCTGTCGCATCACCTCAAACGGCTGGTCGACACCGGGCTTGTCACGCAGGAGCGGCAAGCGACGACGCTGATCTGCCGCGCCAACTATCCCGGCATGAATGCGCTGATCGGCTATCTCGCCGACGAGTGCTGCGCTGACGCCGTCTGCGCGCCCGCCGTCGGCAAAGCGCTGGCTTGATTTTTTTGCACTTATAATTCGAACATACCGGAAGGATCGAACCTATGGACATGATGGCAAACCTTCCCGTCGCGGTCATCGGCGCCGGCCCGGTCGGGCTGGCAGCCGCGGCGCATCTGGTCGAGCGCGGCATTCGTCCGTTGATCCTGGAGCGCGGCGAAAGCGTGGGTGCGGCGCTGCTCGATTGGGGCCATGTGCGGGTGTTTTCGCCATGGAAATACAACATCGATACGGCGGCGCGGGCGCTGCTCGACCGCTCCGGCTGGACGGCGCCGGACAGCCAGGGCCTGCCGACCGGCGGCGAGATCGTGCGCGATTATCTGACGCCGCTTGGCCGGCTTCCCGCGATCGCCGCCAATTTGAAGCTCGGCGCCGAGGTCACCGCGATCACCCGTCAGGGACACGACAAGGTCGCCAATGATGGCCGCAAGGACGCGCCCTTCGTCATCCGCTATCGCGATGCCGGCGGCGAACACCGCGTTCTCGCGCGCGCCGTCATCGACGCGTCCGGAACATGGTGGCGGCCAAATCCGATCGGCGTCGACGGGCTGCCGGTTTCCGGCGAAGGCGAGGCGTCGGCACGCATCGCCTATGGCATTCCCGACGTGCTCGGCAAGGCGAGAGAAGACTATGCGGGCAAGCGCATCCTGGTCATCGGCGGCGGGCACTCGGCCATCAACGTCGCGCTGGCGCTGATGGAGCTGCAGGATGCGGCGCCTGGCACCGAAATCTTCTGGGCGCTGCGCCACGCCAGCATCGAGAGATTGCTCGGCGGCGGGCTGAACGACCAGTTGCCGGAACGCGGCGCGCTTGGATTGGCGGCCAGGCAGGCGATGGCGGATGGCAGGCTGAACATGCTGGCGCCCTTCGCCGTCAACGGCATCAAGACGCAGGGCGAGGGGCTTGTTGTCGATGCCAGCCTGGGTGGCAAGCCGTTCAACCTGGCTATCGACCGCATCGTCGTCACCACCGGCTTCAGGCCAGACCTGTCGTTCCTGAGCGAAATCCGCATCGCGGTTGATCCCGCCGTCGAGGCGCCGCCGGCACTGGCGCCGCTGATCGATCCAAACTTCCACTCATGCGGCACGGTTCCCGCGCATGGCGTTGCAGAGCTCGCCCATCCCGAACCGGGCTTCACCATCGTCGGCTCGAAATCCTACGGCCGTGCCCCGACCTTCCTGATGGCGACCGGCTACGAGCAAGTCCGCTCGGTGGTGGCCGATATTGCCGGAGACCATGCCGCGGCCCGCGAGGTCCGGCTGGTGCTGCCGGAGACCGGCGTGTGCAGCGCCGTCGGTGTCGTGACGGTAGCGGCAAGCGCCGGCTGCTGTGGCGGGCCCGCGCCGGCCGCTGTCGATGCCTGCTGCGTCAGGGATGCGGACGCCAAGGCAACCGGTGCATCGGGCTGCGGCTGCGCCACCGCGCCGGCCACCGAGACGCGAGAGAATATGGCGGTCGGCGCCGATGCCTGAACGATCCGTCCTGCGCAAGGCGATCTGGGCGCTTGGGCTGACCCAGATCATCGGCTACGGCACGCTCTATTACAGCTTCTCGATCCTGGCGCCGGCAATGGCTGGGGAGTTCGGGCTCACGGAAGGCTGGGTGTTCGGCGCACTGACGGCCTCGCTGTTTGCCGGCAGCCTGTTCGCGCCGACTGCCGGGCGGTGGGCCGACCGCTTCGGCGCCGGCCGCATCATGACCGTCGGCTCGGTGGCGGCAGCCGTGGCGCTGGCGCTGTGCGCCGTCGCGCCCGACCGCGTGAGCTTCGTTGTGGCCTTGCTGGCGATGGAACTGGCCTCCAGCTTCGTTCTTTACAGCGCCGCCTTCGTTGCGATCGTGCAGATCGGGGTTCCCCGACCGCAGCGCAGCATCACCCATCTGACGCTGATCGCCGGGTTCGCCTCGACCCTGTTCTGGCCGCTGACTTCGGCGCTGCATGCGCATCTGACATGGCGCGCGGTCTATCTTTTGTTCGCCGCTCTCAATCTCGGCCTATGCCTGCCGATCCACGCGTGGCTGATGCGCCTGTCGCGCCGCCATGCAGCAGTCATGCCGCAAGAGCGCGGGTCCGCCCCCGATGAAGCGGGCACGCGGCTTGATGCCCGGCGCGGCCGGACCGCCTTCCTGCTCCTGCTGGCGGGGTTCGCCACCGAGGGCTTCGTGCTGTCGGCGATCCTCATCCACATGGTGCCGCTGACGGCGGCGCTGGGGCTCGGAACCGCAGGCCTCTTCGTCTCGACCCTGTTCGGACCGGCGCAGGTCGCCAGCCGGCTGATCAACATGCTGTTTGGCGGGCGGCTGCAGCAGACGCACCTTGCCGTCATCGCCGCATCGCTGATCACAGCAGGGCTGTGCGCACTGCTCCTGACGACGCCATGGCTGCCAGGCGCTTTCCTGTTCGTATTGCTGTTCGGCCTCGGTTCCGGCCTCACCAGCATCGTCGGCGGAACCTTGCCGCTCGAACTCTTCGGCCGCGAGGGCTATGGTGCGCGGCTCGGATGGGCGAGCGCTGCCCGTCAGTTCACCTCGGCCTTCGCGCCGTTTGCGCTTGCCTTCATGATGGCGCGGACGTCCGTCGCCAATTCGCTGTGGGTGCTGGTCGTCGTCGCCGCGAGCGGCGTGATCGCCTTCCTCGCCATCGTGCTGCTCAGACGGCGGGGCGGCCTGCCAGCGTTCGTGACCCATCTCGCGTGACTTGGCACCTGGCGCCGATCATGATGGTCTGCAAAAGGGTCCGGAACGCTGAGAGTGGGGATCGACCGCAATCCCTTTTGCATCTACCGCAGTGTACTGCCGACGGGAACCTGGCTCTTAAGGAGCGCCGGGAAGACCGGCTCGACATCCAATGCGTCGCGGGGTTCCCGCTACCCGCGGTCACAGTGAACCAGGTGGAATCTTATGCAGAATGATCTCGTATTCAAGACCGGGTCAGCAAAACGAACGCTGGGATGGTTTGTTTGTCTGGGCGCCGGGGGCGCATTGGCAGCCATGATCTATGGTATTTTCATGCATCCCGAAGCGCAGACCCCGGCCGAGCTTTGGTCCGGAGTGGTCATCGGTGTTTTCCTTGTCGGTCTCATGGTGGCCGGGATTGCTGTCCAATACGCACGTTGGAGCATCGAAGGCGAAAACATCATCTACCGCCGTCTCTTCAGAAACAAAACGATCCCACTCTCCGAGTTGGCAGGCTTTGGACAAGTCATTGTCGTTGTCGTCGTCATTCCTATCGTCCATGTGGGTCTTTACGATCGCAAACTGAAGCTCATCGCGCGGCTTCCGGTAAGTCTCAAGGATTGGCCTGAAGCGGAAGCACGGCTTGCAGCGCGTTTGCGCTATGTCGTCAATGACGGAAGCCCCGCATTGCCCAAACGGAGGTTCGTCGATACGCCGAAAAAGAAGCATGTCTTATAAGGCGTGAAATCAATGCCTGAGAATCTTGCTCAGGAAAGCGCGGCTGCGGTCGGTCTTTGGGTGTGAGAAGAACTCGTCCGGCGTGCCGCTTTCGACGATGGCGCCGGCGTCCATGAACACCACGCGCTGGGCGACCTTGCGGGCAAAGCCCATCTCGTGCGTCACCACCATCATGGTCATGCCTTCCTCGGCGACCGCCACCATGACGTCGAGCACTTCGGAAATCATCTCGGGATCGAGCGCCGAGGTCGGCTCGTCGAACAGCATGATCTTGGGCCGCATGCCGAGGCAACGCGCGATCGCCACGCGCTGCTGCTGGCCGCCGGAGAGCTGTGCGGGATAGGCATTGACCTTGTCGGCGAGGCCAACCTTGGCCAACAATTCACGGCCTGCTTTTTCAGCCTCGGCGCGCGGGATCTTGCGGACATGGATGGGGGCTAGCGTGACGTTCTCGAGTGCCGTCTTATGCGGGTAGAGGTTGAACGACTGGAAGACGAAGCCGATCTCGGTGCGCAGCTGCGTCATGTTGGTGGCGGGGTCGCCCAGGCGTTGGCCGTCGACGACGAGGTCGCCGTTCTTGATCGCCTCCAGGCCGTTGACGCAGCGGATCAGAGTGCTTTTGCCCGAGCCGCTCGGGCCGCAGACGACGACCACTTCGCGCGGCTCGACGCTGAGCGTGATGTCCTTGAGCACGTTGAGCGAGCCGAACCATTTGTTGACGCCGCGAAAGTCGATCATACCGGTCTTGGCAAGGCCCGTTGTGGTCATGTTTTCTGGACCTTTGGGGTTGGAAGTCACAACTGCACCTCGCCATGTGCCGCGCCCATGCGCTGCTCCAGCCGACGGGCCAGCATGATCAGCGGATAGCATACGATGAAATAGCCGACGCCGACGAGGAAGAAGACCAAGAGGCCGTTGGGCACACGCTGCACCACCAGCCAGCCGACGCGGGTGAGGTCGGTGAGACCGATGGCGGAGACGACCGAAGAATCCTTGATCAGCAGCACATATTGCCCGACCAGCGGCGGCAGCACGATGCGCATCGCCTGCGGCAGCACCACCTGGCGCATGCGCTGCCAGCGCGACAGGCCGGACGCCAGCGCCGCCTCGACCTGGCCGGTCGGTACCGAGCGGATGCCGGCGACGACGATCTCGCAGATGAAGCAGGCGGCCAGATTGGTCAGCGCGATGATGCCGGCGGTGAAGGCGTCAAGCTCGATGCCGAACTCCGGCAGGATAAAGAAGATCAGGAAGATCTGCACCAGGAATGGCGTGCCGCGGATCAGATCGACCCAGGCCCCGATCAAGCCCGAGATCAGCCGGTTGCCGCCGGTGCGCAGGATGCCGAGGCCGAAGCCGAGCAAGGTGCCGAGCACAAGGCTGATCAGCGACAGCATCACGGTCATGCCGAGGCCGCGCAGGGCCAGCGGATAGGAGCCGGCGAGGCTTTGCAGTTGTTGCCAGATCATGTCCGCGCCCCCGCCGTGCCGAGCCAGCGGCTGGAGACGCCAGCCAGTCCCTTCAGTCCGTAATAGAGCAGCAGATAGAAGGCCGCGATGGTGAGGAAACCTTCGGCCGGCATGAAGCGGTCGGAGGCGAGCAACTGGCCGGCGCGCGTCAGTTCGGCAACCGAGATCAGCGACAGAAGGGCGGAATCCTTGACCAGCACGATGGCTTGGCCAAGCAGAGGCGGGATCGTCACCTTGAAGGCTTGCGGCAGGACGACAAGGCGCATGCGCTGGACATAGGTCATGCCCGAGGCGACGCTGGCCTCGACCTGGCCGCGCGGGATCGACAAGATACCGGCGCGAATGATTTCAGCGATATAGGCGCCGCTGTTCAACGACAGCGCGAGGATGCCGACGACGAGTTCCGGCAGGACGAAGCCGAGCCGGGGCAGGCCGAAATAGAGAAAATAGAGCTGCGCCAGCAAGGGCGTGGCGCGCACCGCATCGATATAGGCCTTGGCCGGCACACGAAACAGCCAGCCGCGCTGCAGATTCATGGCGCACAGCACGATGCCGACGATGAGCGCCCCTACAAAGGACAGCGCCGACAGCCAGACGGTCGTGATCAGGCCCTGTCCGAACAGCGGCAGGTATTCGACGATGGTGCGGAAACTGAAATTTTCGAGCATCGTTGGGTGCAATCCCCAGAGTGCAGGAAACGACGGATGAAGCGAAATTCCAGGCGGTTTCGCGGCGCTTGAGACGCGCGCGAAACCGCCTGGGTTTTATCGCTGCTTAGTGGTCTTTCTTCCAGGCGTCGGAATTGACCCAGTAGTCGAGGTTCTTCTGCAGGCGACCGTCGATGGTGACCTGGTTGAGGAACAGGTTCATCCAGACCAGCAGGTCCGGCTCGTCATAGCGGGTGGCGAAGGCAAGCGGCTCCTTCGACAGAAGGTCCGGCATGATGGTGAAGCTGCCGGCCGGATAGGCGGTCGACTGGCCCTTGACCGCCGAGACGTCGTTGACGCCGCAATCGGCCTGGCCGTTGTTGACGGCGTCGAGCAGCAGCGGACCGCCGCCCTTGTAGCTCTTGATGTCGGCGTCGGGGAAGGCTTTCTTGGCTTCCTTCTCGCCGGTGGCGCCGAGCAGCACGGCGATCTTGGTGCCCTTGGCCTTGCAGTCTTCGGTGGTCTTGAACTTGCTGTCGGCCTTGGTGAAGACGGTGCTGCCGGTGTACATGTAAGGCGTGGTGAAGGCGACCTTCATGCCGCGCGCCAGCGTCGGTGTCATGTCGGCGACCAGAAGGTCGGCCTTGCCTGACAGCAGCGCCGGGATCAGACCATCCCAGTCGAAATCGAGGAAGGTGATTTTCACACCCATTTCCTTGGCCATCAGTTCGGCCAGTTCAACCGAACTGCCGGTGCGTTCGCCATTGGCGCCAACCAGCGAGAAAGGGGGTCCCTGGGTCTGCACGGCGACACGCAGTTCGCCGCGCTTGGTGATGTCGTCCAGTGTTCCGGCTGAGGCAGCAGTGGTAAGGCCGGCGAGCGCAAGTCCGGCGATGAAAAGCTTCGCAATCTTCATTTGGTAGTCCTCCTTGTTTTATTGTTCCATGTCTTCGTTGTTTTTCACCCTTTGGGGTGCTTTTTGAGCGGCAGCGCCGTTGCCGGCGGCAGCCACCGTTCGAAAATCCTCAGTCCCAGGCCACCGTCTCGGTGACCTTGATGCCGCGTCTGGCAAGCTCGTCGAAGAAGGGTTCGTCAGGCACGTCCAGCAGCGGGTTGAGCAGGCCGGGTTTGGTGATCTCGCGCCGCGCCAGCATCTGCGCCACGATGCTGGCGGGATAGCCGACGCCGAGGCTCATGCCGAACAGACCGGAAGCCAGGTCGCGTTCGATGATCAGGTCCGACGTCACCGTCTTGGCGCGGCCGTCTTCGTGGCCGGAAAAGACATTGCGCATCACGCAAAGATCCTTTTCGCCGGGGCCATATTGCAGTTGCGGGCCGAGCAGCCGGCCGAGGAATTCGCGCGGGCTGTTGGAGGTGCCGGGCACCTTGTCCTCAGAGAGGAAACCGAGCTCCTTTAGCGGCGCCCAGAAGGCCGACCATCCCGGCCAGCGCAGCGTGTAGCGGCCGGAACGGCGCAGACCCTTGGCTGCCTCCAGCATCTCGACATAATGCAGCGCATCGCCATTTGGGAACGCTTCCAGCCTGCCCAGGCCCGCGACCTCGATCTCATGGATGAAAGGGTTGTCGTGCTGCTGGCCGGCCGGCACCGCGACGCGCTTTCCGCCCTCGATCATCACGCTGTCGCGGTTCTGGCTGACCAGGACCATGTCGAAATTCCAGCTCACCTTGTAGCACAGCGGCTTGGCCATCGCCTTCGGCTCGGGGATGCCGCCGCAATAGGAATCGATCGCGGTGATCGAAGAGAACTGCCTGGCGGCGCGCGCGTAGAGTACGAGGTCGATGCCGGGGTCGAGCCCGCATTCGGTCATGATCGAGACGCCGGCTTGTTCGGCGGCCGGCGCCAGATCGGCGATCGACTTGGCGTAGTTGGTGGTGACCAGCGGCGTGCGCGTGGCGATCGCGGCCTGCACCGCCTCGCGCATCAATGGCTGCGGCAACAGGTCGATGACGGCGTCGACATCATCAAGCACATTGGCCAGCGCCGGGCCGATCGCGCCTTCAGGCACGACGAAGCGCACACGGGCAAGATCGGTCAGGCCGGCAAGCCGGGCCGGGCCATCCGCTGCCGTGTCGACGCAGACGATTTCCTCGACGCCGTCGCTGGCAAAAAGGTCGGCGATTGCCGCCCGGCCTTGCAGGCCGAGGCCGCCGAGTACCGCGATCTTCATGCCGGCTCCTTGCGGTCGTCCGACCAGCAGCCTTCCGGCAGGCTGACCCATTTGTTGCAGGACGCCATGACCACGAAGGTCTCGCTGCGCACGACTTCGCCGGGCTCGCCGGCGCCGGGGATCAACTCGCTGGTGACGCGGTAGAGGTCGGCGACGTCGCCGGCCACCGTCACGTCGACGATGATGTCGAAGCGCCCGGTGACCACCGAGGCCGAGTTGACGAAGGGCAGTTCGGCAATGCGCTGCGCCAGTTCGCGAGCCCGGCCGCGCCCTTGGGCATTGATGCCGACAATGGCCGAGATCAGCTCGGGGCGCTCGGTCAGATTCAGCAGGCCGACGATCTTGAGCAGGTTGCGGTCGAGCAGGTTGCGCAACCGCGTGCGCACCGTCGGCACCGAAATCGCCAATATCTCCGCGATGCGGTTGATGCCCGGCTGTGCATCCTGCGACAGCTGTTTGACCAGCCGCCGATCGGTCAGATCGAGATGTTCTCGCAAAGTCCCCGTCTTTCACAAAAGGAAAAAACTTTGGCGATTTTTTTGCTAATGTGCAAACAAGCTACGTCACGGATATTGGAAAAGCAAGGCAATGATTCAGCGCTACTGGGGATAGGTGGTCGCTGTCAGGGCTCAGACCAGCGCTGCCGCCAACAGTTTTGCCTGTGGCGTCAGCTCTTCGAAGCGGCGGGCGCAGAGGTTGAGCTGGCGCGTCGCCCAGTCGTCGGTCAGCCGCAGTGTGCGCACGGAACGACCCGCCGCACTTTCCGGCACGATGGCGATGCCGGCGCCTTGCGCGACCAGCCGGCAGACATTGTCGAGACCAGGCACGCGGATGCGGACATGCAGATGGCCGCCAAGGCGGGCCGCCTGGCGCGTGATGTGCTCCTGCAGCGCATGGCCGGTGCTGAGGCCGACGAAAGATTCGCCGAGAACCTCAGTGAGGTTGACGGTGCGGCCTTCAAGGCCGGGCCGGTTCCGCGCGGCGATCACCACCAGCCGGTCGGTGAAGAACGGTTTCTGTTCGAGATGCGACAGGCCGGCCCAGGTTGCGGCGATGCCGAGATCGGCCGCACCATTGGCCACGGCTTGCGCGATCTCATGGCTGGGGCGCTCGTCGAGATCGATGTCGATCTGGGGATGTGCGACAAGGAAAGCCGGCAGGATGTCGCGCAGCAACTCGGCTGTAGCGGCGGTGTTGGCCAGCAGCCGGACGCGGGCGCGCAGGCCCGTGGCATAGGCGGCCAGATCGCCGGTCATGGCCTCGATCTGGTTCTGCACGGCGCGCGCATGATGCAGCAGCGCCTGTCCCGCTGCCGTCGGCACCACACCACGGCGGCGGCGCTCCAGCAGCGGCGCGCCGAGCCGCTCCTCCATGCCCTTGATGCGGGCGCTGGCCGACGCCAGGGCCAGGCCGGCAAGCTCGGCGCCATGGGTGATGCTGCCGCGTTCGGCCACCAGCAGGAACAGGCGGAGATCGACCAGATCGAAGCGCATTCTTTTGCTCCTGCGAATATTCAGCGCCCGGGAAGGCGATCGGCCCTCCAGCCTTCGTCCTGGCCGAAGGTTGGCAGCACAACTTCCACATTGTGATCGGCCGGGATCTTCGTCAAACAGTTTCGAAGGAGAATTGTGATGAACAAACGAACGTCAGGCCGGCTCGGCATTCTCGAAAGCACGGCGATCGTGCTGGCCATTGCCGTGGCTGGCCTTGCCATGGCGCCAGCGGGATCAGGCCTGCGGGGATGCGCGGCGACGGTCGTATCCACCAGCCGCGATGCGGCGCCGGCAAAGGCCGCCAGCCTGGATGCCGACGCAACCGATATGCTGCTGCATGACTGATCCCGCCTTGAAGATACGACCATGCTGAGCGCCGGCGTCCTCGCCTGGATCGGCGCCGTGTTCCTCGCCGCCGGCTTCGTCAAGGGCGTCGTCGGCATGGGGCTGCCGACCGTTGCGATGGGCCTGCTGGCGGTGACGATGCCGCCTGCGCAGGCCGCGGCGCTGCTGCTGATCCCGTCGTTGGTCACCAATCTCTGGCAATTGCTGACCGGCCCGTCCTTCGGCGGCCTGTGTAAGCGGCTATGGACGATGATGGCCGGCGTGATGCTCGGCACCGTTGCCGGTGCCGGGCTGCTGACCGGCACGCATACGGGCGCGGCTTCGGCCGGGCTGGGCGCCGCACTGGTGCTCTATGCGATCCTCGGCCTCGCCAAGGCCGGCTTCACCACGCCGGTGCGCCACGAAGCCTTGATGTCACCGCTGGTCGGGGTGGCGACCGGGCTGGTCACCGGCGCCACCGGCGTCTTCGTCATCCCGGCAGTGCCCTATCTGCAATCGCTGCGGCTGGAGAAAGAAGACCTGATCCAGGCGCTCGGCCTATCCTTCACCGTGTCGACGGCGGCGCTCGCCATCGGGCTGTTCAGGACCGGTGCCCTGGCGTCGCCGAGCGCGCAACTGGCGGGATCGGTCGCAGCCCTTGCGCCGGCGCTGGCCGGCATGTTCGCCGGCCAGGCATTGCGCCGGAGGATGAGCATCGAGACCTTCCGGAAAGTCTTCTTCGTCGGATTGCTGGCGCTGGGTGTCTATCTTGTGGAGGACGGTATTCTGTAGCTTGCGGCAGGCGTTCAGAATGCAGCTCTCGCCTTGGCGATCGCGGCGAAAGGCAGGACCAGGGACAGCGGCGCGTCATCCAGACGGATCGCACCGTAACCTTCATACCAGTGGGCAGCCTGGTCACCTTTGGCATCGATTAGCAAGGCAACGCCGCCGAGCTCCTCCGCGACTGCCATACAGCGCTTCCCGGCGGCGAGCAGCAAACCGCCGCCAAGGCCGCGGCCTTGTATCGTACGGTCTACGGCGAGCCGACCCAGACGGTAGACCGGCACGTCATAGCGGCCAAGGCCGCGTTTGGCGACTGCCGGGGTCCTGGCAAAGTCGATCGAAGCCGGGCTGAGAGAGTAGAAGCCGAGGATGCGCAAAGGATCTTGCGCCGTCACGGCGACGAAAGTTTTTGCGCCACCGCTTTGATGACTTTGACGCGCAAAGCGCTGCAAATAGATGTTGAGGTCCGCGTCGCCACAGTCGAAGGCGGCACGGTTATGTTGTCTCCCGATCGGCACTTCTTGCCATGTGACGGAGTTCACGCGAGAGTCTGGCCGGCTTTGGCGGCGCGGATAAGGCGGTTGGTCGGGGAGGGCGGGTTTTCAAGCAGGTCGAGGACGCGCAGACTGTCCCGTTCTGACAGCGCAAGATGTTCGGCGCGTTCGATCGCAGCCTGGGCGTCACGCAGTGCGGAGCGCGTAACGAACTCGGTCAGGCCGACATTCGACAAGGCGGCCGCACGTGCGATCACGGCTTTCGCTTCGGGCAGAATCCGGAAATCGATTCGACCGTTATCACCGACGTTGCGAGGCATGGCTATCTCCTTTGTCTGCTATTATATGGTACGGATTGAATCCGTACAATCTGTTACCGCACCACCAGCACCGCAATCTCCGTGTAGGACAGCACTTCCGCCGTCTGGCTGCCGAGAAGCAGCTTGCCCAGTCCGCGACGGCCGTGCGAGGCCATGACGATCAGGTCGCAGCGCAGGGCCTGCGACAGTTCCAGGATGGCTTCGGCGGGCCGCTTGTCCTCGACATGGACCACCTCCGCGGCCACGCCAACGGCGTCCGCCGACGCCTTGCATTTGGCGAGCACTTCCTTGGCATAGCGGCCTGCCTCTTCCTTGTAGGCGACGAGCTCATCGCCGGCGGCATAGCCGGCCATGGCGCCGCCCCAGGCGAAGATCGGGAATGGTTCCGAGACGGTAACGAAGGTGACGGAGGCGCCGAGGTCCTTGGCCAATGTCAGGCCGTGGGCAACGCCCTTGTCGGCCAGTTCCGATCCGTCCGTGGCGATGAGCAGATGTTTGTACATGATGATCTCGACTTGTTGTGCAAGGGCCCGTGCCCTTGTGGTGGCGGGAGCCTTGTAGAGGCTGGCCTTGATATAGTTGCGGCACCAGGATGATCACAGGGCCGGCCCGCCGCGGATCAAGGCCAGGCGACCACGCAGTTTTGTACCAAGCGGATTCCCCTTTGCCGCATCGTCGCTTAAGGTGCCGGACCACATCGAAAGGCATCTCATGAGCAGCGTGTATCCCCAAATCCATCTGGTCCGGCATGGCGAGACGGCATGGAGCCTTTCGGGGCAGCATACCGGCCGCACCGACATGCCGTTGACCCCGGTTGGCGAGGCCGCCGCGCGGGGCGTCGCGGATAGGCTCAAGGGCCTGTCCTTTTCGGCCGTATGGTCGAGCCCGTCGCAGCGCGCCTACAACACCAGCGTATTGGCCGGCTTCGGCGCGCAGAGCGTCAAGAAAGACGATCTGCAGGAGTGGGACTATGGCGCCTATGAGGGGCTGACGACAAAACAGATCCTGGCCGAGCGCCCCGGCTGGAATGTGTTTCGCGATGGTTGTCCAAAGGGCGAGATGGCGGCCGATGTGGGCGCGCGGGCCGACAGGATCATTGACGGGTTACGCAAGGCCAATGCCGACATGTTGGTGTTTTCCAGCGCGCATTTTTTGCGCGTGCTGGCGGCGCGCTGGATCGGGCTGCCGCCCGAAGGCGGCGCGCTGCTCGTGCTCGAAACAGCCAGCATCAGCGTGCTCGGCTACGAGCATGATTTGAGCGAGCCGGTCATCCGGAAATGGAACCAGAAATAGGGCGGCTTTGGCCAGCGGCGCCGCTTCCGCCCTATCTGTCGAATTTCTTGATCGCTTCGGCGGTCACCGGCGTAAAGAAATTCAACAGATTGCCATCGGGGTCGCGAAACAGCAGCGAGCGATTGCCCCAGGGCATTGTGGTTGGCTTCTGCACAGTAACATTCCTGACGAGGTCCGAGAGCCTGGCGAATTCAGCATCGACGTCGCCGACGCGGAACTCAAGGATGACGGTGCGGTTGTCGGCGGGGCGGGCGATGTCGCCGCCGAACAGCTTCAAGGTGCGCGTGCTGCCAATCGCCAGCGTGCAGGCCGGTGTCGCCAGTTCCGCGAAGTCTTCCGTGTAGACCGTCACGGGCATGCCCGTGATCTCGCCGTAGAAGCGCACGAGGCGCTGAACGTCCGAAGTGATGATGCGGATAGAGACGAAATTCATTGCTTTGGCTCCTGATCGTTGAAGCCGTGGCGGGCTCCCATCCGACCTATAGGGCAGGCCTCCTGACAGCTTTCCGTCAGGAAGGATTGCTGTGCGCCTGCACCAGCGCAGGCGGGGCTCACCCCGCCAGCAGCTCCAGTTCCTCCGGCGTCAAATGCCGTGCCGTACCCTTGGCGAGGTCGCCGAGCGGCAGGCGGCCGATAGCGATGCGGATGAGGCGCAGAACCTCGACGCCGTGCGCGGCGAGCAGGCGACGGATGTGGCGGTTACGGCCTTCGTCGAGTACGATCTCCAGCCAGGCGGTGCGGCCGCCGCTGCGCAAAAATTCGATCGAACTGGCGCTCAGGGTCTCGCCATCAACGGTCACGCCGGCGCGGAATTTGTCCAGCATCGCTGCGTCCGGCACCATGCCGATCTGCACGTGATAGGTCTTGGGCAAATGCGAGGCCGGATCCATCAGCCGGTTGGCAAACCGGGTGTCGTTGGTCATCAACAGCAGGCCTTCGCTCGCCTTGTCGAGGCGACCGACCGGGGAGACGAAGGGCAGGTCGAGCCCTTCCAGGCAGGCATAGACGGTGTCGCGTTGTTGCGGGTCGTCGCGGGTGGTGACCAGCCCGCGCGGCTTGTTGAGGACGAGATAGACCTTGCGCTCGGCAACCACCGGCCTGTCGTCGACAACGATGCGGTCGCGGTCGAGGTCGACGCGCAGGGCTGCATCGCGCACGACCTTGCCGCCGACACGCACGCGGCCTTCGGCGATCAGCACCTCGGCCTGCGTGCGAGAGCACAGGCCGAGCTTCGACAGCGCCCGGTTCAGGCTGACGCCGGGCGCCGCCTGCCTGCCGCTTTGTCGTGTCTGCCGTGGTGTCATGCTGCCGTCTGTGCTGGTGGAGCCGACAAATGCCACGGGCTGCAATGGCTTCGCAAGACGCGCTGCTGCAATCGTGCGCAAAGCAAGGGGGCAGTGGCGGCATCCGCGGTTCTTGGACCGGCGATATTGTCGCCGCCGCATCCGCGATAAACTTGCTTCGCATGAGTGAGTCTCCCGACATCTCGCCGATCACCAAGACAGTCGTCATCGGTGCCGAGCCGGCCAAGGTTGGGCGGATACTGACGACGCCAGAAATGATCCCGCAATGGATGTCCGACGAGGAGTTGACCGTCAGCCTGCAAGGGCATGCCGGCGGCGCGATCGTGATGCGCGGACTGCTGCACGGAATGCCGTTCGAGAACCATGGCACCATCCGCGCTTTTGAGCCGGAAAAGAGCTTCGCGTACGGCTACTGGAGCACGCTGTCGGCCTCGCGGCTGGCGGACGTGCCCGAAAACCACACCGTGGTCAGCTTCGATCTGGCGCCGATGGATGGGGGGACGAAGCTGACGCTGACGCTCAGCGACTTCGCCGAACCGGCGATCCGTCCGCACGCCAATCTCTACTGGGGTCCGACCTTGCAAATCCTGAAGGCGGTCTGCGAGCGCGCTTGAAGGAGGGCGGGCGTCATCCCCGCGGACGGGTCGTCCGGCCCTTACTCTTTGGGGTGTCGGGCGAGAGCCAGCGCGCGGATGCGGTCGGCGACGGCGCTGTCGACCGGGTTGTAGACGGTCAGGCTCAAATCCGGCCGGCCGTCGACCGCGAAGCCCGAATATTCCAGCTCGATATCGCCGAGTTCCGGGTGTTTCAGGCGCTTTGTCCCGTCGCCGTGGCTGAGCACGTCGTTTTCCCGCCACAGCGCGTCGAATTCCGGGCTGGCGCTGCAGAGCTCGTCGACGAGTTCGCGCACCTCGGAGACAGCGCCGGCGCGTGCCGCATCGGCACGGAACGAAGCGACCACGAAACGGGCGAGGTTTTTCCAATCGTGCTGCTTGGCGCGGATGACGGGGCGCAGGAACATGAAACGCAGGATGTTGCGCTCGCCTTCGGGCAGGGCGCTGTAGTCGGTCAGCACGACCCGCGCGGCGCGGTTCCAGGCAACGACGTCCCAGGTGGCGGTCCTGACTATGGCGGGGCTGGCATCGAGTGTGTCGATGAGGCGCTGCAGCCGGGGGCTGACGCCCTCGTCGCCTCTGTAGCGGACCACGGGCGGGCGCCCCAGCCCGAGCATGAAAAGATGTTCGCGTTCCGCCTCGGTCAGCAGCAGCCCCTTGGCGATGCGATTGAGGACATCGGCCGAGGGTGCGCCGCCGCGGCCCTGCTCCAGCCATGTGTACCAGGTCGGGCTTATGTTGGCGCGCTGGGCGACCTCTTCCCGGCGCAGTCCCGGCGTGCGTCGGCGGCCCGAAAAGCCGAAGGAAGCCGGATCGAGCCGCGTGCGCCGGTCTTTGAGGAACGCTGCCAGCGAGCCGGCGGAATTGGAGGGCATCCTGTTAGTCATTATACCATGATAAGATCACTACTTTAATAGAATAATAGACCAGCAATATTACGCAGGCAACTAGTGCAGGAGATTTTGCATGCGTATCTTTCTCACCGGCGCGACCGGTTTCATCGGTTCGGCGCTGGTTCCCGAACTCATCCAGGCGGGCCACCAGGTGGTCGGCGTGACCCGCTCCGACGCCGGCGCCGAGGCGCTGGCCGCCGCGGGCGCCGAAGTGCTCCGGGGGACGCTCGAGGATCCCGAGGGGCTGCGCGACGGCGCGGCCAAGGCGGAGGCTGTGATCCACACAGCGTTCGACCACGATTTTTCGCGGTTTGCCGAAAATTGCGAAAAGGACAAGCGCGTCATCGCCGCACTCGGCGCCGCCCTGGCCGGCTCCGACCGGCCGCTGGTGATCACCTCCGGCGTCGGCATGGGCAGCCCCGGGCATGGCGAACTGGCGATCGAGGACGTCTTCAATCCCGGCCATCCCAATCCGCGCATCGCCTCGGAGCTGGCCGGCAATGCCTTGCTGGACGCCGGCATCAATGTGTCGGTGGTGCGGCTGCCGCAGGTCCACAATCCGGTCAAGCAAGGGCTTATCTCGCCGCTCATCGAAATCGCGCGTGAAAAAGGCGTCTCGGCCTATGTCGGCGAAGGCCGCAACCGCTTCTCCGCGGGCCATCTCCTCGACGTCGCGCGGCTTTACCGGCTGGCCGTGGAAAAGCGGCAACCGGGCGCGCGCTATCACGCGGTCGGCGAGGAAGGCGTCGAGGTGCGGGCCATCGCCGAGGCGCTTGGCCGGGGCCTGAAATTGCCGGTCGTTTCCATCGCGCCGGAAAGAGCGGCGGAGCATTTCGGCTGGATGGCGATGTTCGCGCCGATGGATCTGCCGGCCTCCAGCGCGCTGACCCAGCTACGGCTTGGCTGGCATCCGACCGGCCCGACGCTGATCGCCGATCTCGACGCCATGCGATACGCTGCTTGATCGACTGAAGCATCGGCGCTGAAGCTGACGATACAGGGGCCGGTAATCTTCAGTCAGATTGCCGGCCCTTCTGTACGAGGCGGTCAGCCCTCATCCAGGAGTAACTGCGTAACGCAGATGGACAAGTCCATGCGCCAGCGCTTCGCAGCTCTTCAGGGACAACTGCATCTTGCCCGGCAGGCCACTCTCGCCGAACTCGACGAACGCCTGGTTCGCGGCCCGTCCATCGATCGCGGGTGCGACGAGAAGGCTCAGTTCATCGACGAGCCCGGCCGCAAGGAACGAGCCGTTGATGCCGGCACCGCCCTCGAGCAGCAGCCGGCGGATGCCGAGTTCGCGTCCGAGCACCTCGACCATCGCGGCGAGATCCATATCCGCCGTTTCCGCGACGATATAGGACACGCCGTCGGATGCGAGCTCGGCCAGATGGCTGTCGGCAACGTCACGCCCAAGCAGCACCACGACATGGTCGCCGCCGATGTCGGGTTTGGAAAAATGAAGCTTGCCCGAGGCATCGAGCGCCACGGCATAACTGCCCGCATCCCTTTGCGCGAAATGATAGGGCCGGTCGACCTTGCCGGTATTGGCCGGCGGATGCGCGCCGGCCTTGCTCATCTCGGCCATGGTGACGCGGCCGACGATCCAGGCGTCAGCCGCGAGATCATTGTGGATATGCTCGTAGAGGCTCGACCACTCCGCCCGGGTCCCGTCCGGACTTGTCGTGTAGCGGCTTGGATGAAGGCTGCCGTCGAGTGATGCGAGCATATGGCAGATGATTTGCGGCTTCATCGGGTCACGCCGCTTCAAGCGCCATCACTTTTTCAGCGGCCTTTGCGAGAAACCCGGATCGGGTATAGCCATGAGCTTCGGCAAAGGCATCGATCCTTTGGAGAATGTCGTCCGGAAGCGTCACGTTGATACGCACTGTTTTCCTGGTCTGGGTCTGGGCCGAGACCAGGATTGCAACACCGTCGCGATTATCGGCGTCCGCCATCACAGCCTCCAAACTGGAGGGTTCAGGAACAGCCCCGCCATCCTCGACCAACCCTTCGATGTGGAGGGCGAGGGCCTCTTCAGCCATGGACCGGGCGTCATCCAGATCCTTGCCGGCGGTAATCACGCCTGGGAAATCAGGGAAAGACACACCGAAGTCGCTGTCGGCATCCTTATGGATAAGTCCGATATACTGCTTCATGGCCGTCACCTCAGTTTCAGTCCAGATTGTTTTTCGATGCTGCGCAGGGTGCCTATTGGAATATCGCGCTTGGGATGAGGGACGGTGACCCGCCCTAGCCTGTCGCGGTGTTTGAATTGCGCATGACTGCCCCTTCGGGCAACTTCAACCCACCCATCAGCTTCCAACAGGCGGATAATGTCGGCGCTTTTCATGTGTATTTATACACATTTAACGATGGCCTTTCAACAAGGAATATGAAGTCAGTCAACGCCAAATAGGCCGCAGGAGGCGAAGCGCCGTGTCTACTGTGCTGGGAAGCATGCCGCACGATCCAAAAATCCGACAATTCCGATAATTTGCCGGACGGCGCTGTTATATCGAGGTTGCACAAATGGTTGGCGCTGGGTTAGCATCCCTGTGCAGGCGTCGGTGGGAGGCTCTTTTTACAGCGGCGGCCAGCTGGAGCGGCATGCGTTTTCGGGCGCAGGGAGGATGCTCCACACTTTGAACCGACGCATGATCCTTCCTGAAACCGATCCGGTTTTCGGGCGTGCGTCCTTGTGGAGGAGGATCCCATGAACAGACGTGAATTCCTGCTGTCGTCCGCGGCTTTCGGCGCCATGATGGTTGCCGCGCCCTCGGTGTTTGCGCAGGACAAGCTCACCATCCTTGGCTCGGTGCCCAGTCTCGGCTTTCCGTTCTTCGTGCACATGCTGAACGAGATCAAGGCGGAAGCCGCCACGCAAGGCGTCAATCTGACCGAAAGCGACGGCCAGAACTCGGCCACCAAGCAGACCGCCGACATCGAGGCCGCCCTGGTGCAGAAGGTCAACGCCATCGTCATCTCGCCGCTCGACGTCAACGCACTGGCGCCGGCCATCGAGGAAGCGGTCAAGGCCGGTGTTCCCGTAGTGACGATCGACCGCCGCGTCGACGGCGTCGAGGGCATCCTCGCGCATGTCGGCGCCGACAATGTGAAGGGCGGCGAGGCGGAAGCCAACGCCGTGGTGGCGGCGTTCCCGAACGGCGCCAAGCTGTTCCATCTGCAGGGCCAACCCGGTGCCGGCCCGGCGATCGACCGCAACAAGGGCGTGCACAATGTGCTCGATCCCTTGAAGGACAAGTATCAGATCGTCTTCGAGCAGACCGCCAACTTCGCCCGCGCCGAGGCGCTGTCGGTGACTGAGGCCGGCCTTGCCGCCAACGGCAAGCCCGACGCCATCGTCTGCGCCAATGACGACATGGCGCTCGGCGCCATGGAGGCCTGCGCCGCTCGCAACTTCACCGACGTCAAGATCTACGGCTTCGATGCACTGCCGGAAGCGCTGGTCGCGGTGCGCGACGGCAAGCTTGCGGGCACCGTCGAGCAGTTTCCCGGCGAGCAGTCGCGCACCGCGGTGCGCATCGCGGTGGCCTTTGCCAAGGACAAGACCGAGCCGCAGGAGAAGCTGGTGCTTTTGACGCCGATCGTCATCGGCAAGGACAATCTCGACAAGGCGGAGAGGATTGGCGAGACGAAGTAGGGCGATTTGGCGGGGATCGGCCGATTGGCAAAGCCGGTGGGACAGCACCCCCCTCTGTCCTGCCGGACATCTCCCCCGCAAGCGGGGAGATTGGCTGTCCGTCCTGCTTTCGCCAATCTCCACACCGCAGGAAAAGCGCTACCAGCAAAGCTGCCGATCTCCCCCCTGTTTGGACCGGAGACATCGCGAACAGGTGTGCGAGGACATCGCGAACAGTTTTGTCACTTATCGTCTGCAGAGGTTGAGGTCGACTGTTTCTATTTTCTGATGTCTGAAGAAGGCTTGGAAGACGCCGTCCTTGCCGGTGGGGGTGAAGGCCACGGCTTTCCCTCCAAATGCCTTGGAGAGGCGCAGGATGTAGCCGCACAAGGCGACGCGGCCCTCTTTCTGGACCTTGCGAACGATGGCGTCTTGTGGGTAGTCGAAAGCTTCGACGGCCTCGCAGAAGGATCGCGGCGAGGGTGTGTATCTGTCGAGGGGAACGCAACCCTTGAGGCCATCGTGAGGTTTTTCGGTGTTGTAGAGGTCGCGCCAGGCATCGAAGGCTTTCTGCGCGCGATCGAGATTTTCGAAAGCAGGTCCGGCCATCGCTTCGGCCTTGAGCGAGCGGTGGAAGCGCTCTTCCTTGCCCAGCGTCTGCGGATGCAGAGGCCTGGAATGGGAGACGGCGACGCCGTGCTCGATCAGCCAGACGGTGAAGCGTGTGAAGTTGCTTCGTCCGCCATCTCCCCACGGTGGGCCGTTGTCGAAAGCCATGCGC
>NZ_JAMYTM010000005.1:0-248404 GCF_040322475.1 Mesorhizobium sp. M0140 | reverse complement strand
CTCCAACTTCCCATCCATCACGCTGGTGTTCCCAAATGGCATCGCGAACCTCCCGGCGCAAAGCACGCCAAACTGTTCGCGATGTTCTCGCACACCTGTTCGCGATGTCTCCGGTCCAAACAGGGGGGAGATAGGCAGCTTCCGCGCTCCGCTCTCCTTGCATGGTGATTGGCGAAAGCCAAGGTGACGTCCGATCTCCCCCCTTGCGGGGGAGATGCCCGGTAGGGCAGAGGGGGGTGCTGTCCCGCCGACCTTTACTGGCTACGCCAGTCCCTTAAGCCGGTAAAGCGCCTCCAGCGCCTCGCGCGGCGTCATCTCGTCGGGATTGATCGCGCCGAGCGCGTCGCCGAGCGCATCGTTTTTCGCCGGCTTTGGCGCTTCGCGCTTCACCGCCACCGAAAACAGCGGCAGGTCATCCACCAGCCGGTTGGTCTTGCCGGAGACTTCGCCTTCTTCGAGCTGATGCAGCACTTCCTTAGCCCGGTCGACCACCGCCTCCGGCAGGCCGGCCAGCCGCGCCACCTGCACGCCGTAGGAGCGGTCGGCGGCACCCTTGCCGACCTCGTGCAGGAAGACGACGTCGTTTTCCCATTCCTTGACCCGCATGGTGACGTTGGAGAGCCGCGCCAGCTTGCCGGCCAGCGAGGTCATTTCGTGAAAGTGAGTAGCGAAGATCGCCCGGCAGCGGTTCTTCTCGTGCAGGTATTCGACCGCCGCCCAGGCGATCGACAGGCCGTCGAAAGTGGCGGTGCCGCGGCCGATCTCGTCGAGGATCACCAGCGCGCGTTCGCCGGCCTGGTTGAGGATCGCCGCCGTCTCGACCATCTCGACCATGAAGGTCGAGCGGCCGCGCGCCAGATCGTCCGAGGCGCCGACACGCGAGAACAGCCGGTCGACGACGCCGATATGGGCCGATGTCGCCGGCACGAACGAGCCGGTCTGGGCGAGGATGGCGATCAGTGCGTTCTGCCTGAGGAACGTCGACTTGCCGCCCATATTGGGGCCGGTCAGAAGCCAGATCGCGCCATTCTTGGCGCTGCCCTCCGGCGACAGGTCGCAATCATTGGCGACGAACGGGCCTTCGCCCGAACGGCGCAAGGCCTGCTCGACCACCGGATGCCGGCCCCCCAAAATGTCGAAAGCAAGGCTCGAATCCACCACCGGCCGGCACCAGGCTTCGCTTTCCGAGAGAAGCGCAAGTGCCGCCGAGACATCGAGCACGGCCAGCGCGTCCGCACCGGCGCGGATCTTCTCCGCTTCGCCGACCGCTTCCGCCGTCAGCGCGTCGAAGGCGGCAAGCTCGATGCTGAGCGCCCGGTCGGCGGCATTGGCGATCTTGGTCTCGAGTTCGGCAAGCTCGGTCGTGGTGAAGCGCATGGCGTTTGCCATGGTCTGGCGGTGGATGAAGCGCGCCTTGGCGCCGTCGCTGCCGGTCATGATCGCGTGGTGATTGGCGGTCACCTCGATGTAGTAGCCAAGCACATTGTTGTGGCGGATCTTCAGCGAGCGGATGCCGGTCTCGTCGATCAGCGAGCGCTCCAGCCCGGCGATCACTTTGCGCGACTCATCGCGCAGCGCCCGCATCTCGTCGAGATCGGCATGGTAGCCGCCGCGCACGAAGCCGCCGTCACGCTTGAGCAGCGGCAGCTCGTCGCCGAGCGCCTGCGTCAGATGCTGCGAAAGCGCTTGGGGCAGTGCATGGATGGCGGCGAGTGCGGCCGTCAATTCCTGCGGCAGGGCGGTCGCCGCGAAAATCTCGGCGATCGCGCCTGCCGCCTCGAAGGCGGCGCGCAGCGCGCCGAGGTCGCGCGGCCCGCCCCGGTTGAGCGCCAGCCTAGACAGCGCGCGCGGCATGTCGGCGACGCTCTTCAGGCTCGACCGCACCGCCTGGCAGAGCCGGGTCTCGGAACGGAAGAACGAAACCGAGTCCAGCCTGCCGCCGATCGCCACCGGGTCGGTCAGCGGCGCCATCAGCCGGTCGGCGAGCAGCCTTGCGCCGCCGCCGGTGACCGTGCGGTCGATCGCCTTGAACAGCGAGCCTTCGCGGCTGCCCGACAGCGTGCGTAAGAGTTCGAGATTGCCGCGTGTTGCCGGGTCGATGAACAGGGTCGATCCCTGCTCCTCGCGCTCCGGCCGCGACAGCGGCGGACGCTCGGCTTTCTGCGTCTTCTCGACATAGGCGATGGCGCCCGAGATCGCCGATAGCTCGGCGCGCGAAAAGGCGCCAAAGCTATCCGGCGTCGCCACATCGAAGAAACGGGCGATGCGTCCCGTGGCCGAGGCCGAATCAAACAGCGACGGCGGTTGCGGGCTGGCGACGCGGCCGAGCACGTCGAACACCGGCTTCAGCTCCGGATCATGGAACACCGGCTCGGCGACGATCAGCTCGCGCGGATCGACGCGGAAAATGTCGGCCAAAAGCCGGTCGGCGGTGGTGTCGGTGACGCGGAAGGCGCCGGTCGAGATGTCGATCCAGGCCAGCGCAAAGGAGTGGTCCGCTCCGCCTTTCACCCGCCCCAGCGCCATCAGGAAACTCGATTCCGACGGCGCCAGCAATTTGTCCTCGGTGATGGTGCCCGGTGTCACCAGCCGCACCACGTCGCGGCGCACCACCGATTTGCCGCCGCGTTTCTTGGCCTCGGCCGGATCCTCGATCTGTTCGCAGACGGCAACGCGGAAACCCTGGCCGATCAGCTTTTGCAGATAATCGTCGGCGGCATGCACCGGCACGCCGCACATCGGAATGTCGAGCCCTTGATACTTGCCGCGTTTGGTCAGCACGATGCCCAACGCCCGGCTCGCCTTCTCGGCATCGTCGAAGAACAGCTCGTAGAAATCGCCCATGCGATAGAACAGCAGCGAATCGGGGTTCGCCGCCTTGATCTCGATGAATTGCTCGATCATCGGCGTGGCGCCGGCGTGGGCGGTCGGCACCGGCGTCATCGCCTCGGGGGCGTCTGGCTCGTTCGGGCTGTGCATGTTCATGCGCGGCACGCTAGCAGATGTGATGATGCGGTTTAATGCCAGAGCTTCGAAAAACAGGGGACGACGGGACGGCAGCTTGTCCGCAATTGCCGATGCGGACGGCGATTCCAGCGCGCTGGCGGTTTACACGCGGCGGCGCGTGGTCTTAATTCGGTCCGACACAAAGCACCCGCTTCAACGAGGTGCTGCACCGGTGAGGAAATCAAGAACATCATGGCCAGGAAAACCGAGAACAACGGTCCGTCCGTCAGTGCGCAGGAAGCGCTCGAATTCCACGCCATGGGTCGCCCCGGCAAGCTGGAGGTCGTTGCCACCAAGCCGATGGCGACGCAACGCGACCTCAGCCTCGCCTATTCGCCTGGCGTCGCGGTTCCTGTTCTGGCCATCGCCGAAGACCCCTCGCGCGCCTTCGACTACACGACGCGCGGCAATATGGTCGCCGTCATCTCCAACGGCACCGCCATTCTCGGCCTTGGCAATCTCGGCGCGCTGGCCTCCAAGCCGGTGATGGAGGGCAAGGCGGTGCTGTTCAAGCGCTTCGCCGATGTCGATTCCATCGACCTCGAGGTCGATACCGAGGACGCCGACGAGTTCATCAACTGTGTGCGTTTCCTCGGGCCCTCTTTCGGCGGCATCAATCTCGAGGACATCAAGGCGCCGGAATGCTTCATCATCGAGCAGCGCCTGCGCGAATTGATGGACATCCCGGTCTTCCATGACGACCAGCACGGCACTGCGATCATCTCGGCCGCCGGCCTGATCAACGCGCTGGAAATCACCGGCCGCGACATGAAGACCACAAAAATGGTCTGCAACGGCGCCGGTGCAGCCGGCATCGCCTGTATCGAGCTGATGAAGGCGATGGGTTTTGCGCCGGAAAACATCACTTTGTGCGACACCAAGGGCGTGGTCTTTCAAGGCCGCACCGAAGGCATGAACCAGTGGAAGTCGGCGCATGCGGTCAAGACCGAGGCGCGCAGCCTCGCCGAGGCACTCGATGGCGCCGACGTCTTCCTCGGCCTCTCCGCTAAGGGCGCGCTGACCACCGCCATGGTGCAGTCGATGGCCAAGAACCCGATCATCTTCGCCATGGCCAATCCCGATCCGGAAATCACGCCGGAGGAGGTCGCCGAGATCCGCACCGACGCCATCATGGCCACCGGTCGTTCTGATTACCCCAACCAGGTCAACAACGTGCTCGGCTTTCCCTACATCTTCCGCGGCGCGCTGGATGTCAGGGCAACCACCATCAATGACGACATGAAGATCGCCGCCGCCCAGGCGCTGGCGGCATTGGCACGCCAGGATGTGCCCGACGACGTCGCCGCCGCCTATCAGGGCAACCGGCCGAAATTCGGCCCCAACTACATCATCCCGGTGCCGTTCGACCCGCGCCTGATCTCGGCCATCCCGATTGCGGTGGCCAAGGCGGCGATGGATTCCGGCGTCGCCCGCAAGCCGATCCTCGATCTCGACCGTTATGCGCAGGAGCTGTCGGCCCGCCGCGACCCGATCGCCTCGACCCTGCAGCGCATCTACGACCGCGTGCGGCGCCAGCCCAAGCGCATCGTCTTCGCCGAGGGCGAAGAGGAGCAGGTCATGCGCGCCGCCGTCTCCTATGTGAATCAGCGGCTCGGCACCGCCATCCTGCTCGGACGCGACGACGTCATCAAGGAAAACGCCAAGCACGCCGGCATCGACCTCAACAAGCAAGGCATCGAGATCATCAATGCAAGGCTGTCGCGCCGCAACGGCATCTACACCGACTATCTCTACGAGCGCATGCAGCGCAAAGGCTTCCTGTTCCGCGACTGCCAGCGGCTGATCAACAACGACCGCAACCATTTTGCCGCCTGCATGGTGGCGCTGGGCGACGCCGACGGCATCGTGACGGGCGTCACCCGCAACTATTCGACA
Source organism: Mesorhizobium sp. M0140 (assembly GCF_040322475.1). Taxonomy (NCBI): domain Bacteria; kingdom Pseudomonadati; phylum Pseudomonadota; class Alphaproteobacteria; order Hyphomicrobiales; family Phyllobacteriaceae; genus Mesorhizobium; species Mesorhizobium sp. M0140. Next base: position 243,502 of record NZ_JAMYTM010000005.1, on the reverse strand, counting down.
GCACTCGACGACATCCGCCGCGTCATCGACGCCAAGCCCGGCCATCGCGTCATCGGCGTCTCGATCGTGCTGGCGCGGGGCAAGACCGTGCTGGTCGCCGACACCGCCGTGCACGATATGCCGAACGCCGAGCAGATCGCCGACATCGCCGAGGAGGCCGCAGGCTTTGCCCGCCGCATGGGTTATGAGCCGAGGCTCGCCATGCTCGCCTATTCGACCTTCGGCCATCCGCAGGGCGAGCGCTCCGAGCGCGTCCAGGAAGCGGTGCGCATCCTCGACAAGCGCCGCGTCGACTTCGAGTATGACGGCGAAATGGCCGCCGACGTCGCCCTCAACGCCCGCGCCATGGCGCAATATCCGTTCATAAGGCTGACCGGCCCGGCCAATGTGTTGATCATGCCGGCGTTCCACTCGGCCTCGATCTCGACCAAGATGCTGCAGGAACTCGGCGGCTCCACGGTCATCGGTCCTCTGCTGGTCGGCCTGAACAAGCCGGTTCAGATCGTGTCGCTCAACGCCAAGGACAGCGACATCGTCAACATGGCGGCGATCGCGGCGTATACGGCGGGGACTTGAGGGGCGAGCCTGAGCGGTGAGGTCGCGAGGCGTTCAGCGCGGCGCGAATACGCGCGCGGCCTCAACGACCTCGTCGACCTGATCCTGCCGAAGCAGGTCGACGGGAATGCGGCCGTCGAGCTGCGCCGAGGGCCGCGTCAGCCACAGCCATGCGAGCCTTGGATTGGTGATCAGCGACAGCACGTCGCGAATGCCTGCAACCGGCCGGCCGTCGACGAACTGCGCCAGCGGGAAGACATGTTTGCGGCCGCCCTTGCGCAAGGCGATGACCTCACCCCGTCTCTGCCAACGGTGCAGGGTCGAGCGGGCGATGCGCAAATGCTCTTCCAGATAGGTCGAGCCGGCGACGCGGCCCGCCCAGTCCTCGATCAGCATCGATTCGAGATCGTCGGACTTTGGCAGCGAGGGGGGCTCGACATCGGTCAACGGGGTCATCGGCGGATTGATCACGCCGGCAATACCGGCTTCGCTGCGGCGCGCGGCTTCCGCCGCCAGCGCGCGCACGAATTTCGAGGCCAGGCCGGGCAGGTCGGCATGGATGGCGTCGATGGCGCGCTGGTGCTTCGGCGACAGCAAGGTGACGGCGGACGCTATGCTGCCGGCGATCTTGCCGACCGAGACCATGGTTGGCTTGTTGATGGCCTCATCATAGTGGGCAAGCGCGCGTTCGACCTCCTCCGCGACCATCTCCGCGAAGTCGTCCTGCCTGAGGGCCTGGATCTGAAATCTGTTCATGCATCTGTCTTCCGGGCCGCGCTCCCCTCAGCTGCGGCCGATTGTTGAATCTCTAGAGCGGAAAGCGGAAATCGCGGCGGCAATGAATCCGGCCGCCCGACAGCATGCTGTCTAGCATTTCTTGACACCCCAACTGACTGAGGGCGCACCGAAATGTCAGTCGCGGGACGCCCAGATTGCGTGTAGGTGCGATGTATGACAGCCGCGCGACGGTGAGAAGCGGACGGCCAAGCTGCCGATCTCCCCCCTCGTGGGGGAGATGCCCGGCAGGGCAGAGGGGCGCGCGAAGGATCGCTACGGAACGATGTTTTGCGCCCGCGCTCCAGGTCCTTCTGACGACGTCAACGTCGCGCAAGAATCCAGGAATTCATGCCGTCTATTTCGGGGTCGGCGGCAGTGTAAAGCCTTGAAGATGCTGGCGGGACGGTGCCCCCCTCTGGCCTGCCGGCCATCTCCCCCACGAGGGGGGAGATCGGCAGCTTGATGGCTGCTAAAGCAACCCCGCCTGCTCAGCCTCTCGGCGCAGATTCTGCCGTGGCCTGGGGCCGATCTGCTGGATCACCAGTCCGGCCGCCAGTGAGCCAAGGTCGCCGCAGGTCTGCAGGTCGCGGCCTTGCGTGTAGCCATGCAGGAAGCCCGCGGCATAGAGATCGCCGGCGCCGGTCGTGTCGACCAGTTCCTTGATGGCGGTCGCCTTGATCACCACGGTTTCGTCGCCGCGTACGATCACCGAGCCTTTTTCCGAGCGGGTGACGGCGGCGATCCGGCAATCCTTGCGGATCTGGGCCAGCGCCTCGTCGAACGACGACGTCTGGTAGAGCGACTTGATCTCGTGGCTGTTGGCAAAGACGATATCGACCGTGCCCGAGCGCATCAGGTCGAGGAATTCGTCGCGGTAGCGGTCGACGCAAAACGAATCCGACAGTGTCATGGAGACTTCGCGGCCTGCCGCGTGCGCCAGCTTCGCCGTCTGGCGGATTGCCTCCTTGGCGCGCGGCGGGTCCCACAGATACCCTTCGAAATAGGTGACCTTGGCGCCAGACGCCTTGTCGGCTTCGACATCCTCAGGGCCAAGCTCGACGCAGGCGCCGAGATAGGTGTTCATCGAGCGCTCGCCGTCGGGCGTGACGAAGATCATCGAGCGCGCCGTCGGCGGCTCACCCTTGAGCGGCGTGGTGTCGAAGGCGACGCCCTGCGCATGGATGTCGTGGGCGTAGATTTCGCCGAGCGCATCGTTGGAGACCTTGCCGAAGAAGGCGGCGCGGCCGCCGAAGCTGGCGACACCGGCCGCCGTGTTGCCGGCACTGCCGCCGGACGCCTCGATCGCCGGACCCATGCGGCTGTAGAGCAGTTCGGCGCGTTGTGTGTCGATGAGGTTCATCGCGCCCTTGATGATGCCGTTGGTCTCGAGGAATTCCTCGTCGCACTGGGCGATGATGTCGACAATGGCATTGCCGATGCAAAGCACGTCATAATCCGGCATCAAAATCTCCGCCAAAACCCGAGCCGGCTTCTTGCCACGCCGGTCCGGCGCGGGTCTAGCGATTTGAAACCGGTTTGCCTAGGGCGTGAGACGCAACTTTGGCGGAACAGGCAAAAGGCGCATCAGCCGGGAGGCGCTATGACAATTCGACCGTGGCCGAAGCATTTCGTCGCCGCACCGCCTACAAGCCTGGTTCAGCCGATCCCGTTTCGAAGGCGAGCCAGCCCCATGTCTACAAAGAAGATCTCGACAAAGAACGAGCCTGCAAAGAACGACATGACCACCGACCTGACACTGCTCGTCGTGCTGGCAGTGCTCTGGGGCGCCTCCTACACCTTCATCAAGATCGGCGTCGAAACCATCCCGCCGGTCACCTTCATAGCCGCCCGCACCCTGATCGCCGGCGGTATCCTGTTCGCCATCATCCGCTGGCGCGGGCTCGCCATGCCGGGCGATGCGGCAAGCTGGCGCCGCTTTGCCTTCCAGGCATGCCTCAACAGCGTCATACCATTCACCCTGATCGCCGCCGCCGAGCGCTCGGTCGATGCAGGCCTCGCCACCATCCTGAACGCGACCTCACCGATCTTCACCTTCCTGTTCACCGCGCTCATCACCCGCCATGAGCCGGTCACGGTGCGCAAGCTGATTGGCGTCGGCGCCGGTATAGCTGGAATATGCCTGATCATCGGAACCCAGGCGCTTGATGGCATCGGTCACCAATTGTGGGCGCAGCTTGCCATCGTCGCAGCGACAATCTGCTATGCCGGTGCGGCCATTTTCGGCCGTGGCTTCAAGGGCCTCGACCCGATGCTGCCGGCCGCCGGATCGATGCTGTGCGGCGCAATCATCCTGGTGCCGCTCAGTCTTGTGTTCGACGAGCCGTGGACGCTGGCGCCGTCGACCGCATCGATCCTGGCCTTGCTCGGCCTGTCGGTGTTTTCGACCGCACTGGCTTTCGTCATCTATTTCCGCCTCATCCACACGCTGGGCTCGGTCGGCACCACTTCGCAGGCCTATCTGCGCGTGCCGATCGGCGTCGGCATCGGCGCCGTCTTCCTCGGTGAAAGCCTTGGTTCGACGGCATGGCTGGGCATGGCGTTTGTCGTGGCTGGGGTCGCTGCCATGGCCATCCCGGTTCGCAGGCCGGCGCTTGCGCGGTAGGCGCCCGCCGCTTGTGCTGGCGACCTGCACTGCTTATCTCGGGGGCGTCCGTCTTTCGGCGGTATCCGCTAACCCTTGGTTGAAGCACGGTGATTTTCGACGCTGCCCGCACTGCGGCCCTTGAGCTGCTCTCGCCTCCGTTTCGTGCCGTGTTCCTCAAGACGCTGGGCTTGACCCTGCTGGCGCTGGTGGCGCTGTGGTTCGGTCTGACCAGCCTTGTCGAGTGGCTGGCCCTGCCATGGTTGCAGACGCTGTTGCCCGGCATGCCGTCCTGGGCCGGCTGGCTGGGCGGCATCATCGCGGCAATAGCGCTTGCCTTCGGTATGGCGTTGCTCATCGCGCCGGTAACGGCTGTTGTCGCCGGCCTGTTCCTCGACGATATCGCCGAGGTGGTCGAGCGCACCGACTATCCCGGCGATCCATCCGGCCGCGCCATGCCAGCGCTGCGCTCGCTGGTGCTATCGATGCGATTTCTCGGCGTCGTCATTCTTGGCAACATCGTCGCCCTGCTGCTTCTCTTGGTGCCGGGCGTCAACATCGCCGCCTTCTTCATCGTCAACGGCTATCTGCTCGGGCGCGAGTTCTTCGAATTCGCTGCCATGCGCTTTCGCGACGAAGAAGAGGCCAGAGCCTTGCGCAGACACTATGCCGGCACGGTGTTTCTCGCCGGCCTGCTCATCGCTGCCTTCCTCGCCGTGCCGCTGCTCAATCTGGTGACGCCGCTCTTCGCCGCCGCCATGATGGTGCATCTGCACAAGGCGATTTCGGTGCGGGAAGTGGCTCGCTCCTCACGCGGCTGAGCATTTTCGTCAGCGCAACAGGAAACCGCGTCCCAGTTCGTCGTCGGCCTCGACAATGAACTCGGCCCGCCCGGAATAGTAGGCGCGGCCGCCGACGCGGGCGATGATCGCCTCGTGCGGGCCAGCCTTCGCCGTCCGCACCACGGACCCGGAAAAACGCGAGCCGGCGATGCTCTCGAACATGCGTGTCTGCCCGATCGCGATCTCGCCCTTGGCATGCATGGCCGCCAACCGCGCGGTCACGCCGGAGCCGGTCGGCGAGCGGTCGACCTCGGCCTCGGCGAAGACGCAGATGTTCTTAGTCACCTCGCTGGAAAACGCGTCGCGGCCATCGGTCAGGATGGTGCCGTAGAGGAAGGCAAGGTCGGCATGGTCGGGATGCGACAGCGGCAATTCGGCCTTGAGCCTGTCCGTCAGCGCGGTTGCCGCATCGACGAAATCGCGCACCCGGCTTCTGCCGAATTCAAGCCCGAATTGGTGACAATCGGCCAGCGCGTAGAAGGCGCCGCCATAGGCGACGTCGAAGCCGATCGTGCCATGACCCGCCAGCTCTATCGTCTGCCCGCCGGCGAACAGGAAGGCCGGCACGCTTTCGAACGACACCGCACCGGCCTTGCCGTCCCTGACCTCGACCGAGGCGACGACCAGCCCGCACGGCGCCTCGATATTGACTGTCGTGATTGGTTCCTGTTTCGCCACCAATCCCTCATCTACGGCGTAGCGGCCGAGCGCGACGATGGCGTGGCCGCACATCGTCGAGTAACCCTCATTGTGCATGAACAGCACGGCGAGGTCGGCGCCGGGCAGGTCCGGCTCGACCAGCAAGGCGCCATACATGTCGTAATGGCCGCGCGGCTCGAACATCAGGATTTTCCTGAGATGATCGAGATGGTCGCGCACATAGGCGCGCTTTTCTAGGATCGTGCCCTTGGGAATACCGGGATAGCCGCCGGTGACGATCCTGAGCGGCTCGCCGCCTGTATGCATGTCGACGACGGTCAGCGTCATGCGATGGGCCCCGTTCAAGCTGAAGACTTGCCGAAGAGGGCCTGCAATTTGCCGAACGGCATGGCGGCGCGGGTGAAGCCGAAGGTGCCGTCCTGCTGGATCTCGCGTGCCGCCGTTTCCAGCATGCCATAGGCGAAATTGGTCAGCCACGGCCCGAGCGAGATGCGCTTGACGCCGGCCATGGCGAGGTCGGCGATGGTGAAGCCAGGCTTTGCCATGACATTGACCGGCTTGCTGACCGCCGAGCAGAGCGTGCGGATCATCTCGACGTCGCCGATGCCTGGCGCATAGAGCACGTCGGCGCCGGCCTTCTCGAACGCCTGCAGCCGCTTGATGGTATCGTCGAGGTCGGACTTGCCCCACAGGAAATTCTCGGCCCGCGCCGTGAAGACGAAATCGCGCTTCAGCGCCCGCGCCGCCTCCACCGCCGCCGCAACGCGCTCGACAGCGTGCGCGAAATCATAGATTGGCTTGTCGGGGTCGCCGGTGTGGTCTTCGATCGAGCAGCCGGCAAGACCGGCCGCTTCGGCCGCGAAGATGGTTTCGGCGGCCTGCTCGGCGCTGTCGCCCTTGCCTTTCTCGAGGTCGGCCGAGACCGGCAGGCTGGTCGCCCCCGACACCTCGCGGCAATGGTGGATCATCTGGTCGAAGGTCACCGCGCCGTCCGGCAAGCCGCGCGAAAAGGCAAAGCCGGCGCTGGTTGTCGCCAGCGCCGTGAAGCCGAACGAGCCGAGCAGCTTCGTCGTGCCGATATCCCAGGGATTGGGCATGACGAAGGTCGAGGCATGCAGGTCGCGGAAGATCTTGCCCTTGTCCATGGTAGTACCCCCATATGCGGTGTGGCTAAGTGGATTTTATCCTGCCCCATTTGGCCGGGCAAACGAATGCGGTTGGTTCAGAAGCGTTTGGCGTTCTCTCCTGCCAATTTGTCCAGCGTGTCGGAATCCTTGATGTAGCGCGATGTCTTCTTGTCCCAGTGATAGATGACGGAAATCGCGTGGGACTCTGGTCGGGGCGGAGTGTCGTCGCAGCTTTCGCCGTTGAGCACCGTGGCATCGGTCACCGTCACTTTGATGGCAGCATAGGACTTCCCCTCCGCGATGGCCTGAAAAGCTACATCCTGCTTGCGGCTGTAGGCGCACAGGTTTTCGTCGAACGTATAGATCATGTCGATCAGTTCGAATTTGTCGTCGCGGACCATGATCAGCGGCGTGATCACATAGTTCTGGCTCGAGTTGAAATGCGCGCTCATGGTGATCAGGACGTCATCGTTGGCGCTGACCGAAAGCTTGCCCGGTTCGCGGAAGTAGGTGCCGCGGTCGAGCGCGACATTGACGGCGTCGAGCAATTTTGGCTTGGCCGTGACGTCGTAGAGCGCCAGCACCGCATAGCCTTCGGCGCTGTCGGGAGAGTCACCGAGGTCGAACAGCATGGCCAGCCGGTCTTTGCCGCCGGCCTTGATCGCAAGCACCGCGGCATTGGAAAAGCCCGAAGTTTCGGGCGGCGAACCGCCGCCGTCCGGTCGCTCGATATGTCGCATCTCGATCGGTAACCCGCCCCTGTAGAAGCCGTCCTGGTCCGCGGCGAGATCTGGAATGACCATCCTCGCGAGGTCGAGATAGGTGGCATCCGTGCGGCCGGGCAAAGCACTGCCGAGTTCCGGGAAGCCGACGGCTTGCGCGCCGGCCGCAGTCCACAAAAACGGCAGCAGCGTCAAGGTAAGGAAGAAGCGGAACAGGGCGGGTTTCATGCGTGGCCTCGAATTGGCGGGGCCAAGCTAGCACGGACGATCGAGGCGTACAGCCGCGGGCTGAAGATCAGCTTAGTGGATCGGCACCAGCCCGGCCAGCTCGCGCATGTCGTCGAACAGGATGCCGCCGGCCTGGATCAGGCCAGCGCGGTCGGAATAGGGATCGGCATGATAGGAAAACACCCGCATGCCGGCGGCGATCCCGGCCTGCGTGCCGGCGACGCTGTCCTCGATGACGATGCAGTCGGCGGGCGCGAAGCCCATGGTCTTGGCCGCATGCAGGAACAGGTCCGGGAACGGCTTGCCACGGCTGACCATGGTCGAGGAAAACATCGCGTGTTCGAACAGCGGCAACAGCCCGGTCTGGCCGAGCGTGATGTGCATCTTCGACACTCGGGCCGAGGTGGCGACGCAATAGGCGATACCGGCTGAACGCACGGCTTCGACGAACTCGCGGACGTAGGGGATCGCTTCGACGCCGTGGGCAAACAGATCCGGCAGGCCGGCGTTCCAGCGATCGACGAAATCGACGCCGAGCCTGACGCTGGTCTCTGCTTCGATCTCTTTCTGCACCGACGCCATGCTGCGGCCGGAGAAATTCTTGCGGCAATATTCGAAGCTTGTCGGATAGCCGGCAGCGGTCAGCCATTCGGCGAGACGCCGATTGGCCAAATTCTCTGTATCGACCAGGATGCCGTCGCAGTCGAAGATGACAAGTTTAGGCAGTTCAGACATCAGGCGGTGCCGGTCGATCCGAACCCGCCCGAGCCACGCGCCGTGCCGCCGGCCAAAGTGCGCTCTTCCACGGCCGCCTGCGTCACCGCCGCGAAGACGATCTGGGCGATGCGCATGCCGCGCGTCACCGCGAAATCCTCGTCGCCGAGATTGATCAGCAGCACCTTCACCTCGCCGCGATAATCGCTGTCGATGGTGCCGGGCGTGTTGAGCACGGTCAGGCCGTGCTTGAAAGCAAGTCCGGAGCGTGGCCGCACCTGACCTTCCATGCCCTCGGGAATCTCCAGGATCAGCCCGGTCGGCACCAAAGCGCGTTTTCCGGGCAGGATCAGCAGCGGCCGGTCGTCGGGCACCGCGGCGCGCAAATCCATGCCGGCGGCACCGATGCTTTCATAGGCGGGGAGGGGAAGTCCTTCAGCATGCGGCAACCTGACGAAGCCGACGGTCGGACCGATGACGGAGGGAGTTTGAAGGGCTGCGCGCATAAAATCGATCCTATCGGCGCGAACGGCGATTCGGTCAACTCGACTGTAATTCTATCAACGGCTTTCTTTTGGGCGGCACTGTGACCACCCAACGCTTCGTCATCCACGGGCGAAGCAAGGAGCGAAGCGACGCAGCGCAGACCATAGGATCCATGCCGCGACTTTAAAGCGTTGCTGCGGTGCAGAATTCTGCTCCGCTGCACTCCTCGGCCAAGGTCACGGCATGGATCCTCGGGTCTTCGCGACGGAGCTTCGCTCCTGCTCCGCCCGTGGATGACGAAGTTGGGAGGCTTCAGCTAATCTACCTCAGTTCCATCGGAACGACGGTGGTCTCCTTGATCTCCTCCATCACGAAGGACGCGGACACATCCGACAGCGCCACCTTGGCGATCAGCCGCTGGTAGAGCCGGTCATAGGCCTTCACGTCGGCGACGCGGGCGCGCAAGACATAGTCGAGGTCGCCCGACATGCGGTAGACGCCGGTGATCTCGGGAAAGCCGGTCACTGCCGCGCGGAATTTCTGCAGCCACTCCGGGTCGTGGTTGGACGTGCGGATCAGGATGAAGACGGAAAGGCCAAGTCCGAGCTTTTCGGCATCGACCAGCGCCACGCGGCCGGTGATGACGCCATCCTCCTCCAGCCGCTTCACCCGGCGCCAGCAGGCATTGCGCGACAGCGCCACCCGTTCCGACAGCTGGTCGACCGACAGCGTGCCGTCGCGTTGCAATTCGGCAAGCAATTTCCGGTCGATTTCGTCGATTTCCAACGCCATGTGGGATGTTTGTCCCATCAACGGGTCAAATACAAGGATATTTCGAGACCGATGAACCGGCGAAGCGTGTCAGGATACTCATATCAGGAACTTCAAGCGCTGAAGGGGACCAGCATGTCGGTCGCAAGGATTTTCACCTCTCATCCGGCCAAGGTCGGCGAAACCTATTTCACTCATATGGCCTTTGCCGGCTGGTTCTCGTCGCGGCTGCTGATGGCGGCTGGCGCCGCGCTCGTTCACGCTTTCTTGCCATTTCTGTTTGAGACTACCGCCAGCCGAATCGTTCGTGAGCTTTACGAGCGGACGCACAACAGAGGCACACACGCGATCAAGGAGCCTGCGGCTCTTATGGATCGCGCCTAGAGGGCGACAGAAGCGATGTGCCGGTGGGCGGCCTATCTCGGTGAAGCAGTCTTTCTCGAAGACATGCTCACCGCGCCCTGTCACTCGCTGATCGCCCAGAGCCATTGCGCCCAGGAAGCGAAATCGCCGACCAATGGTGACGGTTTTGGCCTTGCCTGGTATGGCGACCGCCCGGAGCCGGGTCTCTACCGAGACATCCTGCCGGCATGGTCGGATCCCAATCTGAAGAGCCTGTGCCGGCAGATCAAATCCGGCCTGTTCCTCGCCCATGTGCGGGCGTCCACCGGCGGCGCCACCAGCCGCATGAATTGCCATCCGTTCATCTCCAGCTCTTGGTCGTTCATGCACAACGGCCAGATCGGCGGCTTCGAAAAAATCCGCCGCGCGCTGGAGAATTCGCTGTCCGACGCTGTCTTCGACCAGCGCGAAGGCACCACCGATTCCGAATTGTTTTTCCTGCTGATGATCGACGAGGGATTGACCGGCGATCCGCAAGGCGCCGTCTCCCGCGCCACCAGCCGCGTGCTCGAAGCCTCGCGCCGCGCCGGCCTCGAACCGGCGCTGAAACTCACCGCCGCCTTCTCCGACGGGCAGGCGCTGCATGCGGTGCGCTACGCCACCGACGCTCACGCACCGACGCTCTACACGTCTGTCCTGCGCAAGGGCGGCGGCCGCTGCATCGTTTCCGAGCCGTTCGACCGCGAGGGCGGCGACTGGCAGGCGATCCCGCCGTCGAGTTTTGTGACGATCACTGGCGATGGCATGGTCATTCGCCCTTTCGCACCCGCATCGGCCAGGCTGGCACTGGCCGTCTAGTTGCAAAAGTGCGGCAACGCCGCGGGACAGCCCCCCTCTGTCCTGCCGGACATCTCCCCCACACGGGGGGAGATTGGCACCTGCGACTGCCGCGCTATTCCTTGCAACGTCCGAGATTGGCGAAAGCTGTCGTGACATCCAATCTCCCCACCTGTGGGGGAGATGTCCGGCAGGACAGAGGGGGGCGCCGTAGAGTGCAGACTTGGACAGTCCAGTCTGCACAATTTCGATCAAACGCAGACAATCCTCGAATGCTCAACTCCATTTGAAGCAGCGCCGCTGTCCGCCATCCGATCAGGCGAACGCGGCCAAGCCGGAGCATTGTCAATGGACCTCGTCTTTTCCTCAACCATCGAGCTGGCCACTGCCATCGCCGCGCGGAAGATCTCCGCCGTCGAGGCACTCGACGCGCATCTGGCGCAGATCGATGCGCACAACGATGCGGTCAACGCCGTCATCTCGCTCGACAGGGAAGGGGCTCGCGAGTGCGCCAAGAAGGCCGACGCGGCCCAGGCGCGCGGCGAGGCCCTCGGCCCGCTGCACGGCGTACCGTTCACGCTGAAGGACATGCACGATACATCCGGCATGAAGACCACGGTCGGCTTTCCGCCCTTTGCCGACTATGTCGCCAAACAGGACAGTCCGGTCGTCGCCCGCTTGCGTGCGGCTGGCGGCGTGCTGATGGCCAAGACCAATGTCGCGACCATGCTTTCGGACTGGCAGTCGAACAATCCGCTGTTTGGTCGCACCAGCAATCCCTGGAATCTCCAGCGCACGGCGGGCGGTTCCAGCGGCGGCGCGGCGGCTGCACTTTGCTCGGGGATGACGCCGTTCGATGTCGGCACCGACATGCAGGACTCAATCCGGCTGCCGGCCAGTTTCTGCGGTGTCTATGGCCTGAAGCCGACGGAGCACCGCGTCTCGCTGGCCGGCGTCTTTCCCGATCCCGGCGGTACTGCGCGCAGCGTGCGGCTGATGTCCTGCCTTGGGCCGCTGGCGCGCAGTGTGGAAGATTTGGCGCTGATCTATCAAATCATTGCCGGTCCTAATGGAAGCGACACCGATCTTGCGCCGGTGCCGGTCGAGGATATGCCAAGCCTCGACCTCAAGACATTGCGCATTGCCTTCGCGCCGTTCTTTCCCGGGTTTCCAGTGGCGGGCGACGTCAGCGCCGCGGTCGAAAGTCTCGCAAGGCAGTTACAATCCGCAGGAGCGGTCGTCGAAGAAGCAAAACTGCCGAAACTTGACCTGCATGACGATCTGGAGCAGGGCGGCGCGCTGATCGGCATGATGCTGGAGGCCGCTCAGCCTGAGCCGCCGGAGGAACCGACACCGGTCTCGCGCTGGTTCGAGGCACTCGCCCGCCGCGACAAATCCATTCTCGCCTGGGACCGGTTTTTCGAGGCCTACGACGCGTTGATCTGCCCGGTCGCCATGACCACCGCCTTCCCGCATTGCGAGCCGGGCACGCCGATCAAGGTCGACGGCAAGGAGCAGAACTACTGGATGCTGCCGGCCTATGGCGCCGTGTTCAACTACAGCGGCCATCCAGCGCTTTCCATGCCGTGCGGACTGGACAGCACCGGCCTGCCGATCGGCCTGCAACTGGTCGGCAAACGCTGGTCGGAGTCACGGCTGCTCGGCATCGCCAAGGCAATCGAACCACTCACCGGCGGCTTTCGCCGTCCGCCCGCCTATTGAGCGAAGCGCGACAATCCATAAGGGGCAAGTAAGGGGTCGCGCTCGCCGTCGAGGATTTCCCTTGTGGCGAACAGGCCGACGGCCGGCGCCAGCGTGATGCCGGAATGCATGACCGCGACATAGACACCGTCCATGCCCACCGCGCGGCCGATGATCGGAAAGCCGTCGATCGGCGTCGGCCGGTAGCCGACCGTGTGGAAATCGAGTTCCAACCCGTCGCTGTCGCGCAGCATGGCCTTCATGGCCGCAAACAGCGCGTGGGCGGTGGCTTCGGCATTCATACCCGGATCGGCGCCGCCAAAATCCGAGCCGGCGATGATGCGGCCTTCCGCCGTCTGGCGCATGTGCAGCCGCTCGGCCAGAACCAGACCGTTGAGCAGCTTTTTGTAAGGCCGTGAGTGGACGATCAGGCCGGGCGGCGTTTCGATCGGCAGGTTGATCCCGGCGGTCGCGGCGATCTCCGGCGAGCCGACGCCGGCCGCGACCACCACCTCGTCTGATGCAATCAATCCGTGCGAAGTGTCGACACCGGTGATCCTGCCGCCGGTCTGGACCAGGGCCGTCACCGTGCTGGAGATGGTCTTCGCGCCATGTCGCTTCGCGTCTGCCAATAGGGCATGGGCGGCGGCCACGGGCTCTGCGACACCTTCCTCAGCCACATGCAGGGCAAAGTCGGGAAGCTCGGCGAGATTGGGCTCGATGCGCGCGGCACCGGCGCGGTCGACGCGTTCGATGCCGTAGCCCCAGGCGGAATGCTCCGTGGCGTAGATTTCCATGTCGGTGGCCGACAGATCCCAGCACAGGCCGCCGCACCAGCTGAGCGGCAGGCCGGGTAGGTCCTGCGCCAGCCGCGACCATTCGGCCATCGCGCGGGTGCGCAGCCGGAAATAGGGCTCCGGATTGCCCCAGCTGGCATTGATCCAGGCAAACGAGTTTGGGGTGGCGATTCCACCGACGGGGCTGTCGGAAATGACCGTGACCTGTGCTCCCGCCTTGCTCAGATGCCAGGCGATGGAGGAGCCGATGATGCCGGCGCCGATGACGATCACTTGTTTCGCCGCAGTCATGCTTGCTCCTCTGCCTCGCCATCCGGAGGGATGTTCGTCCAGTGCCATCCCGGCAGCCGCTTGCCAACATCGCGCAGCGCAAAATATGCGGCAATGCACTGGCCGGAGCCACAGCACGGCTGAGCTGTATGCTCTGACGGTGAGGCGGCGATCAGCAGCTTCCGAGCCGCCGGACCGGTCGACAGGCCGGCACTGCGCTGCTAGAAGCCCGGCCTGTCACACGGAAATCCCAGAGAATGCCCGAAGCAATAGAAGAAGAAGTGGCGCGCCGCCGCACCTTCGCGATCATCGCGCACCCGGACGCCGGCAAGACGACGCTCACCGAAAAGCTGCTGCTGTTCGGCGGCGCTATCCAGCTTGCCGGCGAGGTCAAAGCCAAGAAGGACAAGATCCAGACCCGCTCCGACTGGATGAAGATCGAGCGTGAGCGCGGCATCTCGGTCGTCACCTCGGTGATGACCTTCGAGTATGAAGACAATGTCTTCAACCTGCTCGACACGCCCGGCCACGAGGATTTCGCCGACGACACCTACCGCACGCTGTCGGCGGTCGACTCGGCGGTCATGGTCATCGATGCCGCCAAGGGCATCGAGCCGCGCACACTGAAGCTGTTCGAAGTCTGCCGGCTGCGCGACATTCCGATCATCACCTTCATCAACAAGATGGACCGCGAAAGCCGCGATCCGTTCGAGATTTTGGACGAGATCGAGCAGAAGCTGGCGCTGGATACTGCCCCCGTCACCTGGCCGATCGGCCGCGGCAAGAATTTTGCCGGCACCTATCATCTGGCGCTGAATGCCGTGCGCAGGGGCGACGCGGAGAAAGAACGCACGCCGGTTAATGGTCCCGATTCCAACCGCGTTGCTGGCCTTTTGCCAGAAAACGAACGCGAAGCCTTCATCGAGGAACTGGAGCTCGCGCGGGAAGCGTGCAGACCCCTTGATATAGAAGCCTTCCGAGAGGGCCATCTGACGCCGGTCTATTTCGGCTCGGCGCTGCGCAATTATGGCGTGCGCGACCTGATCGAGGCGCTTGGCGCTTTTGGACCGCCGCCGCGCGCGCAGGAGGCCGACACCCGCAAGGTCGAGGCAACCGAGGAGAAGATGACGTCCTTCGTCTTCAAGATCCAGGCCAACATGGATCCCAACCACCGCGACCGCATTGCCTTCGTCCGCGTCTGTTCGGGCAAGCTCGAGCGCGGCATGAAGGCCAAGCTGGTGCGTACGGGAAAGCCTATGTCGCTGTCGGCGCCGCAATTCTTCTTTGCCCGCACCCGCGTCACCGCCGACGAGGCGTTCGCCGGCGATGTCGTCGGCATTCCCAACCACGGCACGCTGCGTATTGGGGATACGCTGACCGAGGGCGAGGAAATCCTGTTCCGCGGCGTGCCGAATTTCGCACCGGAAATCCTGCGCCGCGTTCGCCTCGGCGACGCGATGAAAGCGAAAAAACTCAAGGAAGCGCTGCACCAGATGGCCGAAGAGGGCGTCGTGCAGCTGTTTTCGCCGGAGGACGGCTCGCCTGCCATCGTCGGCGTCGTCGGCGCCCTGCAGCTCGACGTGTTGAAGGAGCGGCTGAACTTCGAATACACGCTGCCGGTCGAATTCGAGATGTCGCGGTTTTCGGTCTGCCGCTGGATATCGGCCGACGACAAAGCCGAGACGCTTCGCTTCATCGAGGCGCATCGCGGCGACATCGCCCGCGACCTCGACAATGATCCAGTGTTCCTCGCCCAGCACGCTTTCTCGCTGAACTACGAAGCGGAACGCTGGAAGGCGATCAGATTTGCCACGATCAAGGACTATCAGGTCCGCGACAGAGCGGCGTAAGTCGCCCTTTTTCCTTCTCCCCGTTTACGGGGAGAAGATGCCCGAAGGGCGGATGAGGGCGGCGCCGGCGTTGAAGGTTTCGCTCAGCCTTTGGCCGCTTCTTCGATCTTGGCGATGTCGATCTTGCCCATCTGCATCATCGCCGACATCACCCGGCCGGCCTTCGCCCGGTCCGCATCCCCGAGCAGCCTGGGCAATTGCTCCGGCACGACCTGCCAGGAAACGCCGAATCTGTCCTTCAGCCAGCTGCAACGGCCGGGTTCGCCACCGCCTTCGGTGAGTTTGCTCCAGAAGTGGTCGACTTCAGCCTGCGTCTTGCAGTCGATCGACAGCGACATGGCCTCTGTGAATTTGTATTGGGGGCCGCCATTGAGCGCCTGGAACTGCACGCCGTCGAGTTCGAATGAGGCCACCAACACCTTGCCTTCCTGGGCGTGGCCCTGTGGCCAGCGCGTGACGCTCAACACCTTGGAATTCTTGAAGATCGATACGTAGTGGTTCATGGCCTCTTCGGCCTGGCCGTCGAACCACAGGAAGGTGGTGATCTTTTGCATTGTCTGTCTCCTTGGCATTTCTTTAGGGAAGGGTCAGGCGGCGCCCTTGGCGGCGTCCTGGAGTGAAAAAAGATAGGCGTCGAGCTGGGCGTAGCTGTTGGCCATGCCGCTGGTCATGCCGGTGCCGAGAGCGCCGTCACGGGCTGTTTGCGAAGCGTAGAGCACCGTCTGCGTTAAAAGGGTTTTGCCGGTCTGATCGGTAAAGGTCACCGTTCCGATCGTTTCGCCACCGGTCCAGTCCTCGTCGAACAGTTCGGTTGCGACGATCCGGCTCGGCCGTACGATTTCGCGATAGGCGCCGCTCATACCCATACTGCGACCGTCGCGGTGCTGCCAGACATAACGCGTCGCGCCGCCGACTCTGAGGTCGATCTCGCAGACCGTCAGACGCCAGCCGTCCGGGCCGTGCAGCCAGCCCTTCAGCAGCTCCGGCACCGTCCAGCAGTCGAAGACCATCGGCCGTGGCGCCGCGAAGAGGCGGGTGATCTGGATCTCACGGTCGCTGGGCGTGGTCACTGTCAAGGTGGCGACGGTTGAGCCGGGAAGAATTGTGGTGCTCACGATGATCCTCCTTATGTTGTCCAAGGACGGCCGGCCGGCCGGCGATCCGACACAGGTCCCGATTTTTTCCGGCTATTGGTCTGCCTCGCCGGGAGCTTTTTCGGCTTGCATGGCGCCCAACAGGGCGTCGAGGCGCTGGAAATTGCCTTCCCAGATTTTGCGATAACGCTCCAGCCAGTCATTGGCCTCGGCCAGCGGCTCGACTTCCAGCCGGCATGGCCGGCGCTGCGCGTCGCGGCCACGAGAGATCAGCCCAGCGTTTTCCAGCACCTTGAGATGCTTGGAAATCGACGGTTGGCTCATCGCGAAGGGTTCGGCGAGCTCCATGACCGAAGCTTCGCCCTGGATGAGCCGCGCAAGGATGGCGCGCCGTGTTGGATCGGCGAGCGCGGCAAAGGTAGCGTCCAGCTGGTTCATCTGTCATCCATAGCCAATAAGGTATATACCCATTTGGCTATATACAGGTGAATGACCCTCGTCAACCAAGTTGCGCCTTGCGTTCTGGCGCATTGCAAAATTGTGGCCAGACCGGGCTTGCGCGTCTATAACGCCTGCGGTCCGAATTCAGCTCCGCCGCGCCATGCCTGGCTGTGGCCAGCCACCAAGGAAAAAACATGCCTGCCTATCGCTCCCGCACCACCACCCATGGCCGCAACATGGCCGGCGCTCGCGGCCTCTGGCGCGCCACCGGCATGAAGGACAGCGATTTTGGCAAGCCGATCATCGCGGTGGTCAACTCCTTCACCCAGTTCGTGCCGGGCCATGTCCATCTCAAGGATCTCGGCCAGTTGGTCGCGCGCGAGATCGAGAAGGCCGGCGGCGTCGCCAAGGAATTCAACACCATCGCCGTCGACGACGGCATCGCCATGGGCCATGACGGCATGCTCTATTCGCTACCGTCGCGCGAGCTGATCGCCGACTCGGTCGAGTACATGGTCAACGCTCACTGTGCCGACGCCATGGTCTGCATCTCCAATTGCGACAAGATCACGCCCGGCATGCTGATGGCCTCGTTGCGCCTCAACATCCCGACCGTCTTCGTTTCCGGCGGTCCGATGGAAGCCGGCAAGGTGGTTCTGGCCGGCAAGACGCAGGCGCTCGACCTGGTCGATGCCATGGTCGCGGCCGCCGACGACCGAATTTCCGACGAGGACGTCAAGGTCATCGAGCGCTCGGCCTGCCCGACCTGCGGCTCCTGCTCGGGCATGTTCACCGCCAATTCGATGAATTGCCTGACCGAGGCGCTGGGCCTTTCGTTGCCGGGCAATGGCTCGACGCTGGCTACCCACGCCGACCGCAAGCGGTTGTTCGTCGAGGCCGGCCACTTGATCGTCGATCTCGCTCAGCGCTATTACGAGCAGGACGACGAAACCGCGCTGCCGCGCAACATCGCCTCGAAGGGCGCCTTCGAGAACGCCATGACGCTCGACATCGCCATGGGCGGCTCGACCAACACCGTGCTGCACATCCTGGCTGCCGCGCATGAGGGCGAGATTGATTTCGATCAGGACGACATCGACGCGCTGTCGCGCAAGGTGCCGGTGCTGTGCAAGGTTGCTCCGGCCAAGTCCGACGTCCACATGGAAGACGTCCACCGCGCCGGCGGCATCATGGCCATCCTCGGCCAGCTCGACAATGCCGGCCTGCTCAACCGCGACCTGCCGACGGTCCATACGCGAACGCTGGGCGAAGCGCTCGACCATTGGGATATTTCCCGCACGACCAGCCAGAGTGTGCGCGATTTCTTCCTCGCCGCCCCTGGTGGCGTGCCGACACAGGTCGCTTTCAGCCAGGATCGCCGCTGGGACGAGCTCGATCTCGACCGCGAGAAAGGCGTCATCCGCTCGACCGAACATCCCTTTTCCAAGGACGGCGGCCTCGCCGTGCTGAAAGGCAATCTGGCTCTCGACGGCTGCATCGTGAAGACGGCCGGCGTCGATGAATCGATCCTGAAGTTCACCGGCCCGGCCCGCGTCTTCGAAAGCCAGGATTCCAGCGTCAAGGCGATCCTGTCCAACGAGATCAAGGCCGGCGATGTGGTCGTCATCCGCTATGAAGGGCCGCGCGGCGGCCCAGGCATGCAGGAAATGCTTTATCCAACCAGCTATCTGAAGTCGAAAGGGCTCGGCAAGGCCTGCGCTCTGGTCACCGACGGCCGCTTCTCCGGCGGCACCTCGGGCCTGTCGATCGGCCATGCGTCGCCGGAAGCCGCCGAAGGCGGGCTGATCGGGCTGGTGCAGGAGGGCGATACGATCGAGATCGACATCCCGAACCGCAGCATCCGCCTTGCTGTCGATGACGCGGAGCTCGCTGCGCGCCGGGCGGCGATGGAGGCCAGGGGCGCCCTGGCCTGGAAGCCAGAGGAAAAGCGCAAGCGCAAGGTGACGACCGCCTTGCGCGCCTATGCCGCGATGGCGACCAGCGCGGCCAAGGGGGCTGTCAGGTTCGTGCCGGAATAAGGTTCGCGCCCAGGCCCCCTCATCCGGCCGCTACGCGGCCTCTTCTCCCCGCTAGGGAGAAGAGGCTGGCGCCGGCGCTGACGATCTCTTCTCCCCTCGGGGAGAAGGTGGCCCGAAGGGCCGGATGAGGGCGCCTGGCTCCAACATCCGGAACACCATCAGGGCATCAACTGATACTCATAAAGCTTCTGGTAGAGCCCGCCCTGCTTGAGCAAGGTCTTGTGCGGGCCGCTTTCCACCACCTTGCCGGCTTCGAGCACCACGATCGTGTCAGCCTGGTGCACGGTCGACAGACGGTGCGCGATAACGATCGTCGTGCGGCCTTCCGTCAATTGCTGCAGCGCGTCGCGGAACAGTGCTTCCGATTCGGCATCGAGCGCGCTGGTCGCTTCGTCCAGAAGCAGGATCTCGGCATTGCGCAGCATGGCGCGTGCGATCGAGATCCGTTGGCGTTGGCCGCCCGACAGCAGGCCGCCATTCTCGCCGACATCCGTCTCGTAGCCTTTCGCCTGCGCGCTGATGAAGTCATGGGCGTTGGCCGCCTTGGCGGCGGCGATCACCTCTTCGTCGGTCGCACCCTCGCGCCCAAGCCGGATGTTGTGCATGATGGTGCCGGCAAACAGGAACGTGTCCTGGCTGACATAGGCGATCTTTTCCCGCAGCGATGCGAGCGTTGCATGGGAAATATCCTGACCATCGAACAGCACCTTGCCGCTCTTCGGGTCGTACATGCGCATGATCAGGTTTAGAATCGTCGACTTGCCGCCGCCGGAAGGCCCGACCAGCGCCGTCATCTTGCCGGGCGCAAGCGTCAGATCGAATCTGTCCAGCACCGGCGGCCCGTTCTGATAAGCGAAGTCGACGGCGTCGAACCGGATCTCGCCCGGTCCGGCCAGAAGCGGCTTCGCGTCGGGCTTCTCCACCAGAGTCAGCGGCTGGTCGGCGAGCTCGAACATCATGCGCACGCCGACAATACCGCTTTCCAGCGATATGCGCACGCGCGCAAGGCGCTTTGCCGGCTCATAGGCAAACAGCAGCGCCCCGATGAAGGCCATGATGTTTCCCGGCATCTGGCCGCCCTGCAAGACCAGGAAGCCGCTGACGAAGATGGCCCCGGCAATTGCCAGCCCGGCCAGCGTCTCCATCACCGGGCTTGTCGCAGCTTCCAGCGTCGCGATGTTGTTGGCCCGGTTCTCGACGTCCGACACAGCCTTGTACATGCGGTTGCGCATTGCGCCTTCGAGGTTGAATGATTTGACGACGCGGACGCCGATTGCCGTTTCCTGCATCACCTGCACGATCTGGCCGACCGAGCGAAACTCCATCGCGGCGAACTTGCGAACACGTTTGAGGATGCGGTTGACCCCGTAGATAGCCAAGGGGCCGACGACGAAGCAGATTATAGACAAGGCTGGCTGCTGCCAGACCATGACTCCTACCAGCACAACCAGCGACAACAGGTCGCGCACATAGGACGTGACAACGAGGTCGAGCACGTTGCGCGCCGCCTGCGCATTGTTGGTCATGCGTGTGATCAGGTCGGACGAGGAGGTCGAATGGTAGAATTCGATGCCTTGCGCCAGGATTCGATCGTAGATCTTGCGCTGGCGATCGGCGATGATGGCGTTGCCGACCCGGCTCATGAAATAAGCCTGGATGAAGTTGGCGAGACCCTTGAGAATGAAGATCGTGGCGACCCCCGCCGCAATCAGGTTGACGCGGTCAATCCGCTTGAAGACCACGAATTCGTCGGTGATCTCTTTGAGAATCCAGGCGCTGGCGCCGGTCGTGGCGGCCACCACAAGCATCGACAAGATCGCGGCGCCGTAGCCAAACCTGTGCTGATAAAAGGATTCCCGGATCAACCTCGCAACGAGGCGCTGGTTTTCCGTCGAGCGGAAGAAACGAAACAAACGGCGGATCCTTGAAACCGGGACAACGAAGGCGGCTTATAGAGGGAGTTGCGGCCGGATGGAACCATCCGCGGCCGCCGCGGACAAACCGCTGTTGCAAGCGGCATCGACGGGATGCGATTTTCAGCCTCGGCTATATCAGATGATTCTTTTGACGGGATGACGACAGATGGATTTCGACCTTATCGTTCGCGGCGGCACGCTGCCTGATGGCAGGGTTGCCGACATAGGCATCAGCGGCGAGACGATCGCGGCGATCGAGCCCATTATGCAGGGTTCCGCGCGAACCGAGGTCGACGCCCGCGGCAATCTGGTCTCGCCGCCCTTCGTCGATCCGCATTTCCACATGGACGCGACGCTCTCATACGGCATTCCACGCATCAACGCGTCGGGTACGCTGCTCGAAGGCATTTCGCTATGGGGCGAGTTGAAGCCGCTTTTGACGCATGAGGCGGTGCGTGATCGCGCATTGGCCTATTGCGACTGGGCGGTGTCGATGGGCCTGCTCGCCATCCGCACCCATGTCGATGTCTGCGATGACAGGCTGCTGGCGGTCGAGGCGCTGCTCGAGGTCAAGAAGACGGTCGCTCCCTATATCGACCTGCAACTGGTCGCTTTCCCGCAGGACGGGTTTTATCGCGCTCCATCTGCGCGTGAAAACACCATTCGCGCGCTCGACATGGGCGTCGACATTGTCGGCGGCATCCCGCATTTCGAGCGCACCATGGCCGACGGCACGCGCTCGGTAACGGAGCTGTGCGAGATCGCGGCCAGGCGCGGCCTGATGGTCGACCTGCATTGCGACGAGACCGACGACCCGCTGTCGCGTCACATCGAACAGCTTGCCTATGAGACGCAGCGCCTTGGTCTGCAAAACAGGGTGGCCGGCTCGCATCTCACATCGATGCATTCGATGGACAATTACTACGTCTCGAAGCTGCTGCCGCTGATCGCCGAGGCCGGCGTCTCGGTCATTCCCAATCCGCTGATCAACATCATGCTGCAGGGCCGCCACGACACCTTCCCGAAGCGCCGCGGCCTGACTCGGGTCAAGGAGATGCTGGCGCTCGGCATTCGCGTCGGCTGGGGCCAGGATTGCGTGCTCGATCCCTGGTATTCGCTTGGCACCGCCGACATGCTCGATGTCGCCTTCATGGGTCTGCACGTTGCTCAGATGTCGAGCCCGGCCGAGATGGCGCGCTGCTTCGACATGGTCACCAACGTCAATGCCGCGATCATGGGCCTCGATCATCTCGGCCTGGCGGTCGGCAAGCGCGCCAGCCTTGTCGTCCTCGATGCCGGCAATCCGGTCGAAGCCCTGCGCTTGCGCGCCGAGCGCCTGTGCGTCATCGCCAGGGGCAAGGTGGTGGCGGAGCGGACGAAGCAGGAAACCAGGCTGTCCATCGACGGAAGGCCGGGAATGGTGAACCGGCGGCACATATCCAGCTAGATACAGCCGATTCCTGGCGCTGGTCTTACCCATTGCCCGAATTCTCCTCGTCAAAGCCGCCGCTTCCGTCTACGACGCGGCTTACCAGGGAGGAATCGGGATCGGCATGACGCAGCCCGTGGCGCAGAATTCGACGATCAGGAATGTGCTTCTGGCCGGCATTCTGCTGATGCTGGCCGGCGACTTCCTGTTTGCGCTGAACGACGCCATGGGCAAGTGGCTGGTCGCCAGCTTCTCCGTCGGTCAGGTGGTGCTGATCCGCTCCATCGGCGCCTTTTTCGTGCTTGGCCCGATGATTGCCCATCAAGGCACGGCCAAGCTGTTTCGCATGGAGCGCTTGGAGCTGCAGCTGCTGCGCGTTGTCATGACCACGCTCGACACCGCGCTCTTTTATGCCGCCGTGGTCTATCTGCCGCTTGCCGATGTCATGAGTTTCTACATGGCCGGGCCGATCTACGTTGCGGCGCTCTCGCACCTCTTGCTTGGCGAAAAGGTCGGTTGGCGCCGCTGGATGGCGATCCTGCTCGGCTTCTGCGGCGTTTTGATCATGCTGAAACCGTCCTCGGCGGCGTTCTCGCTGTCGTCGGGCTTTGCGCTGGTGGGCAGCATCTCCTTCGCCTTCGCCATCATCCTCAACCGCCGGCTGCGCGGCACCAGCGACACCAATCTGGTGACATGGCAGACTATCGGCACGCTGCTGGTCGGGGGTGTGCTGACCATCGGCGCCTGGCAGACGCCGTCGGCGCTCGATCTCGGCGCCATGCTGCTGCTCGGCATCGTCTCCTGCGGCGCGCATCTGATGATCACCAGGGCGCTCAAGCTGGCGCCGGCTTCGACATTGGCGCCGCTGCACTACACGCTGCTGCTGTGGGCGGTGGTGTTCGGACTGGCATTCTTCGGCGACGTGCCAGGCCCGCGCATACTGATCGGCTCGGGCATCGTCGTTCTGGCCGGCCTGTTCATCTTCCACCGCCAGAAAGTGGTCGAGACTGCGGTGCCGCCCGAAAACGTGCCGAAGGGCGTGAATTAGTAGGCTCAGCCCTGACGTATCGCCGCCAGGTGCCGTGAAAACTCCGTCGTCTCCATCAGCGCCTTGCAGCGCGCGAACCGACCGTCGGCATAGGCGCGAAAATCATCGACCGGATTGTTGTTGGCGAGCTGGATCAGCCCCCACAGCGTCCACAACAGGTCGCACATCGCCTTGTAGATGACGATGCGGCCGCGCTCCGCCGGCTTGGCCTCGCCGCCGAAATAGGCGCGCATCATCTCCTCATCCTGCCCCGTGTCGAATTTGCCTTCCACGCTGAGGTCGCCAAGGTCCCAGAGTGGGTCATTCATGCCCGAATACTCCCAGTCGACGATCCACATCCGCTCGCCGGTATCGAGAAAGTTCTCGCACAGCGGATCGCAGTGGCAGGCAACGAGCGGCAGCGGATAGGCGGCCAGCGCCGAGCGCACGCTCTCGGCGTCGCGCACCACGTCATGATAACCGGCGGGCAGGGCGACCTCCTTGGTGGACAGCACCTTGAGGTAATCGTCGATCATCGCGAACAATTCGAAGCGGAAGGGAAACACCGCGCCTGAATCGTGCAGCTTGCGAAAGGCCTCGCCGGCGCGGGCCGGACTGCCCGGACGTGTCCGGAATTTCTCCGGCGACATCGTTTCGGCGCCGGCGATGTAGCGTGTCACCATCACCCCGGTGCCGGGGTCGACATGCAGCACCTCGGGACTGACCCCTGCCTTTGCCGCTTCGCGTGCAGCCACTGCTTCGTTGGCCCGGTTGATGTATTCCTCGGTGCCCTTGCCGGGAATGCGCAGGCAGAAGTCGCCGGCCTTGAAGACGAGGTTGGTGAGGCCGCCCAGCCGTTCCAGCGGCCCGCTGTAGCCGGCCAGCATGGGAATGGCGTCCAGTGCCGCACGCGCCTCGTCAGTCACCATGCCTGCGCCCCCACGCCGTTATTTGTCGCAGCGACGGTTCCACAATTTTCGCGCTTTGGCTATCATCACTGCGAGATCAAAAATTGGCGGACTGGATAAAAGTGGCGGACAGCAAACATCATGGCGCGCTCGGCGCGGCCTACGCGGCAAAGCGGCCCGAAGAGGTGGCCGCACTCTATGATCGCTGGTCGGAAACCTATGACGCCGACATGTCGGCCGCCGGCTATCGCCATCCGACGATCTGCCTTGCCTTGCTGGCCCGCCATCTGCCGCGCGGTTCAGCACCGCTGCTCGATGCCGGGGCCGGCACCGGGCTCATCGGCGAATGGCTTGATATTGCTGGTTACCCGCAAGTCGAGGCACTCGATATTTCACAAGGCATGCTGGATCAGGCGGCCCGCAAGGGCGTCTATTCCGCGCTCCATTGCCTGGCGCTCGGCGGTCATCTGCCCTTTGCCGATGATGCCTATGCCGGGATCATCTCGGCCGGCGTCTTCACCTCGGGCCATGTCGGCGTCGAGGGGCTGGACGAGCTAATCCGCATCTGCCGCCCGGGCGGCGTGATCGTGCTGACGGTCAAGAACACGCTGTGGGATGCCGGCTTTGCCACGCGTGTCGGCGAGATCGAGGCGCAAGGCCTCGTCACCCGCGTCGAGGAAACGCGCCCTTACGTCTCCATGCCGGGCGAAGCCGACACCGTGCCCAGCCGCGGTCTCGCACTGCGCGTGACCTGACCTACGCTTTGACCCTGGCGCCTGCCGGGTCGTACATCGGCTCGAGATGGATCTTGGCCGGTGTCCTCTCCATCGCAACCACCAGTTCATAGTCGCCCGAGACCAGAAAATCGTCGCTCACCCCGTCGGCGTTGCGCACATAGCCGTAGCCGATGGTCTTGCCCAGCGTGTAGCCATAACCACCGCTGCTGAGATAACCGACCGGATCGCCATTGCGCAGTATGGTTTCGCGACCGAGCAGCACGATCTCGGGGTCGTCGACCGTGAAGCCGGCAAAGCGTTTCTTCAGTGCCGCGCCGCTGGTCTTCTCCAGCGCGCGCCGTCCAACGAAATCGGTGTTCTTGCGCAGCTTGACCGCCCAACCGAGCCCGGCTTCCTGCGGCGTGTCGTTGGGGGTGATGTCGGAGCCCCAGGCGCGATAGCCTTTTTCCAGCCTTAGCGATTCCAGCGCCCGATAGCCGACCGGGCGGATGTCATGCTTCTCGCCTGCCGCCAGCAGCGCGTCGAAGACTTCGCCGGTGGCCGCGATCGGCACATGCAGTTCCCAGCCGAGTTCGCCGACATAGGTGACGCGCAGCGCCCGAACCGTGTGGCCGGCGATGGCAATCTCATGCACATGGCCGAACGGGAAGCCGGCATTCGACACGTCGGTTCCGGTCGCCGCCGAGAGCACGTCGCGCGCCCGAGGACCCATCAGCGACAGCGTGCCGAAATCCTCGGTGACGTCGACAAGCCTGGCGTCGAGCCCTTCGCCGATATGATCGCTGATCCATGAGAAATCATGCGTGCGGAAACCTGTGCCGGTGACGATGTAGAATTTCTCCTCGGCCAGCCTCGCCACAGTGAGATCAGCCTCGATACCGCCGCGCGTGTTGAGAAGCTGCGTGTAGGTCAGCCGGCCGACCGGTTTGCTGACGTCGTTGGCGCAGATCCAGTCCAGCGCCTTCAGCGCATCGGGCCCGCTCAACTCGTATTTGGCGAAGGAGGATTGATCGAATATGCCAACCTTTTCGCGCACATGACGGTGTTCGTCGCCGACCGCCGCGAACCAGTTCTGCTGGCCCATCGAATAGATGTCCTGCGGCTCGACGCCTTCGGGCGCGAACCAGTTCGGCCGCTCCCAGCCGAGCTTCGAGCCGAACACAGCATTATGCTGTTTCAGCCTGTCGTAGAGCGGCGAGAGGATACGGGGCCTCCCGCTGGCATACTCCTCATGCGGGAAGCCGATCGTATAGTGCTTGCCATAGGCCTCCAGCGTGCGGTCGCGGACCCACTGACGGTCGCGGTGCAGGTTGGAAAAGCGCCTGATGTCGACCACCCAAAGGTCGAGCGGCGCTTCGCCGTCGACCACCCACTGCGCCAGCACCCAGCCGGCGCCGCCGCCCGAGGCGATGCCGAAGGCGTTGAAGCCGGCGCCGACGAACATGTTGGCACATTCGGGCGCTGTGCCGAGAATGAAATTGCCGTCCGGCGTAAAACTCTCCGGCCCGTTGATCATCTGCTTGACGCCGACGGTTTCCAGCGCCGGCACGCGCGCGATCGCTTGGCTCATGTGCTGCTCGAAATGGTCGTAGTCGTCGTCGAACAGCCTGAACTCCCAATCATTGGGTACGTCGCCGCCGGGGAGACCAGTCGCCCAGGCCTGCGGGTTCGGCTCATAGCCGCCCATCACCAGCCCGCCGACTTCCTCCTTGAAATAGGTGCGTCGGTCAGGGTCGCGGATGGTCGGCGCGTCGGTCGCCAGACCGTCGATCTTCTCGGTGATGATGTACTGGTGCTTCACCGGCTGAAGCGGCACGTTGATGCCGGCCATGGCCCCCACTTGCCGCGCCCATTGGCCCGCACAGTTGACCACCTTGTCGCAGGCGATGTCGCCCTTGCTGGTCTTCACCGCCGTGATGCGGCCGTCCTTCATTTCGAAGCCGGTGACACGGACATCCTCGAACAGTTTGGCGCCATGCATGCGCGCGCCCTTGGCCAGCGACTGCGTGATGTCGGAGGGGCTCGCCTGGCCATCGGTCGGCAGCCAGGAGGCGCCGACGAGATCGCCGGTCTCCAGCAGCGGCCACATTCTTTTCACCTCGTCCGGCGACAGCAATTGCATGTCCATGCCGAAGCTTTTTGCTGTTGTCGCCAGCCTTTTGTACTCCGTCCAGCGGTCGGCATTGGTGGCGAGCCTGAGGCAGCCGGTCATCTTCCAGCCGGTGGCGAGACCGGTCTCGGCCTCCAGTCCCTTGTAGAGGTCGACGGAGTATTTCAGCACGCGGGTGATAGACGCCGACGAGCGCAATTGCCCGACAAGGCCGGCGGCATGCCAGGTCGAACCCGAGGTCAGCTTGCCCTGCTCCAGCAGCACCACGTCAGCCTTATGGTCGCGCGCCAGATGATAGGCCGTCGAACAGCCGATGATGCCGCCGCCGATGACGACGATGGCGGCCTGGCTCGGCAATGTCATGATTTCTGTATCCCGTATTTTGTCCGGTAGTTTTCCAGTGCCGCGTCGAGCCGGACGAGGTTTTCCTCGGTGTAGGCGACGTAGTCGATGCCTGGCGCGTCGAGATAGAGCTCGGAGACCATGCTCCACATCGCCTCGCGCAGCAGCGAGGCGCATTGCATGGCCGCGTGCGAACGGCGGATCGCATCGTCCGGCTCCTTCATGAAGTAGGCTGTCAGGAAGGCGAAGGATTCCTCGTCGCTCATGCCGGCGTTGGAGGCGGCGCCTGCGAGGTCGAACATCGCCGTGTTGAAACCGGCATATTCGAAGTCGATCAGCCACAGCCTGTTGCCGTCATCGAGAATGTTGGCCGGCAGCAGATCATTGTGGCCAAAAACGATCGGCAGCAGCTTCTGCGCGCGCTCCAGTTCGTCGGCCAGCGTCAGCAGATGCGGCAAGTCGCTGCGCTTGCGGCTGCCGCCTTCTTCAAGCGTGCGCGCATAGTCGCGAATGACATGGAACACCCAAAACATGAAGCCGGCGCCGGAGACGTGATTGGGCATTTCCCGGTGGAAGGCGCGCATCAGAGCCGCGACGCGGCCGAGATTGGCGCGCACGTCTTCCGCCAGATAGGTTTTCGCACCGAGAAATTCCGTTACCAGTATGCCCGGTTCGGCATGGCGGACGGCTGGCGCGAAACCGGCGGCATGCGCCGCCCGCGCGGTCATAACCTCGCGCTCGCGAAAGACATGGTGGAACGGATAGTCCTTGCCGAAGCGCACGACATGTCGTCCGGCCGCGTCCGTGACCACATAATTCGCGTTGCTCAGGCCGCCGGGCAGCGGTGCGATCTCGATGCCACCGGTCCAGCAGGGCAGGGCGCGGATGCGATCTTCGGCGGTCACGGAACATCCCTGGTTTGCTGGGCTTCGACAAGGCGCCGTGAACAGCGCAACGATGGCGGGAGAAACGTAAATAATCTCGTCGGTGCGGGACGCCAGGATCGGTATCCCGCACCGCACCGACGAGCCCCTTGGCCAGGTTTTTGAGCCCGGCATCCGCCCCCGCGGATCTGAAAATTCCTTGAACAGGCACTCCAAACAGCCTGATCACTGAGTTGCGGCTCTGCCCCAGTCGCAGATCTGAAGCCCGTTAATGTCTTTGATTTCACGCCAGGGCTGCCCGCTTGTCAATAAAAAGGTGTGACCTTTTTTGGGTATTTTGCCCGAAAGCATAAGGTAGTTCCTTTAAAAGCATGTGAATTACCTTAAAATCGGTCAAGAGCATCAGTTCGGGAAACCAGATGGCCCAGTCCAAACGACACGGCGAGATCCTGCGTCTCGTGCAGGAAGAGGGCACCGTCACCATCGCCAGTCTGGCCGACCGGCTGGGCGTGTCGCTGGAGACGGTGCGCCGCGACGTCAAGCCACTGACTGGTGATGGCTCTGTCCTCAAGATGCATGGCGCCATCGGCCTGCCGTCGATGATCGGCGAAGCGCCGTTCGAGCGGCGTATGCGTGAGAACGCCGACGCCAAGCGCGTCATTGCCCGCATGGTCGCCGCCACCATACGCGACGGCGAATCGATCATGCTCGACACCGGCACGACGACCTCATTCCTTGCGCGTGAACTGCTTGGCCACCGGCGCCTGACGGTCGTCACCAATTCCTCGGATATTGCCCGCACCTTGGCCACCATCAACGGCAACAAGGTCTATATGGCGGGCGGCGAGCTGCGCAGCGATTCCGGCGCTGCTTTCGGCGCCTCGGCAATCGATTTTGTCAGTCGTTTTTCGGTCAGCCACGCCATCATTTCCACCGGCGGCGTCGACGCGGTGATGGGCGTCATGGATTTTGATCTGGATGAGGCCGAGTTCGCCCGCATGGTGCTGTCGCGCGGCCAGCGGTCCCTGGTCATCACCGATCACTCGAAATTCGGCCGTCTTGGTCTGGTCCAGGTCTGCGGCTTCGACAGCTTTTCCGAACTCGCCACCGACCGCTCGCCGCCGCACGACCTGGCCGCCGCCCTTGCGCAGGCCGGCGCGCGGCTTAGCATCGCCGACGAGGAAGCCGGGTTTTAGCCAAACACCAGCGACTGGTGGGCGCAGACGCCCGCAAAGGTGCCAGCCGATACCGCAAAGGCGATGTTGTGCATCGAGCGTGCCGCGTCGCCGGCGGCGTAGACGCCGGGCACGGTCGTCTGCTGCCTGTCATCGACGGTGATTACCGGACCGAGAAGGCCTTGGGTGAAGCCGCAGCCGAGCTGTTCGGCCAGCGGGCTGGCCATGGTGTTGCGCGGCGCGGTGAACATCGCCCTGACGCCGGCCTTTCGGCTATCGTCGAGGTGGACGATCAACCCGCCGGAGCCGTCTTCCCGCAGCTCGGCAACGCTGGTGGGCTCAAACCGCACCTTTCGGCTCTCCAGCGCGCGCATCTGCTCTGTGTCAGGCTCGAACAGGCCGTTGCCGAACAGCGTGACATCGCCCCAATCGGCGATCAATTGCGCCTGATGCAGGGACATCGGGCCGGTTGCGAGCACGCCGAGCGGCCCGCCGGAAACCTCGTAGCCGTGGCAATAGGGGCAGTGCAGCACTTTTCTGCCCCAGAGCTCGGCAAGACCGGCAACCTCCGGCAGGATATCGCGCACCCCGGTGGCCAGCACCAGCCGTGTGGCGCCGAATGTCTCGCCGCCGTCGGTGGCGATTTCGAAATCGCTGCTGTCAGCAGCAACGGCCTTGTCCGCACGCCTGTCGACAACCCTGGCTGTCGGATAGGCCAGCAGCTGCCGCCTTGCGTCATCCAGGATTGCGCCGGGCGCGCGCCCGTCATGTCCGAGGAAGCCGTGCGAATGCTCGGCAAAGCGGTTGCGCGGCTGGCCGGCGTCGATCACCAGCACCTTGCGTCCTGCGCGCGCCACCTGGATGGCGGCGGACAGGCCGGCAAAGCTGCCGCCGACGACGGCAAGATCATACTGCATGGCTGGAGACTCCAATGAGGTCAAAACGGCGGCGGAAATCGGCGGTCAGGTCGGCCAGCGTGATGCGGCTCAGTTTCTCCGCCAGCAGCTTTTCGGCGGCGATGCGAAAATCGTCGAGCACGGCGATCACCGCCTGCTCGACGAGGCAGCCGGGGCTTTCCGGCTCGGTGCTGAACGGCAGCAGCGTCTCGCCAAGCGCTGCGCTGATCTCGGCCAGGGAGATTTTCTCGGGCGCCCGTCCGAGCAGCCAGCCGCCACCGTGCCCGCGTGACGAGGTGACGATGCCGGCATCGCGCAAGCCTGCGATGGTGCGGCGGACCACGACCGGATTGGTGTGGATGAAGGTGGCAAGCTGCTCGGAGGTCAGCGCCTGTTCGGGCTTCTCGGCCATGTGGACGAGAATGTGCAAGGTCGAGGACAGTCGGCTGTTGCGCTTCATGTAACTTAGTTAGTTACGATAGGCGAAGGCGTCAAGTGTTCGCCGGTTGCCACTTCCCAGCATCGCGTCCGCCGTGTTTAGTCCGGCCATGGCTTTCACCATCCGCCAGTTGCAGTTCTTCATCGCAGTCGCCGAGCAAGGCACGGTCTCGGGCGCCGCGCAGAACCTGTCAATCTCGCAATCGTCGGTCACCGAAGCGATCAAGGAGCTCGAAAGCGATCTCGGCGTCGAACTGTTCGAACGCCATCCGCGTGGCCTCAACATCACCCACAAGGGCCACCAGTTCCTGCGCCACGCGACGAAGATTCTCGCGGACGTTTCCGACGCGCGCCGCTCTTTCTCGGGCGAGCAGACGGTGGCGGCCGGCCGGCTGCAGCTCGGCGTCACCTCACTGGTCGCCGGCTATGTGCTGTCGGATCTGCTCGCCCGCTACCGCCGCGCCTATCCCGGCGTCGAGGTCTCTGCCATCGAGGACAATGGCGATTATCTCGAACACCTCCTGATCGGCGGCAAGCTCGACATTGCCGTCATGGTCACCTCCAATTTGCGCGACCGCACCGCGTTGCAGTCGGAAATCCTCGAAGTCTCGGCCTATCGGCTGTGGCTGCCGCTCGGTCATCCGCTCGTCGGCGCCGACATCATCGGCATTGGCGACATTGCCTCCGAAACGCTGATCATGCTGACCGTCGACGAGATCGAGGAGAATACCGGCAAGCTGCTGACGGCGATCGGCGCCAAGCCGCATGTCGCCTTCCGCACCCGTTCCGTGGAGGCCGTGCGCAGTCTGGTCGCCACCGGCGCCGGTGTGGCGCTGCTGCCCGACCTCGTCTACCGGCCCTGGTCGCTGGAAGGCGACCGCATCGAATCGCGCGATATTTCCGGCTCCTTGCCGGTGGTCCAGGTCGGCATGGTCTGGCGGCGCGGCTCCGGTCTGCCGCAGGCGGCGCGCGATTTCATCGGCCTTGCCCAGTCGCAACGGACGGTCCGCCAGCGTCCCTGAGAGATCGGCTGCCCACCTATCGGAAAAACCGATATCGCCCTTCTGATAAATGAATTTGCGAAACCGGAATTTTCGAAGCACTTTCGGTTAGGGACCAAAGCCGCCATCAGAGCGGCATCAAGCCCAACGGACGAACTGACAGTTTTCAGTCCGCGCGTGACCCCTAGCGAAGACCGAAACCGGCTTTCAGGGTCAGGCGCCTAAATGGGAGATCGACAATGAATTCATTCCTGAAGTCATGCACTGCTCTGACGGTTGCGCTGACCTTTTCCGGTCAGGCCGTCGCCCAGGTCAAGGAACTTGGCAAGGGCGAAGGTCAGGTCAACATCGTTGCCTGGCCGGGCTATATCGAGCGCGGCGAAACCGACAAGGGTTATGACTGGGTGACCTCCTTCGAGAAGGAGACCGGCTGCAAGGTCAACGTCAAGACCGCCAACACCTCCGATGAAATGGTCTCGCTGATGAATGAGGGCGGCTTCGACCTCGTCACGGCTTCGGGCGATGCCTCGCTGCGCCTCGTTGCCGGCAAGCGCGTGCAGCCGATCAACACCGATCTCATCCCGAGCTGGAAGACCGTCGACGAGCGCCTCAAGGACGCGCCGTGGTTCACCGTTGGCGGCGCCCATTACGGCGTTCCCTACCAGTGGGGTCCGAACGTCCTCATGTACAACACCGACGTGTTCAAGGAGGCTCCCAAGAGCTGGAACATCGTCTTCGAGGAAATGAAGCTGCCTGACGGCAAGTCCAACAAGGGCCGCGTCCAAGCCTATGACGGGCCGATCCACGTCGCGGATGCCGCCAACTATCTGATGTTCCACAAGCCGGAACTCGGCATCAAGGACCCCTACGAACTGAACGAGGATCAGTACAAGGCTGCGCTGGAATTGCTGCGCGTCCAGCGCACGCTGGTCGGCCGCTATTGGCACGACGCCGCCATTCAGGTCGACGATTTCCAGAACGAAGGCGTCGTCGCTTCCGGCTCGTGGCCGTATCAGGTCAACACGCTGGTCGCCGCCAAGAAGCCGGTCGCGTCCACCATCCCGGAGGAGGGCGCCACCGGTTGGGCCGACACCACGATGATGGAAGCCGATTCGGCCAACCCAAACTGCGCCTATATGTGGATGGAACATTCGCTGTCGCCCAAGGTGCAGGGCGATGTCTCGGCCTGGTTCGGTTCGCTGCCCGTCGTGCCCGCCGCCTGCAAGGGCAACGAGCTTTTGACCGACGAAGGCTGCAAGACCAACGGCTACGAGAATTTCGACAAGATCAAGTTCTGGAAGACGCCGGTGTCGAAATGCACCACCCAGAACGACCAGTGCGTGCCCTACTACCGCTGGGTGTCGGACTATATCGGCGTCATCGGCGGGCGGTGATTTTTCTTACCCTCCCTCTCGTGGGGAGGGTCGACGCATAGCGTCGGGGTGGGGTCGGCTCGGCGTTTTTCGAGGCACCCCCACCCGGGGCTGCGCCGCGACCTCTCCATAAGGGGGGAGGTAGGACGTCGCGCGACATCAGCACACCAAACCGGCAACGGACTGACAGCCCATGACCTCCGCCGTCTCCTTCCAGAAAGCCTCGCGCCATTTCGGCAGCGTGCGCGCCGTCGACGCGGTCGATCTCGATATCGCGCCGGGGGAATTCTTCGCCATGCTCGGGCCGTCCGGTTCCGGCAAGACCACTTGCCTGCGCCTCATCGCCGGCTTCGAGCAGCCGACATCGGGCTCGATCTCGATCTTCGGCGAACGCGCCGAGGGCGTTCCGCCCTATCGCCGCAACGTCAACACCGTGTTTCAGGACTATGCGCTGTTCCCGCATCTGAACGTGCTCGACAACGTCGCCTACGGGCTGATGGTCAAGGGCGTCGGCAAGGCTCAGCGGCACAAGGCGGCGGAAGAGGCGCTGTCACTGGTGCGGCTGCCCGGCTATGGCGCCCGCCGCCCCGGCCAGCTTTCCGGCGGCCAGCGCCAGCGCGTCGCGCTCGCCCGTGCGCTGGTCAACCAGCCAAAGGTGCTGCTGCTCGACGAGCCGCTCGGCGCGCTCGACCTCAAATTGCGCGAGAACATGCAGGAGGAGCTGAAGTCGCTGCAGAAGGCGCTCGGCATCACCTTCGTCTTCGTCACCCACGACCAGGGCGAAGCACTGTCGATGGCCGACCGCGTCGCCGTTTTCAACGACGGCAAGATCATGCAGATCGGCACGCCGGAGGATATCTACCAGCGGCCGAAGACGCGTTTTGTTGCCGATTTTGTCGGCTCATCGAATGTACTGCCACCGGATTTCGTCCAGCGTTATTCCGGCCAGCATCGCTGGGGGAGTCTCCGCCCTGAATCCATTCGCGTCGGCCGCGCGGCCAGCGGGGGCACAAGTGGTGAAGGCGTGTCCGCCCGCCTCGTCTCGACCAACTATCTCGGCGCCACGACAAAACTGGCGCTCGACGCCGACGGCCTTCGACTGCACGCCATCGTGCCGGCCGGCACGGCCTTGCCTGGGGAAGGCGAGGCGGTCGTGCTGACTTTTAACCGCGAGCACCTGCATCTGATGGACGAGCCGGCATGATGAAGGTTTGCGCATTGCACCCCCCTCTGTCCTGCCGGACATCTCCCCCGCAAGGGGGGAGATTGGCTGTTACCACTGGCTTCGCCAGCTTCCAACGCTGCAGAGCCGGTGAGGCGGACAAGCTGCTGATCTCCCCCCTTGCGGGGGAGATGTCCGGCAGGACAGAGGGGGGTGTGAAGGATCTCGGCCTCTCATACATCCTCCATGAGTACAGAGCTCCATCATGACGACCGCCGCGCTCAGCTCCAATCCCGCGCCCGCCATCCTGCCGGGCAGCGGCGGCCTGCGTGGCGCGCTGTCGGACCTTTTCTGGCGCAAGCCGAAGGTCCTGCTGTTGCTCATGCTGCTGCCGCCGGTGCTTTGGCTGGGCATCGTCTATATCGGCTCGCTGTTTGCGCTCCTGGCGCAGAGCTTTTTCTCCATCGACGAGTTTTCCGGTCTCATCAACCGTGAGTTCACGCTCAAGACCTATGGTGACCTGTTCCAGGCCGCCAATCTCGATATCATCCTGCGCACGGTGACGATGGCGGCTCTGGTCACGCTGGCCTCGGCCGTCATCGCTTTCCCCATCGCCTACTACGCGGCGCGCTATGCGCGCGGTCGCTGGAAGGCCTTGTTCTATCTCGGCATCATGCTGCCGCTGTGGTCGAGCTATCTGGTCAAGATCTACGCCTGGAAGCTCATCCTGGCCAAGGAAGGCATCCTCACCTGGCTCCTCGCCAAGCTGCATTTGTTGTGGGTGCTCGACGCCTGGCTGTCGCTGCCGATCGTCGGCGGCAATTCGCTGTCGGTATCGTTCACCGGCACCTTCATCGTCTTCGTCTATGTCTGGTTACCGTTCATGATCCTGCCGGTACAGGCGGCGCTCGAGCGCGTGCCCGGCAATCTCGTCGAGGCCTCGTCTGATCTCGGCGCCTCTCCGGGACAGACCTTCCGCAACGTGCTGTTCCCGCTGGCGCTGCCGGGCATCGTCGCCGGTTCGATCTTCACCTTCTCGCTTACGCTGGGCGACTACATCATCCCGCAGATCATCGGTACCTCGCGGCTGTTCATCGGCCAGGCGGTCTATTCGCAGCAAGGCACGGCCGGCAACATCCCGCTCGCCGCCGCCTTCACCGTGGTGCCGATCGTCATCATGGGCTTCTACCTCTGGGGCGCCAAGCGCATGGGGGCCTTCGATGCGCTCTGATGGTTCCCAGTCGGCGCCGCTCGGCCTGAAGATCGCCGCCGCCTGCGGCCTGCTGTTCCTGCATCTGCCGATCCTGCTGATCTTCGTCTATGCCTTCACCACCGAGGAGAAGAGCTTTGTCTGGCCACCCCCCGGCCTGACGACGCAATGGTTCGCCGTCACCTGGAACCGGCCGGATGTCTGGCAGGCATTGTCGCTGTCGGTCAGGGTTGCCGCGATCTCGACGGCGATCGCGCTCGTCCTCGGCACGCTCTGTTCGGCGGCGGTTTCGCGGACAAAATTCTTCGGCCGCGAAACCATCTCGCTGCTGGTCATCCTGCCGATCGCGCTGCCCGGCATCATCACCGGCATCGCGCTGCGCTCGGCCTTTTCGCTCGCCGACATTCCGTTCTCGTTCTGGACGATCGTGCTCGGCCACGCCACCTTCTGCGTCGTCGTCGTCTACAACAATGCCGTCGCCCGCTTTCGCCGCACCTCCGGATCGATGATCGAGGCGTCGATGGATCTCGGCGCCGACGGTTTTCAGACCTTCCGACATGTCGTGCTGCCCAACATTGCCACGGCGCTGCTTGCCGGCGGCATGCTGGCCTTCGCGCTGTCCTTCGACGAGGTCATCGTCACCACCTTCACCGCCGGCCAGCAGCAGACATTGCCGATCTGGATGCTGGAAGAGCTGATCCGTCCGCGCCAGCGCCCGGTGACCAATGTCGTCGCCATGGTCGTGGTGCTGGTGACGCTGCTGCCCATCCTTGCCGCCTATTACCTCACCCGCGACGGCGACCAGATTGCGGGCAGTGGAAAATGAAATCAGCGAATAGGGAGTGACGAATAGCGAATAGGGAAGATCGACAGTCAAACCCTACTCGCTATTCGCTACTCGCTACTCGCTCCTGTTAAGGAGAAACCTTATGGACACCCAGATGCTGATCGGCTCGAGATTCGAGAAGGGCACCGAGACCGAGGAACCGATCCTCAATCCAAAGACCGGGGCGACCATCCTCAGCCTGCCCGAGGCCAGCCAGGCACAGATTGAGGCGGCGATCACTGCCGCCGAACAAGCGTTCGTCTTGTGGTCGCGCACCACGCCGGCGCAGCGCTCCGGCTATTTGCTGAAGATCGCCGACCGCATCGAGGCCGATGCCAAGGAATTCGCCACGCTCGAGGCGCTCAATTGCGGCAAGCCGATCAACGCCGTGCTCAATGATGAAATCCCGGCCATCGTCGACTGCTACCGCTTCTTCGCCGGTGCCGTCCGTTCGATGCCCGGCGTCGTCGCCGGCGAATACATTCCCGGCCATACTTCGATGGTCCGCCGCGACGCCATCGGCATCGTCGCTTCCATCGCGCCGTGGAACTATCCGCTGATGATGATGGCCTGGAAGTTGGCGCCGGCAATCGCCGGCGGCAACACCGTCGTCTTCAAGCCTTCCGAGCAGACACCGCTGACGGCGCTGAAGCTGGCAAAAATCCTTGCGGAAATCCTGCCGGAAGGCGTGGTCAATGTCGTGCTCGGCCGCGGCGACAGCGTCGGCAACACGCTGATCAACCATCCCAAGGTCAACATGATCTCGATCACCGGCGATGTCGCCACCGGCAAGAAAGTGCTGCAGGCGGCCGCCAAGTCGGTCAAGCGCACGCATCTCGAGCTCGGCGGCAAGGCGCCGGTCATCGTCTTCGACGACGCCGATCTTGGCGCCGTGGTCAACGGCCTGCGCGCCTTCGGCTATTACAATGCCGGCCAGGACTGCACCGCCGCCTGCCGTATCTACGCCGGCAGGAAGATCTATGACAAACTCGTCGCCGATCTCTCCTCGGCCGTCTCGACCATCAAGTACAATCGTCCCGACGACACCGAAAACGAGATCGGCCCACTCATCTCCCGCCGCCAGCGCGACCGCGTCTCCAGCTTCGTCGAGCGCGCCTCGGAACTGAACCACATCGAGATCACCACCGGCGGCAAGCCGGGCGAGGGTTCCGGCTTCTACTACCAGCCGACAGTCGTTGCCGGCGCGCTGCAGGAAGACGAAATCGTGCGCCGCGAAGTGTTCGGCCCGGTCGTCTCGGTTACTCGTTTTTCGGAGGTCGACGAGGCGGTGAACTGGGCCAATGACAGCGACTACGGCCTGGCGTCCTCGGTATGGACCAAGGATGTCTCGCGCGCCATGGCGACGGCCGCCCGCCTGCAATATGGCTGCACATGGATCAACACCCACTTCATGCTGACCAACGAGATGCCGCATGGCGGGCTGAAGCAGTCCGGCTACGGCAAGGACATGTCGCTCTATGCGCTGGAGGACTACACCGCCGTGCGGCATGTGATGGTGGCGCATGGTTGAGAAGTGGTCCGCGTAGCAAACGAAAAGCCAATTGCTTGGCTTTTCGAGCTTCGAACGCCCTGCGCCTGCGAAGGGCCGGGCGTGGCTATTTTCTCTTCTCCCCGTTCACGGGGAGAAGAGTCGCTACTCCACAACGCGATAAATATTCCATAGGCTGGTGCCCGACACGACATAGGGCTCGATCTCCTTGCCCCATTTCGCGTGCGCGTCGATCTTGCCGATCTTGGCGAAGAACGCCTCCAACTGGGCCAGGCTTTCGACCTGGTGATGGGACTCGACCGTCGCCTCCCGCGCGCCGATAGAACCGGTCATGATCTGGAACTCCAGCTCGGCGAGGCCGACCTGCGAGCCGATCTCGCGTTCCCATTTCTTCAACAGGTCGAGCACGGTCTGCTTGTGTCCGAACTTGGCGTCGATCTGCCATCTGGCGCTGAACATCGTCTTCTCCTCCAGGTTTGCGGCCCAGGCCGCGGTTGATCCACCGGCTGTTGCCTACTCGTCCCAGGCCTGCACGACGGTCTGCCTTGCGATCCGCCCGTTCTTCAGCTCCAGCATCGCCGCGCAGAACACCTTGGTTCCGTCCGGATAGGCGCAGGCCTGGGTGAAGGCGAGGCTGTCGCCGTCGGCGATGGTGGTGTCGACCTTGTGGGTCATCGCCCGGCTGCAGATGTCGTCCCAGAATGTGGTGATCGCGGCGCGCCCGCGGATTTCAAGCGGCTTGCTCGGCGGGTTGTTGCGGTCGATCACCCGCACCAGCGCGTCATCGGCATAGAAGCTCGACAGCATCTTGCCGTCACGGGTCTCGATGGCCTTCTTGATCGCCGCGCCATCCACTGTTTGGGTCTTGGTCAGCATTTCATCCTCCATTGGCCCGTCTTCCGGGCGGTTGATGGTCGAAGTGCTGCCCGGCGCTTGTCGCCAGGCAGTGGTTTTTACTGCGACTTCGCCTTGACGGCCGCGAACACGTCGTCGGCCTGCTTCTTGAAGGTCGTCAGATCGACCTGGCTGCCGTTGAGCATCGTCGACCAGTGGCGCACGATCGCGGACATCGCCACCGCCTCCTTGATCTCCTCGTCGCTGGCGCCGTTGAGCCTGGCCGCCTCGGTGTGGAAATAGATGCAATACTGGCACGGGATCTGCGCCGCGACGGCGAGGCCCAGCAGTTCCTTGGTCTTGCCGTCAAGCGCCGTCTTCGGGTTGAGCTGCACGCCCTTGATCTCGGCCCAGGCGCCGGCGACGGCCACATCCGGCAACGTCTTGAACATGTCCGGCACCGAGCCGAGCGTCGCCTCAATGTCCTTGTAGGTCGCCGCCGCG
The DNA here is from genome assembly GCF_040322475.1 of Mesorhizobium sp. M0140. Taxonomy (NCBI): domain Bacteria; kingdom Pseudomonadati; phylum Pseudomonadota; class Alphaproteobacteria; order Hyphomicrobiales; family Phyllobacteriaceae; genus Mesorhizobium; species Mesorhizobium sp. M0140. Next base: position 204,365 of record NZ_JAMYTM010000005.1, on the reverse strand, counting down.
GACGCGTCCTCGGCCTTTGCCGGAGCGATGGCGAACAGCGCGCCCACGCTTGCAGCGATCACAAGCAATTTGAGTGTCCGGTTCGACTTCAGCATTTCCTCCTCCGTTCGCAGCACCTTTTCCGGCGACATCCGCCTGGCCTGCATGGAGAACACTGATACCGCTTACCCGCCTTTGGCCGCTTCCCCCGAAAGCGCCATGGCTCTCATGGCCCGTGCGGGCCAGGGTGCCTGACTGAGAACGCCGCCGCCGCCGCCCGCGACGGCAGGTCCAGCTTGAGCAGTATGTTGGCGACATGGCGCTTGACCGTATGTTCGCTCAGCCTCAATTCGGCGGCGATCGCGGCATTGCTCTTGCCATCGGCGACGAGGCTCACCACCTGGCTTTCGCGCGCCGTCAATGCGGCCGGCTCGGCAGCCTTGGGTTTGGGCCGGCCGGCGGGTTCCAGATGTTGTTCGGACGTCGCATGGACCAGCGCCAGCGGCTCCTCCAACTCGTCGACGCTGACGCGCCCGGCGTCGGTGAAATGCAGGCCCGACCCAGCCGCCAGGTCGGCGATCAGACGCGACGCGATAATGTCGCCGCGCCCGGCATGGGCGGCCAGTTGCATCGCCACCCGCGCCGTCATCCCGACGGGCGGACCGCGCACTTCGATCTCGCCGACATGCGCCCCTTGCGCGCTTGCCACGCCGATTTCCTGCGCCGCCTCGCGCAGCGCCGCCGCGCAGCGTATGGCGCGTGCCGGGCCGTCGAAGCGCGAAATCATCAACTCGCCATGCAGGCCCGCCGAACGCCCGCCATGGCGCCCGACCAGCAGCCGCCAGGTTTCCTGGAAGCGCTGGCTGCGTTCGCTCCACATGCGGTCGCCGAGCCGAGCCGTGTCGTAGATACGTGTCACCAGAACTGCCGCCAGCACGCGGTCCACTTCGCCCACGGCGCGCTCGCCGGTCAGGAATTCCTCTATCAGGTCGGCCACCCCTTCGACATCGCCGGTCCAGATCGGATGGTCGCGTCCGGGAATCTCGACGAGCCGGGCACCGGGGATCTTCTGTGCAAGGAAGCGGCTGGCATCGGGATCGACCCGCGCATCGTTGCGGCGATGTATCACAAGCGTCGGCGCGCTGATCACGCTCAGGATATGGCGGATGTCGACGTCGGCGTTCATGCGCGCCAGCGCCGCCGCCGCCGTCGGGCTCGCCGATAATCGGTCGAAACGTGCCCACCACTGGGCGAAATGCGCGTCGTCGACCCGGCTCGGCGCGAAATGGGGCAGCGTGGCGCCGGTGCCCCAGGCTGTCTCCGCCATCTCGATGAAAGCGTCGAGGCGTTCGCGCGACATCACCCATTTGTGGAAATGCGCATAGCCGCCATAGAGCGCCAGGGCTCGCGTCCGCTCCGGATAGGTGGCGGCGAACAGCATCGCCATCGGCGCGCCTTCGGAGGAGCCGAGCAGCGCTGCACGGCCGCTGCCGGCGGCGTCCATAACCGCGCGCACATCGTCCATCCGCGTTTCGAGACTGGGCAGGTTATGCGCGTCGACGCGGTCGGACAGGCCGGTGCCGCGTTTGTCGAACAGGATCAGCCGCGAGAATGCCGAAAGCCGCTTCAAGAGCCTGGTATAGCCCTCGTCTTCCCAGTGCAGGTCGAGGTTCGAAATGAAGCCCGGCACGAAGACGAGATCGAACGATCCCTGCCCGACCACCTGATAGGCGATCCGCACATCGCCGCTACGGGCGTATCGCGTCTCGATCGGCCTCACGAGATTTCCACCCCGGCCTGACGATTCTGGTCGTCAAACCATAGCAGAACAGCGCAGATTGCGGCAGCTAAACTTTAGCGATGGCGAATATAAGCAGGCGCGGCTTGGCGACTATTCCTGCGAGGCGGCGACGTCGGCAGGGGAGGGCTCGAGTCCGAGTTTGAGGTCGGCCGCAGCCGGCGTGATCGGCCGCCTGATCCTGGCGGAGGCGGCCACCACCAACTCGTTGAAGTTCCCGGTGCCGTCGTCCAGCATTTCGAAGAACTGCCGCCGCATCCTCGGCTCCCAGAACTTGTTGATGTGCTCGGCGACGCCGGCAATGCCTTCCTCGCGCGGCTTGGAATGGAAGAAATCGGCGATCTGGTTTGCCATGCGCACCAGCTTCTCGGCGGTGCTCATAATGTGTTCTTCGTCATGCGACATGCTGGGCAACTCCGCAAACCACCCGGTCGGGGTGGGTGAAAATATCAAAATCCTCGCCGCGAACCAGCGCCACCAGCGTCATGCCAGCCTCTTGCGCCGTGCGGATGGCAAGTGCGGTCGGCGCCGAGACGGCGATGATGAAGGCCGAGCCGATAGAAGCCGTCTTCTGCACCATTTCAACCGAAACCCTGGATGTCACCACGACAGCACCGGATGCGCCATCGATGCCGGCTTTGGCCAGCGCGCCGGCCAGCTTGTCGAGCGCATTGTGACGGCCGACATCTTCGCGCGCCATGACGATGCCCTTGCCAGGTACATAGAAGCCGGCGGCGTGCACGGCTCCGGTCTCGGTATGCAGCGGCTGCACTTTAGACAGAAGCTTGACCGAACGGACAATGTCGTCGGCATCAAGCGTAAGCTTTGAAGCACCAACCGCGTCGACCGAGCGCATCGCCTCCTCAATCGACTCGATGCCGCAGAGCCCGCAGCCGACCGGGCCAGCCAGTCGTCTACGTCGCGCCTCGAAACGTGTATTGGCTCGATCCTTCAGCCGGATCTGGATATCGATGCCGGCGCCATGATCCTCGACCTCGATGGCTTCGATCTCCTCCGGCGCAGCAACAATGCCCTCGGTCAGCGAGAAGCCAAGCGCGAAATCCTCGAAATCGGCCGGGCTTGCCATCATCACCGCATGGGTGGTGCCGGCGAAGGAGAACGCCACCGGCGTCTCTTCCGGCACCATCCGGTCGGCAGCCGTCGTCCCAACCGCGCGGTGCGCCAGCCGCGATACCTGCGTCGTGGCTTTGCGGCGCGCGCCCAAGACTACTCCGCCGCCTGCAAAGACGCGATGCGCCGGCTCTGCTTGGCCTGCTCGTCATAGTCGCGCTGCCATTCCGACGGTCCGTTGGAGGCGCCGACCTGCACCGCCGTCACCTTGTATTCCGGACAGTTCGTCGCCCAGTCGGAGAAGTCGGTGGTGATGACGTTGGCCTGCGTGTCCGGATGATGGAACGTCGTGTAGACCACACCGGGCGACACCCGGTCGGTGATCAGCGCGCGCAGCGTCGTTTCGCCCGAGCGGCTCGTCAGCCGGACCCAGTCGCCGTCGCGCAAGCCGCGGTTCTCGGCATCGTGCGGGTGGATCTCTAGCCGGTCCTCCGAGTGCCACATGCTGTTGTCGGTGCGCCTGGTCTGCGCGCCGACATTGTACTGCGACAGGATGCGGCCGGTGGTGAGCAGCAGCGGGAAGCGCGGCCCCGTCCTTTCGTCCGTCGCCACATATTCGGTCCGGATGAACTTGCCCTTGCCGCGCACGAACGCATCGATGTGCATGATCGGGGTGCCGAGCGGCGCCTTCTCGTTGCAGGGCCATTGCACGGATCCTACGCGGTCGAGCAACTCGAAGGAGACGCCGGCAAAGCTCGGCGTCGTCATCGCGATCTCGTCCATGATCTCCGAGGGATGCTGATAGTTCCAGTCCAGCCCGATCGCGCGGGCAAGCTCCTGCGTCGCCTCCCAATCGGCGTAGCGCGCCTTCGGCTCAAGAACCTTGCGCACCATATTGATGCGGCGCTCGGCGTTGGTGAAGGTGCCGTCCTTCTCCAGGAAAGTCGAGCCCGGCAGGAAGACATGCGCATAGTTTGCGGTCTCGTTGAGGAACAGGTCGTGCACGACGACGCATTCCATCGCGGCAAGGCCGGCGGCGACATGCTTGGTGTCGGGATCGGACTGCAGAATGTCTTCGCCCTGGATGTAGATGCCCTTGAAGCTGCCGTCGACGGCGGCGTCCAGCATGTTGGGGATGCGCAGGCCGGGTTCGTCGTCCAGCTTCACGCCCCACAAGGTCTCATAGATATCGCGCACGGCTTCGCCGGAGATGTGGCGGTAGCCGGGCAGTTCGTGCGGGAAGGAGCCCATGTCGCAGGAGCCCTGCACGTTGTTCTGGCCGCGCAGCGGGTTCACGCCGACGCCGGGCCGGCCGATATTGCCGGTGGCCATGGCGAGATTGGCGATTGCCATCACAGTGGTCGAACCCTGGCTGTGTTCCGTCACGCCGAGGCCGTAATAGATCGCACCGTTGCCGCCGGTGGCGTAGAGGCGGGCGGCCCCCCGGATCAGTTCGGGATCGACGCCGGACAATTTGCCGACGGTTTCGGGGCTGTTTTCCGGCAAGGCGACGAACGATGCCCAATCCTGGAACTCCGTCCAGTCGCAGCGTTCGCGGATGAAGGCTTCGTCGAACAGGCCCTCGGTGACGATCACATGCGCCAGCGCCGTCAGCACGGCCACATTGGTGCCGGGCTTCAGCGGCAGGTGGTAATCCGCTTCGATATGGGCCGACTTGACCATCTCGGTGCGGCGCGGATCGAGCACGATCAGCTTGGCGCCGTGGCGCAGCCGCTTCTTCAGCCGCGAGGCGAACACCGGGTGAGCGGAAGCCGGGTTGGCGCCGATGATGACGGCGACGTCGGTGAAGTCGACGGAATCGAAATCCTGCGTGCCGGCCGAGGTGCCATAGGTCTGGCCGAGCCCGTAGCCCGTCGGCGAATGGCAGACTCGTGCGCAGGTGTCGACATTGTTGTTGCGGAAACCTTGCCGCACCATCTTCTGGACTAGGTAAGTTTCCTCATTGGTGCAGCGCGAGGAGGTTATGCCGCCGATCGAGGTGCGTCCATACTGGTACTGGATGCGGCGGAATTCCTTGGCCGTATGGGCGATCGCCTCTTCCCAACTCACCTCGCGCCACGGGTCGGTGACCTTTTCCCGGATCATCGGCGACAGGACGCGGTCCTTGTGGGTGGCATAGCCATAGGCGAAACGGCCCTTGACGCAGGAATGGCCGTGGTTCGCCTTGCCCTCCTTATAGGGCATCATGCGAACGACTTCGTCACCCTTCACCTCGGCCTTGAATGAGCAGCCGACGCCGCAATAGGCACAGGTGGTGACGGCGGAGCGCTCCGGCAGGCCCTTGGCAAGCACCGTCTTCTCACGCAGCGCATCGGTTGGACAGGCCTGGACGCAGGCGCCGCAGGACACGCATTCCGAATCGATGAACGCCTCGTGCATCCCCGCCGAAACCCGGGATTCGAAGCCTCGTCCCTCGATGGTCAGCGCGAAGGTGCCCTGCACCTCTTCGCAGGCCCGCACGCAGCGCGAGCAGACGATGCATTGCGAGGCATCATAGGTGAAATAGGGGTTGGACTCGTCGCGGGCGATGTAGTCGACCGCCAGCGAGCCATGGCCGGGCGCCACGCCACCTTCCGGCTTGACGTGGTTGCGACCTTCGATGCCGTAGCGGTTCTCGATCAGGCCGATCGACTTCGCCACTGCATCGAACTCGCTGGCGCCGGTTCCGGCCTGTTCGTTCCAGCCGGTCGGATGGTCGGAGACGTAGAGTTCCATGACGCCTCGGCGAATGGCGTCGAGCCGCTCGGTCTGCGTGCGCACGATCATGCCTTCGCCGACGGGCGTCGTGCAGGACGCCGGCGTGCCGCCACGTCCTTCGATCTCGACAAGGCAGACACGGCACGACCCGAAGGAGTCCAGCATGTCGGTGGCGCAAAGCTTCGGGATCTCGACCCCGCCCTCCATGGCCGCACGCATGATCGAGGTGCCTTCCGGCACGGTGATGCTGCGCCCGTCGACGTTCAGCGTGACCTGCTTCTGCGCCTTCGATTGGGGGGTTCCGTAGTCGATCTCTTCGACGAGGGAGGGGAAGTCGGCCTTGATGTTCATCTGCCAGCTCCTATTCGGCAGCCACGCGCACGGGCGCTGGCTTGAAGTCGTCGGGGAAATGGGTGATCGAGCTCATCACGGGATAGGGCGTGAAGCCGCCCAGCGCGCAGAGCGAACCAAACTTCATCGTGTTGCAGAGATCGGTGACCAGAGCGAGGTTCTTCTCCGGCTCAATGCCCGCAACTATTCTGTCGATGGTCTCAACCCCGCGCGTCGAGCCGATGCGGCAGGGCGTGCATTTGCCACAGCTTTCGATGGCGCAGAACTCCATGGCGAAGCGCGCCTGTTTCAGCATGTCGGCGGTGTCGTCGAACACCACGATGCCGGCATGGCCGATCAGCCCGTCCTTGGCGGCGAAGGCTTCATAATCGAATGGCGTGTCGAACAGCGCGCGCGGGAAATAGGCGCCGAGCGGCCCGCCGACCTGCACGGCCTTGACGGGGCGCCCCGTGGCCGTGCCGCCGCCGATCTCGTCGACGATCTCGCCCAGCGTCATGCCGAAAGCGGCTTCGAACAGACCGGCATATTTGACGTTGCCGGCGATCTGGATCGGGATCGTGCCGCGCGAGCGGCCCATGCCGAAATCCTTGTAGTAGGCCGCACCCTTGTCCATGATGACAGGCACCGAGGCCAGCGAGATGACGTTGTTGATCACCGTCGGCTTGCCGAACAGCCCTTTGTGAGCCGGCAGCGGTGGCTTTGCCCGAACCATGCCGCGCTTGCCCTCGAGCGAATCGAGCAGCGCCGTCTCCTCGCCGCAGACATAGGCGCCGGCGCCGACCCGGATCTCCATGTCGAAAGCGTAGGGTGAGCCCAGCACGCTGGCGCCAAGAACGCCAGCCTTGCGGGCGATCTCGACGGCCTTGTTCATCATCGCCACCGCATGCGGATATTCCGAGCGGACATAGACGAAGCCCTTCGTCGCGCCCGTGGCTATACCGGCGATCGTCATGCCTTCGATCAGCACGAAGGGATCGCCCTCCATGATCATGCGATCGGCGAAGGTGCCCGAATCGCCTTCGTCGGCGTTGCAGACGATGTATTTGCGGTCGCCTGCGGCATCGAGCACCGTTTTCCACTTGATGCCGGTCGGGAAGCCGGCGCCGCCGCGCCCGCGCAGGCCCGACTCGGTAACCTGGGCGACGATGGCGGCAGGCGTCAGCGCCAGCGCGTTCGTCAGTCCGTTCAACCCGCCATGCTTCTTGTAGGATTCGAGCGAAAGCGGATCCGTGACGCCGCAGCGCGCGAAGGTCAGCCGCGTCTGCTTGGCCAGGAAGGGGATCTTGTCCGGCGTGCCCAGCCAGCGTTTGTGGTGGCCGCCGGTGAGAAAGCCGCCGTCGAACAGGCCTTTGACGTCGGATGGTTTGACCGGCCCATAGGCGACGCGGCCATTGGCTGTCGCGACTTCGACCATAGGCTCGAGGAAATAGGCGCCGCGCGAACCGTTACGCACGATCTTGGCTTCGATGCCGCGCTCGGCGAGTTCGCCGGCGATCGCCTTGGCGACCTTTTCGGCGCCCAGCGCCAGCGCACCGGAATCGCCTGGAATGTAGATACGCGGGATCATGAGCGCACCTCTGCAACGATCTCGTCGAGCTTCTCGTCATCGAGCCGCCCGATCACCTCGCCATCCAGCATTGCGGCGGGCGAACAGGCGCACAGGCCCAGACAATAGACCGGCTCCAGCGTCACCGAACCGTCGCGGGTCGTCTCATGGAAGCCGATGCCCAGCAATTGCTTCAGCTTGGCGGCGATGGCGTCCGAACCCATCGACTGGCAGGATTCCGCCTGGCAGAGCTTCAGCACATGGCGGCCTGCCGGGTGGCTGCGGTAATCGTGATAAAAGCTGACGACGCCGTACACCTCGGCCCTGGAAATGTTCAGCGCCTCGGCGATGACCGGCAGCGCATCCTTGGGCACATGGCCGAACTCTTCCTGGATGCCGTGAAGGATCGGCAGCAATGGGCCTTCGAGGCCCTTCATCTCCTGGATGATCGCGGCCGTGCGCGACGTAATCTCGGTACTTGCAGGCTGCATTGTCATGCAGCGCCCTCCCTATAGTAGCGACCCATGCATATCGGCCAAAAGCATCAAGCTGTTTTGGAACAACGACATGCGCGTGCCGCTTTATCGCTAAGTGCTTAAGAAATCAGAGAAAACCTCTGAAATCAATAAAGCGGTTTCGTTGTACGATAGAAATTTTCTATCGTTCCGTTTGACTAACCCTGTCTAGCGGAACGGTTGGCATGGAAATCGTCCGCCAGCGCCATTGCCTCGTCCAGCAGCGCCGAGACCAAAGGTGTGTGCGGTTCGCGCGGTGTCGCCACCAGGCCGACCGTGTGGCTGGCATCTGGCTCGATGATCGGAATGGCCCGGATCGGCTCGGCAAAGCCGAATGTTTCCGCAAGGTTGAGCGGCATGATCGACGACCATTTGCCGGTGCGGATGTGCGAAAACAGCACGATCATCGAATTGGATTCCAGCGTCGGTCGCACCTGCACGCCGGCTTCGGCCAGATGCTGATCGATGATGCGGCGGTTCTGCATGTCCGGCGTCAACAGACACAGCGGCAGGCTCGAGAGCTCCGCCCATGTCACTTTGTCGCGGTCGGAATAGGGATTCCCCATCGCGGTGATCAGTTGGTAGCGCTCGTCATAGAGCGGCACGCTGGTCACCCGCCCCAGCGGCTCGTTGTCGAGATAGGTGATCCCGGCATCGATGTCGAAATTGCCGAGCAGCGACAGCACCTCGATCGAGGTCCGCGACAGCACCGAAAAGGTGACGCCGGGATGCTTTTCGCGAAACGGCGTCGTCAGCCGCGGCAGCATGGCGAGCGCCGTCGGGATGGCGGCGATGCGGATACGGCCCGAAAGTCCGTGGCGCGCTGCGCGCATTTCCTCGCGCATGGTTCTGGTGTCGCCGACGATGCGGCGTGCCCACACCAGCACCTGTTTTCCCTCCGGCGTCAGCCCCTGGAAGCGTGAGCCGCGCAGAACCAGCATGACGCCAAGCTGGCCTTCCAACTGCTTGATGCCGGCCGAGAGCGTCGGTTGGGTGACGCCGCATACCTCCGCCGCCCGGCCGAAATGCTCCTCCCTGGCGAGCGCGATGAAGAATTCCAGCTTGTCGATCATGCGATCTTTCCGGTCGTTCGCTGCAAGGTCGGGGAAATTGTGCTCTACCGCAAGCACCACGCACAAATGCCCGGCATCCACACCTTTAAGCCGGCTACCTGTTTCCCGCGGCGCAATGCGGCGCTATGTGGATGAAACTGGGAGATCGACCATGCTGGGCTGGTTCCGCAAGCTTTTGCCGCGCGAAGATCGCTTCTTCGAACTGTTCGAACGACATTCGCGCACCGTGGTCGGCGGCGCCGAGGCGCTGGAGCAGCTTCTCCAGGGCAGGGATATCGACCTCTGGTGCCAGAAAATCATCGATCTCGAAGATGAGGCCGACCACATCACCGCGGAAGTCCTGCTGGCGGTGCGGCGCTCCTTCATCACGCCTTTCGATCGCGGCGACATCAAGGACCTGATCCAGTCGATGGATGATGCCATCGACATGATGCACAAGACGGTCAAGACGGTGAAGCTGTTCGAGCGCAAGGAGTTCGATCCGCTGATGCAGGAAATGGGTGGCGTCATCGTCGCCGCCGCCAAGCTTGTGGCTGAGGCGATCCCGCTGCTCAACAAGGTCGCGACGCATACTGTGCGCCTCAACGCCATCGCCGAGGAGGTCATGCGCGTCGAAAGCCGGGCCGACGACCTGCACGAGCAAGGGCTGAAGGATCTCTTCAGGAAGCACGGCAGCAGCGATCCGATGGCCTACATGATCGGCTCAGAGATTTATGGCCAACTGGAAAAGGTGGTCGACCGCTTCGAGGACGTCGCCAACGAGATCAGCGGCATCGTCATTGAGAATGTCTAGGTGATGGAAGCAACCATCGCCTTTCCGGTACTGGTCGGCCTCGTCGGCGTTGCGCTGTTCTTCGACTTTCTCAATGGCCTGCACGATGCCGCCAATTCCATCGCCACCATCGTTTCCACCCGCGTGCTGCGGCCACAATACGCGGTATTGTGGGCGGCTTTCTTCAACTTCATCGCCTTCATGTTCTTCGGCCTCCACGTCGCCGAGACAGTGGGCAAGGGTATCGTCGACGTCAGCATCGTCACCCCGGCGGTGATCTTTGCAGCCCTCGTCGGCGCCATCGTCTGGAACATCGTCACCTGGATCGCCGGCATCCCTTCGAGCAGCTCGCACGCGCTGATCGGCGGCCTGGTCGGCGCCGGTGTGGCAAAGGCAGGCGTGGGCGCCATCGTCTGGACAGGGCTTGGCAAGACGGTTGCGGCAATCGTCGTGTCGCCGGCGACCGGCTTTGTCCTGGCTCTTGTCCTGATCCTTGCCGTTTCCTGGCTCTTCGTGCGCCAGACGCCGTTTGCGGTCGACAGCACCTTTCGCGTCATGCAGTTCTTTTCCGCCTCGCTCTATTCGCTCGGGCACGGCGGCAACGACGCCCAGAAAACCATGGGCATCATCGCCGTGCTGCTCTATTCGCAAGGCATGCTCGGCGAAGAATTCTACGTGCCGCTGTGGGTCGTGCTCACCTGTCAGACGGCGCTGGCGCTCGGTACGTTGTTCGGCGGCTGGCGCATCGTCCACACCATGGGCTCGAAGATCACCCGGCTGAACCCGATGCAGGGCTTTTGCGCCGAGACCGGTGGGGCGATCACGCTGTTTGCCGCGACCTGGCTCGGCGTTCCCGTATCGACCACGCACACCATCACCGGCGCCATCATCGGCGTCGGCGCCGCCCGCCGCGTCTCGGCCGTGCGCTGGGGCATTGCCGGCAACATCGTCATTGCCTGGATCGTCACCTTGCCGGCCACCGCTTTGATTTCGGCGCTCACCTACCTCGCGGTTGGCCTGGCGAGGTGACATCTACCTGTCCACAAGGTTCAGGATGTTGCCGTCTGGATCCTTGAACCAGGCGACCTTCATTCCGTAACCGACGTGGATATCGCCCTCCAGCGTCAAGCCCGGCATCTGATAGTGCTCGAAGGCGACGCCCTTCGACTTCAGCTCCTTGACGATGTTGCCGATCTCGTCGCCAACCATCCAGGTCACCGCTGTCGCCTTGTTGGTTCCGGCAAATTGGGAATGATAGACGTTGAGGGTGGTATCGCCACTTTTGTAGACGATCAGTTCGCCGCCCTCATCGTGCACCTGTTGCAGGCCAAGCGTTCCCTCGTAGAAAGCCTTGGCCTTTGCCAGGTCGCTTACCGCCAGATTTGCCGTTGCGTTGCTGTTTGCGAGCATGATCGCCTCCTTCTCTGATTGTCGGTCGCGTGCTGGTCACCGAAATAGGTCGCCGCGATCGTTTGACGACTGTCGCTTGACCTGATTGTTGGCCGCATCGGCGCTCGATTATCTGGAAGACGTTTGGAGCGGATGAAATCCGACAGGACCCGCCGCTTTTTCAGGCACGCCAAGACAGCCATTGCTCCACGGCTTGGTTCTGTCCGGAAACTGCATTATCTCAGGTGCAAGCTGCATCTCAGGCGCAAGCTGCGTAAGGAAAAACTGCCATGTCCGTCACCAAGGAAATTGTCACCGAGCGTCTGAAGACGGTCAACGGGCCGGATTTCACCGGCAACATCGTCGACCTCGGCATGGTTTCGGAGATTTTCATCGCCGACGGGAAGGTCTTCTTCTCGATTACCGTTCCCGCCGCTCGTGCCCAGGAAATGGAGCCGCTGCGCGCCGCCGCCGAGCGTGTCGTCAAGGCAATCCCCGGGATCGCCGGCGCGGTCGTCGCGCTGACGGCCGAAAAGAAGGGCGGCGGCATGGAGGCGCCGGTTCCGTCGCGCCCCGCACCGAGGCCCGTTCCGCCGGCTGCGCCCGCTGCCGCCGCGCCGCGTGCGGCTCCGCACGCGCCCGCCTCGCACAGTTCGGGCAAGCGTGGCGTGCCCGGTATCGAGGCAATCATCGCGGTTGCGTCCGGCAAGGGCGGCGTCGGCAAGTCGACCACTGCCGTCAATATCGCGCTCGGCCTCGCCGCCAACGGCCTGCGCGTCGGCGTGCTGGATGCCGACATCTACGGACCGTCCATGCCCAGGCTGCTCAACATCCACGGACGGCCGCAGACCGTCGACGGCAAGATCTTGAAACCGATGGAGAATTACGGCCTGAAGGTGATGTCGATGGGTTTCCTCGTCGACGAGGAAACGCCGATGATCTGGCGCGGCCCGATGGTGATGTCGGCGCTGACGCAGATGCTGCGCGAGGTCGAATGGGGCCGTCTCGACGTGCTCGTCGTCGACATGCCGCCCGGTACCGGCGACGCGCAACTGACCATGGCCCAGCAGGTGCCGCTGGCCGGCGCTGTCATCGTCTCGACGCCCCAGGATCTGGCCCTGATCGACGCGCGAAAAGGCCTCAACATGTTCAAGAAGGTCGACGTGCCGTTGCTCGGCATCGTCGAGAACATGAGCTATTTCATCGCCCCGGACACCGGCAAGCGCTACGATATCTTCGGTCATGGCGGCGCGCGCCGCGAGGCCGAGCGTCTCGGCGTCACCTTCCTTGGCGAAGTGCCGCTCGAGATGGGCATTCGCGAAAGCTCGGATGCCGGCACGCCGGTTGTCGTCTCGAAGCCCGACGGCGCCGAGGCGAAAATCTATCGCGACATCGCTTCGAAGGTCTGGGACCGGGTCAATGAAGAGCGTGGCGCGGCGGCAGCGGCGGTGCCGAGTATTGTGTTCGAGTGATGCCCGCTTGAGGGCTCAGCCGCCGACCTTTTCGCCGAACGACGAAAAAAACTGTCCGGCCAGTTTCTTCGAGGTCGATTCGATCAGGCGGCTGCCGAGCTGGGCGATCTTGCCGCCGACATCGGCCTTGGCCGCGTAGTTCAATACCGTGGCGTCAGGTCCATCTGCCGTCAGCGTCACGTCGGCGCCACCCTTGGCGAAGCCGGCAATGCCGCCCTTGCCTTCGCCCTGGATTGTGTAGGAGTGCGGCGGCTTCAGGTTCTTCAGCGTCACTTCGCCGTTGAATGTCGCCTTGATCGGTCCGATCTTCACCACCACGGTTGCCGCCATCTCGGTCGGCGACTTCATCTCCAGGCTCTGGCAGCCGGGAATGGTCGCCTTCAAGACCTCGGGATCGTTCAGCGCTTCCCACACTTTTTGCAGCGGTGCGGCAATGCGCTCCTCGCCTTCGATCACCAAAGCCATGAAAACCTCCCGGACAAGACTGTCGGAACCCGTAACGCACGGCTTGGTGCGTGTCTATCGCACCAAAGTCCGGTTGCGACCGCACGCCCTCTTGCCTGCTCCCGCGCGTTGCCATATCGATTTGTCTTACAAATACGGAGACCATGATGGCAGGCGCCCCCACCCACAAGAAAAAATTTCGCTCGCAGGAGTGGTTCGACAATCCCGACAATCCGGGCATGACGGCGCTCTATCTCGAGCGCTATCTCAATTACGGCCTGACGCGCGCCGAACTGATGTCCGGCAAGCCGCTGATCGGCATCGCACAGACCGGCTCGGATCTGTCGCCTTGCAACCGTCACCATATCGAACTCGCCAAGCGTGTGCGCGAAGGCATCGTCTCGATGGGCGGCATTCCTTTCGAATTCCCCTGCCATCCGATCCAGGAGACCGGCAAGCGCCCCACCGCGGCACTTGACCGCAACCTTGCCTATCTCAGCCTTGTCGAAGTGCTCTACGGCTATCCGCTCGATGGCGTCGTGCTCACCATCGGTTGCGACAAGACGACGCCGGCGCTGCTGATGGCGGCGGCCACCGTCAACATCCCGGCGATCGCGCTGTCGGTCGGGCCGATGCTCAATGGCTGGCACAAGGGCAAGCGCACCGGCTCCGGCACCATCGTCTGGGAATCGCGCCAGCGCCTGTCGGCCGGCGAGATCGATTATGACGAGTTCATGGACATCGTCGCCTCGTCGGCGCCGTCCACCGGTTATTGCAACACCATGGGCACCGCCACCACGATGAACTCGCTGGCCGAAGCGCTTGGCATGCAGTTGCCGGGCTCGGCCGCGATTCCCGCGCCCTACCGCGAGCGCGGCCAGATTTCCTATGAGACCGGAAAGCGCATCGTCGAGATGGTGCATGAGGATCTGAAGCCGTCCGACATCATGACGAGAGAAGCTTTCGAGAACGCTATCGTCGTCAATTCGGCCATTGGCGGCTCGACCAACGCGCCGATCCATCTCAACGCCATCGCGCGCCACCTCGGAGTCAAGCTCGACAATGACGACTGGCAGACGGTCGGCCTCAATGTGCCGCTACTGGTCAATTTGCAGCCGACGGGCGAATACCTTGGCGAGGACTACCACCATGCCGGCGGCGTGCCGGCGGTCATCGCCGAACTGATGAAGGGCGGGCTGTTGCCGCATCCCGGCGCGCGCACCGTCAACGGCAAGTCGATCGGTGAGAATAGCGAGGGCGTCGCCAACGAAAATCCCGACGTCATCCGCTCTGTCGCCAAGCCGCTGAAGGCCAATGCCGGCTTCATCAATCTTCGGGGCAATCTGTTCGATTCGGCGATCATGAAGACCAGCGGCATCTCGCCGGAATTCCGCGAACGCTATCTCTCCAACCCCAAGGATCCCGAGGCTTTCGAAGGCAACGCCATGGTTTTCGATGGGCCGGAGGATTACCACGCCCGCATCGACGACCCGGCGCAAGGCATCGACGAACACACCATCCTGTTCATGCGCGGCGCCGGCCCGGTCGGCTATCCCGGCGGTGCCGAGGTCGTCAACATGCAGCCGCCGGCCTATCTCATCAAGAAGGGCATCCACGCGCTCGCTTGCATCGGTGACGGCCGCCAGTCGGGCACGTCGGGTTCGCCGTCGATCCTCAACGCCTCGCCGGAAGCCGCGATCGGCGGCGGACTGGCGCTGCTCAAGACGGGCGACCGGGTCCGCATCGACTTGCGCAAGGGCACGGCCGACATCCTCGTCACCGACGACGAGATCACCCGGCGCCGCGCCGAGTTGCAGAACAATGGCGGCTTCCACTATCCCAAGCACCAGACGCCCTGGCAGGAGATCCAGCGCGGCATGGTCGCGCAGTTCTCGGAGGGAATGGTGCTGAAGCCGGCGGTGAAATACCAGGATGTCGCGCACACCAGCGGTGTCCCCAGAGACAATCACTGATTGCTCCGGGGACAATCACTGATTGCTCCGGGGACAATCATTGATTCTGGATCGACGGATGGCGGCTTGATCAAATCAAGCCGCCGTCGGTTTTCCGGTCAGCGTGTTGCCGGGTAGGTCGAGAACGGTCACCGTCCTTGACAAGCGCGCCCAACAAATCCACCATCATGACAAGGGGTGCATCGCGACGACCCCGTGAGGCGTCAGCCCAACGTTCGCGTCCAAGCTTCTCTTCCAGGAGGTGGACGCCATGCCGTCAACAACCGCTATCACTGTATCGCAACTGTCCCGGCTCATCGGTCTGCCGGGCGCGCCTGTCATTATCGATGTTCGCATCGATGACGATTTCGACGCCGACCCGCGCCTGTTGCCGGCTTCGTGCCGGCGCGATTTCAAAACCGTTTCGACCTGGGCGGCCGCATTCGCCGGCAAGCCGGTGGCCGTCGTATGCCAGAAGGGGCAAAAGCTCTCGCAAGGCGTCGTTGCATGGCTGCGCCATGAGGGGATATCAGCCGAATCCCTTGAAAGCGGGTTTGAGGCCTGGCGCGATGCCGGGGGACTTCTGGTCCGCACCGCCAAAATGCCGCCGCGCAATGAAAAGGGCGCCACCGTCTGGGTGACGCGATCGCGCCCGAAGGTCGACCGCATCGCTTGCCCATGGCTGATCCGGCGTTTCCTCGACCCCGACGCGGTGTTCCTGTTTGTCGAGCCCGCTGAAGTATTGGCTGTTGCCGACCGCTTTCAGGCCGTGCCGTTCGACATCGACAATGTGTTCTGGAGCCATCGTGGCGAACGCTGCACCTTCGACACGATGATCGAGGAGTTCGGGTTGGAATCCGAGGCGCTCGATCGCCTCGCCGTAATCGTGCGCGCGGCCGACACCGCAAGCCTCGACTTGGTGCCCCAGGCGGCCGGTTTTCTGGCTGCCTCGCTGGGTCTGTCGCGTATGTACCGCGACGATCTGGAACAACTGGAAGCAGGCATGCTGCTCTACGACGCGTTCTTCCGCTGGTGTCGCGACGCCACCGAAGAAACGCACAACTGGCCCGCTGCGGGTAAGCCGTCATGACCATTCTTGTCCCCGACAACAAGGCGGTGGCCGTCGAGCCGCCGGCTGCGCCGACCTTCGCGGAAGCCACGAAGGTCTGGGCGAGGATCGGATTGCTCAGCTTCGGCGGACCTGCCGGGCAGATCGCGCTGATGCACAAGGAGCTGGTCGAGGACCGGCGCTGGATCGGTGAACAGCGCTTCCTGCATGCGTTGAACTACTGCATGTTGCTGCCTGGCCCGGAAGCCCAGCAACTCGCCATCTATGTCGGCTGGCTGCTGCACAGGACGATCGGCGGCCTTGTCGCCGGCATCCTGTTCGTCGTGCCGGGCGCGCTGGTCATGCTCGTCTTGAGCAGCCTTTACATGCTCTACGGCGACATGCCACTCGTCGCGGCGCTGTTTTTCGGGGTGAAGGCGGCGGTGCTTGCCATCGTCATCGAGGCGGTGATCCGGATCGGACGGCGCGCCCTCAAGAACCGGGTCATGGTGTCGATCGCGGTCGCGGCGTTCATCGCCATCTATGCGTTGAATGTGCCGTTTCCGCTCATCGTCTTGTTCGCCGGCCTGACGGGATGGCTGGGGGATCGCATTGCTCCCGGCCTGTTTTCCGGCTCGGCCCATGGCAAGGACGATGTTGCCGACTTCAAGGGAGCGGTCGACCTGATGTTCGAACGCGGCGAACTCGCCCATGTCAAACCGACCAAATGGCATGCGCCGCGCACCGTCGCCATCTGGCTGCCGCTCTGGCTCGGGCCTGTTCTTTTGATCTGGTGGTTCACCGGCTCTGCAAGCGTCTGGACCGAGATAGGCCGGTTCTTCAGTCTCATGGCTGTCGTCACCTTCGGTGGCGCCTATGCGGTGCTTGCCTATGTCGCGCAGGCAGCCGTCCAGTCCTTCGGCTGGCTGGCCCCTGGTGAAATGGTTGATGGCCTTGGGCTTGCCGAAACGACGCCGGGGCCGCTCATCCTGGTGCTGCAGTTCGTCGGCTTCATCGCCGCGTTCCGCCACTCCGGCTCGCTGGACCCGTTGCTTGCCGGATCGCTGGGGGCGTTGCTCACCCTGTGGGTGACGTTCACGCCCTGCTTTTTCTGGATATTCCTCGGGGCGCCCTACATCGAGGCGTTGCGCGGCAACAAGGCACTGTCGGCCGCACTGGGCGCGATCACCGCCGCAATTGTCGGGGTGATTATGAATCTGGCCCTATGGTTTGGCTTGCACGTCATCTTCCGTGAGGTGCATGCGACGGGTCTTGGCATGAATGTGCCGGTGCTTTCGTCGATCGACTGGCGTGCGGCCTTGCTTTCGGGTGCCGCCATGATCGCCATCCTGAAGCTGAAGATCGGCATGCTGCCGACACTCGCGCTATCCGCCCTTGCAGGGGTCTTGCTGGCGGCGGCTGGTTAGATAGCACCGCCTTTGTAATTCGCTTGCCCACCACCTAAGTGGGCTGGAACGGAAGGAAACATCATGGCCGGACGGCGCTCTTCCCTCGGCTTCCTCGGAATGTTCGGCCGCTCGGGCGACTTGAGGCAGCTCGACGATGCATTGCGCGGCGCGGATCTGCATCCAGCCCTTGTGCCGGAGGGCGTGAAGCTTACCCTGGTCAATCTCATGAAGGATCGCTGGCCCGACGAGCCGCCACGGGGTACCTATGCGTCGGTGGCACAATTATGCAGCTATTGCATCGCGGGTCCCGAAACCTTCGAGCAAGCCAATGGCCATCAGCGGACGCTGGAAGCCGAGCGCCGCATCGAGGCGGCGCTTGAAACCGGCGACAGCCTCGACGCGCAGATCGTGCTGATGACACTGCATGCCAAGCTCATCAACCCCGAAGTCGTCGACCGATACGGGCTCAGCGCGGAATGACGCGAAAGGCAAGATCTGCCTGATCCTCCTAAGGCAGCCGAACCGTTCAGGCCCGGCTGATCTCCTCGAGATACCAGCCGATGTAGCGCAGTTCGTTGTATTCCATCGGCGCGATAGGTCCGGGCACGAAATAGTGCGAGCGCACGCCGCGCGCGGTGTGCTCGATGATCTTCTTGTCTTCGTCGGTGGTGACCTTCCATAGCCAGGTCAGCTTCTCCAGATCGTAATCCTGACCCTCGACCGCGTCGCCGCGCACCAGCCAGATCAGTTCCATCTCGCATGTACCAGCCGTTTTCGGGATGAATCGGTAGATCATGCCGTGATCGGGATAGCAGACGAGAAAGGTCGTGCCGCCGAGATGGATGGAAGTGACGCCACCGTCATAGTCGGTGAAGCGGCCCATCAGCGGGGCCACCGGAGAGCCGTCCTGGCTGCCGCTCGAAACGCCGTCATAGAGCGCGTAGCGGAAGGTGTCGATTGCTTCCTGACCGGCCGCCGAGTTCTGCCAGCGGTTGGCGCTGCCGATCTCGATGCCGAGCGCGCAGGTGCGCTGCTCCATCGCCGCATTGAGCTGCTCGATCATCTCGGCCGGTTTTTCCAGCGCATGCGTCTGCGAATATTCCGGATGCGCCGGTCCGCAATGGTAGCATTCGACATAGTTCTCGACGGCGAGCTTCCAGTTGGCGTCGAGCGGATAGGACTGACGATACGCCACCTTGGCGTCGCCCCAGCCATATTGGCCGCAACTCGTGCGCAGCGACTGTTCGATCGGATCGAAATCGAGCGGCGTCTCGGCGAAGGAAATGAAGACCAGCCCGGAGGCGACGCGGACATGAAGCTTCTTCAGCCCGTGCGCCGAGCGGTCGAAATCCTTCGGCATCAGGCGGGCAGCGCGCAATGAGCCGTCATTGGAATAGCTCCAGGCGTGGTAGGGGCACACGAACATCTTCGCGTTGCCCTTTTCCTTGGTGCAGACCTCGGCGCCGCGGTGGCGGCAGACATTGAGCATGGCATGCACGGTGCCATCCATGCCGCGTGTCAGGATGACCGCCTCGTCGCCCAGTTTGAACAACTCGAAATCGCCCGGGTTCGCGATGACGCTGGCATGGGCCAGGCAGTGCCAGTGGCGGCGAAAGACACGTTCCATGTCGCGCTCGAAGATTGCCTGGTCATGATAGAAGGCACGCACCAGGCCGTGACCTGGCCGATGAGATGCCACCAGCCGATCGATCGCGTCGCCGTCTGTGTGGGCTTGCTGGATAGGATGCACACTCATTTGTCGTTCTGCCCGATGGTTGATCCTGGGTGGTGGCTGCATGGCTGCACGAACTCGTCTCCGGTCAGCCGCCCATTTGCGTGCGCGGCAGGTGGATCAGGTTGCCGAAACGGGCACGCAATCTGTCGTCGACCTGTTTTGGCACATGGCGCGGAAATCGTTCGGCAAGAATGCGTTTCTTCTCGGTGATCGCACGCAGCAATATATCAGGCCGGCCCTTTTCGTTCCATTCCTTCGGCGAGGAACGATCGCCGAGGGCGGGATAGAAGTGCTCGGTCTGCATCAGCTTGAGCGTTTGTTCGTTGTCGAGATAGTGGCCCGGACCCTTGAGGCAGACCTCGGCGATGCTGTCGATCGACAGGGCCTCGTCGGTCACGTCGATGCCACGCGCGCAGCCCAGGCAATGACCGAGCATGTCGTTGTCGATGACCAGGCTCTCCAGGCAGAAGCCGAGCAGCGAGGCATGCATGCCGGCCGCCTCGTAGACGAGGTTGAGGCCGGAGAGGCCGGCCATCACATTGGTGATGCCTTTTTCGTAGCCGGACTGAATATCGGGCAATTTCGAATCAGTCATGCCGGCGGCGGAGCCGCCGGGCAGGTCGTAGAATTGCGCCATCTGGGCACAGGCCGCCGTTGCCACCGACTGCTCGGCCGACCCGCCCGCCATGGCGCCGGTGCGCAGGTCCGACATGAACGGCCAGGCGCCGAAGATCGCCGGATGGCCGGGCTTGAGCGCGTTGACATAGACCAGGCCGGCCAGCACTTCGGCCACCGCCTGCACGACGGCGCCGGCCATCGCCGCGGGTGCCGTGGTGCCGGACTGGCCGGTCGACAGCAGCAGGATCGGGATGCCGCCTTCAACGCAGGCCTCAAGCACGCCGCAGGCATCCTCGGCGAATTTCATCGGCGGCACGACGAATGAGTTGGAGTTGGAAACGAATGGCCGGGCGCGGAAATTCTCCTCGCCGCCGGCGATGGCGTACAGCATTTCAAGCGCAGGCTTCACGTTCTCACGCACGGTGAAGGATGTTCCGACGTGCTTCGATGTTCCCATCACACAGGCATAAAGCGTGTTGAAATCCATCTCGAGCGGATCGGCGATGTCGCGCGCCACCATCGGCCGCTGGAAGAAATGGATGTTGTCCAGCCCATCGACGATGCGGGCGGCATCATAAATATCCTGCAGCTTGGACTCGCGGTACTCGCGCTTTTCGATATCCACCAGGTGCACGGCGATGCCTGCCGTGCCGTAGTGCACGCGCTTGCCCTGGACCACCATGTCGTGCCTGGGGGCCTGGCCATGAAGTGTGAAATGTCGTGCCGCCCGCTTGATGGTGTCGAGCACGAGCGCGCGCGGAAAGCGGACCCGGCCATCGTCGCCATGGACCGCCCCCACCTTGGTCAGTACCTTTATGCAGGAAGGAATGGCGTTGGCGAAACCCACTGTCTCCAGAAGCGTCAGCACGCCTTCGTGGATACGCTCGCGGTCATCCCCGCGCAGCGGCCCGTAGCCGCCGCCCTCGATGGCCTTGTGCTGTGGTCTGGTATCCTCCACTAGGGGAGATGATCGCATGGCATGTCCTGTTTCGCGAAGACCGGAGCGTTGTGGACGACGGTTCGCCGGCGTGTCCTGCTGTTCGACAGCCACTGGCATGGAAGCACTCCACCTTCATCGGCAGGAACTCGTGGCGGTTGGTCCACCATCGGCCTGCTTCTTCCCCTGACGCCGACTATGCCGCCGGCACTGGCCCATCCTATGGGCCAGCTGGCCCAGTTCCATGTGCCAGAACTAAAATACCGGAGCCGCTGCGAGCGGCTCCGGTCATGAGAGATCAACGATGGATCAGGCGGCTGCGGGTCTGCGTCCGGCGGCCGTGGCCAGTTCGCGAATGCCTGGCTCGATGTGCTGCAGTGCGATCGACGAGATGCCCAGCCGCATGAAACGCGAAGGCTTTTCAGTGCGATCGAAGAAACGGTCGCCTGGCTCGATGATGACGCTGCGCGAGGCCGCTGCCTCGGCCAGCCCGCGCGAATCGGTGCCGCGCGGCCCTTCGAGCCACAGCGACGTGCCGCCGGCCGAATCGGTCGAGCGCCATTCCGGCAGGAAGGCGGAAATCGCATGGACCAGCCGCTTGCGCCGTTCGTCGAAGGCCGACGACAGCCGCCGCACCAGCGCCTCGTGGTGGCCGAGCGACAGGAACAGCGCGACGGCGCGCTGGTTGTTCGCCGGCGGATGACGCAGCATGAAGCGGCGCAGCGCCCTGAGTTCCGCGACCAGTCCCGCGGACGCCACGATGTAGCCGAGCCGCAGGCCGGGAGCCAGCGTCTTGGACATCGAGCCGACATAGACCACGCGGCCGGAGCGATCGAGGCTCTTCAGCGCTTGCTGCGGTGCCTCGTCGAGAAGCTGGCTGTCATAGCCATCCTCGATGATGATCTGGTTGTAGCGGTTGGCTCGCGCCAGAAGATCCTGCCGCCGCTCAGCCGACAACGGCACCATGGTCGGGCAATGATGGCTGGGCGTGACGAAGACGAAGCCGGAATCATTGGGAATAGAAGCGGTTACGATGCCGGACTGGTCGACCGGCACCGGCTGTATCTCCGCGCCCGCAAGGCGGAAGATCGAGCGGGCGTCGGGGTAGCCGGGGTCCTCCATCGCCACCTTGGAGCCTTTGGACATCAGCAGCGTCGCCAGCATGTAGAGCGCGTTCTGGGCGCCCAACGTGACGATGATCTCGTCGGGATTGGCGAAGATGCCGCGCCGGGGCAGGAGCCGCGCCTGGATCTGCTCGATCAGCAGCGGATCGTCACGGTCGACCATGTCGGACGCCCAGTTGCGGATTTCCAACACCGCCAGCGCCATGCGGTTGCACTCGCGCCATTCGGCGGTAGGGAACAGCGCCGGATCGAACTGGCCGTAGACGAAGGGGTAGGACGACTTGATCCAGTTCTCGTGCTTGGCCGGCGGCGGCATGTCGCTGGCGAAGATCTTGCGGCGTGCCTTCCAGTCGATCTCGTTGGCCTGGTCGGGCGCCTTCTGGTGCGGCTTGGCCGGTGTCGCCAGCACATCGGGATTGACGAAATGTCCACGCCGCTCGCGCGCCACCAGGAAACCCTGGTCGACGAGCTGCTGGAACGCCAGCACCACGGTTCCGCGCGCCACGCCAAGTTTTTCGGCCAGGATCCGGCAGGAAGGAAGCGGCATCGAAGCGGCGATCTGGCGGTCCAGAATGGCGGCCACGATGGCTTGGCGGATCTGCGCTTGCAGGGTTTGGCCGGATTCAGCCGAAATCCGGAACAGGCCGGACCATATCGCCGTGTCGTTTCGCTGTGGCATGGGAGATTTCCTCGATGGCCAGCCTTTTTCGCTTGGCTGGACCAGCCGAACGTAACCGTGGCACAAGGGGTTGCGCCAATCAATTTTTCTGATCGTTGGGATTTGCCAGTGATCCTTCACGCCATTTTGATGCTGCGCCGCGGCATAGTTGCGTGACTCTGTGCGTCATCGCTGCGCATTGAAACGGGTGGAGTTCGGCCCGATAGATTGTCGCGACGACACGCGCCGGAAACATCCGGTCCGTAATGATGGCTCGAGGTCTCGGAGTTTGGCAGTGGATCAATCGTCCTTTCAAAAACAGCTCGCCGCCTTGCGCGATCACCGCGCTGCAGCGCCCGCCAGCATGCGCCAGGCCTTCGCCGCCGATCCCAAGCGGTTCGTGGAATTCTCCGCCACCGATGGCGATCTGCTGCTCGACTGGTCGAAATGCGCGGTCGATGCGACCGCCATGGAACTGCTGGAAAAGCTCGCCCTGGCCGCCGATCTCGAAGCTCGTCGCGCCGCCATGTTCGCCGGCAAGAAGATCAACGTCACCGAGGACCGTGCCGTGCTGCACACGGCGCTGCGCAACCTGACCGGCAAGGGCGTCACCGTCGATGGCCAGGATGTCAAGGCTGACGTCATCGCCGTGCTCGACGCCATGGGCGCCTTTGCCGATGCCGTGCGCTCCGGCAAGGCGGCCGGCGCCACCGGCAAGAAGATCACCGACATCGTCAACATCGGCATCGGCGGTTCCGATCTCGGCCCGGCCATGGCGACGCTGGCGCTGGCGCCCTATCATGACGGGCCGCGCGCGCATTACGTTTCCAACATCGACGGCGCCCATATCCACGACACGCTGAAGGGGCTGTCCGCCGAGACCACGCTTTTCATCATCGCTTCCAAGACCTTCACCACCGTCGAGACGATGACCAATGCGCAGACGGCGCGCGACTGGGTGCAGAAGGCGCTCGGCAAGGAAGCGGTCGGCAAGCACTTCGCCGCCGTGTCCACTGCGCTCGATCTGGTCGCCAAGTTCGGCATCGCGCCCGATCGCGTCTTCGGCTTCTGGGATTGGGTCGGCGGCCGCTATTCGCTCTGGGGCGCCATCGGCCTGCCGGTGATGATCGCTGTCGGCCCGCGGAATTTTCGCGCCTTCCTCGATGGCGCGCATGAGATGGACGAGCATTTCCGTACCGCACCGGTGCAGGAGAACCTGCCGGCGCTGCTGGGGCTGGTCGGCTGGTGGCATCGCGTCATCTGCGGTTACCCGGCGCGCGCCGTCATCCCTTACGACCAGCGCCTGTCCAGATTGCCCGCCTATCTGCAGCAGCTCGACATGGAATCGAACGGCAAGAGCGTCACCCTCGAAGGCACGGCGGCAACGACGCCGACCGGACCGCTTGTCTGGGGCGAACCCGGCACCAACGGCCAGCATGCCTTCTTCCAGCTGCTGCACCAGGGCACCGATTTCATCCCGGTCGAGTTCCTCGCCGCGGCCGTCGGCCACGAGCCCGATCTCAAGCACCAGCACGATCTGCTGCTCGCCAACTGCCTGGCGCAGTCGGAAGCGCTGATGAAGGGCCGCACGCTGGACGAAGCCCGCGCCCAGATGCTGGCCAAGGGCATGAAGCCGGCCGAGGTCGACAAGATAGCCCCGCACCGCGTCTTCTCCGGCAATCGCCCCTCGGTGACCATCCTTTACCGCAAACTCGACCCGCGCACCTTCGGCCGGCTGATCGCGCTCTACGAGCACCGCGTCTTCGTCGAGGGCACGCTGTTCAACATCAACTCGTTCGACCAGTGGGGCGTCGAACTCGGCAAGGAACTGGCCACCGGCCTTCTGCCTGTCGTGGAGGGCAAGGAAAGTGCCGCCAAGCGGGACGCATCGACCGCAGGCCTTGTGGGATTCATCCACCATTTGCGTGGCTCGGAGTGAAAAGCTTGGCAGACATCAAGGGAATATTGTTCGACAAGGACGGCACGCTTGTCGACTTCAACGCCACCTGGCTCGGCGTTGCCGACTTCATGGCCATGGATGCGTCCGAAGGCGATCGCTGGAAAGCCGACAGGCTGCTGGCCGCCGCCGGCTTCGATTTCGCCAACAAGCGCTTTAAGCCTGACTCGATATTTGCCTCCGGCACCAATCTCGACGTCGTCGAATTGTGGTTTCCGCGCCTCTCCAACGAGGATCAGATGCTGGCGGTCGCCCGCT
The DNA here is from genome assembly GCF_040322475.1 of Mesorhizobium sp. M0140. NCBI lineage: Bacteria > Pseudomonadati > Pseudomonadota > Alphaproteobacteria > Hyphomicrobiales > Phyllobacteriaceae > Mesorhizobium > Mesorhizobium sp. M0140. Next base: position 179,541 of record NZ_JAMYTM010000005.1, on the reverse strand, counting down.
TCAACGAGATCACCTCGGTGCAAGGCTCGGCGATGGCCGTGGCGCTGCCGGGCATCGTCGACACGCTGACGGCACTGCACAGGAAGTCCTACCGGCTTGGCGTCGCCACCAACGATTCGACCAGCGGCGCGGAAAAGACGCTTGTCACGCTCGGCGTCGCCCAATTGTTCGACGCGGCCTATGGCTACGACGCGGTGGCCAATCCGAAGCCGGCGCCCGACACGATCCTGGCCTTCAGCGATCTCACCGGCCTCAGGCCGGCGGAAATCGCCATGGTCGGCGACAACCGCCACGACCTCGAAATGGCGCGTGCCGGCGGCTGCGGGCTGGCGGTCGGCGTGCTCTCCGGCACCGGAACCCGCGAATCGCTGGCCGGCATTGCCGACGCCATCCTGGATTCCGTTGCCGATCTGCCGGATTTTCTCTCGGCGCGGGTCAAGGAGACGATCTGATCCCGTCGGTAGACGCGGCCGCCTCGTCAGCCTTCGAAGCGAAAGACGCCGCTTGGCTGGAGCGCGCTGTCTTTCGCCTGGCCGAAATCCGGCACCTTATGTTCGGCGAGCAGGCGCAGCCGTGATCGTGGCAGATAGGCGCGGCTAGGATCGCCGACCAGGACCTCGATGCCGGCATTCAGGCAGCGTTCGAAAAAAGGCATGACGCGGTCGGCGACGCCTTGGCTGTAGAAGACATCGCCTGCAAGCACGAGGTCGACGGCCGGCGGCGGACCCCTGGTGATGTCGTCTCCGATCACGGTGATGGCGACACCGTTGGCCGCCGCGTTTAGAGCGAGCGCGGCAACGCCGTTGCGGTCGATCTCTGCGGCGATGACTTCGCGTGCCCCAGCCTTGGCGGCGGCAATGCCGACAAGACCCGAACCGGCGCCGAGGTCGAGCACGCGGCGGCCGGCTACCGTTTGCGGATGATCCAGTATGTGGCGCGCAATCACCGCGCCGCCGGCCCACACATAAGCCCAGTAAGGCGGCTGCGGCTCGGGTCCATCGTTGTCAGCCTCGATCGTGTCGTCATCGTCGCCAGCGCTTTGGTGCGGATCTATGAGCCGTCTCAGGCCACTGGCCGGATGCGGTGTATAAAGCTGGATCTCAGGCACCGACGGCACCGGGGCGAGGCGCATGTTCGTTCTGATGAATTCTGCCGGGTCAGGACGGCAAGGTGCATTTACGGCATCCGCGCCGCCGGCTGCAATCATTCGCGCAGTGCTCGCCGCAGGATCTTGCCGACCGGCGTCTTCGGCAACTCGGTCCTGAATTCTATGTATTTGGGCCGCTTGTAGCCGGTCAGGTTCTCGCGGCAGAAGGCGGTGAGCGTCTCCGCGGTCAGCGCCGGATCCTTCTTGACCACGAACAGTTTCGGCACCTCGCCCGAATGCTCGTCCGGCACGCCGACCGCCGCCACTTCGAGCACGCCCGGATGCATCGCCACGACTTCCTCGAGCTCGTTCGGATAGACATTGAAGCCCGAAACCAGGATCATGTCCTTCTTGCGGTCGACGATCTTGGTGTAGCCGCGCTCGTCCATGAAGCCCATGTCGCCGGATTTGAAGTAGCCATCCTTGGTCATCACCTTGGCGGTCTCATCGGGCCGGTTCCAGTAGCCCGCCATCACTTGCGGTCCTCGGATGCAGACCTCGCCGACCTCGCCGAGCGGCAAATTGTTGCCGTCGTCGTCGCGGATGGCGATCTCGGTCGAGGGCAGCGGCAAGCCGATGGTGCCGGTGAAGTCGCCGGCGGTGAACTTGTTGGCGGTGGCCACCGGCGAGGTTTCCGAGAGGCCGTAGCCTTCGGTGACCGAACAACCGGTCAGCGTCTTCCAGCGTTCGGCGACGCCCTTCTGCACCGCCATGCCGCCGCCCAGCGTCAGCACCAGCGGCTTGAAGTCGAGCTTGCGGAAATCCTCATTGTTGAGCAGCGCGTTGAAAAGCGTGTTGAGGCCGGGAAAGATGTGCACCGGATATTTCTGCAATTCCTTGACGAAGCCGGGAATGTCGCGCGGGTTGGGAATGAGCACATTGCGGGCGCCTTGCTGCATGCCCATCAGCGCGTTCACGGTCAGCGCGAAAATATGATAGAGCGGCAGCGCGCAGATGAAGTTGGGGTGCGCCGGTTTCGGCTTGATCGTGTAGGCATCCTCCATCCACTGCGCGTTCTGCGCAACGTTGGCGAGCACGTTTCTGTGCAGCAGTGTGGCGCCCTTCGACACGCCCGTGGTGCCGCCCGTATATTGCAGGAAGGCGACATCGTCGGCTTCCACCTTGGCCGGCTTGAAGCCCATGCCGGCGCCGGCCTTCATGGCGGCATTGAACTTGACATGGCCGGGCAAGGACCATGCCGGCACCATCTTCTTCACGCGGCGCACGACGAAATTGACGATCGTGCCCTTCAGGCCGCCAAGCATGTCGCCCATCGCGGCGACCACCACATGCTTGACCGTGGTCCTGGCGATCACCGCCTGCAGGGTGTTGGCGAAGTTCTCCAGGATGACGATGGCTTGCGCACCGGAATCCTTCAACTGGTGTTCGAGCTCGCGCGGCGTGTAGAGCGGATTGATGTTCACCACCACATAACCCGCTCGCAAGATCGCCATCATCGCCACCGGATATTGCAGCACGTTCGGCATCATCAGCGCGACGCGCGCGCCTTTCCGCAGGCCTTTCGATTGCAGGTAGGCGCCGAAGGCCGCCGACAGCCGCTCGACATCGGTGTAGCTGATGGACTTGTCCATGCAGGTGAAGGCCGGCTGCGCGGAAAACTGCTTGCAGGCGGCGACGAGGAAATCGCCGATCGAGCTGTAGGGCAGGGCGCCGATCTCGGCCTGCACGTTTTTCGGATAGCTCTTGAGCCACGGCTTTTCCGGCAAGCCGGCGGCCAGCGCCGTCAGCGTTTTCGGCAATCGGTTGGCGGTGGCGTCGGCCGGCCTTGCCGCCGGTGGGGTCTTCATCGCCGCGGCGGCTTTCGACGCCGGCCTGGCAGCGGGCTTTGCCGCCCCCGCTTTATTTCCCGACGCCGTCTTTCCGGCCGCAGCCTTGGCCGGGGCTTTCACCACTGGCCTTGTGCTTGCCCTTACGGGCGCCGCGGCCGCCTTCGGCGTGGCGGCTTTGGAAACGGGTGCTTTCGGCTTGGCAGTACCGGCTGCTTTCGACGGCGCCTTGGCTCCCGCTTTCACCGGCGCCGTCGTCCTTGATGCTTTTGCCAACCGTTCCTCCCTGGACAAGTCTTGTTCATCCGCGCCGCGCTCGCCCCTGAATTGACAAGGACGCCCTCCGCTGCGGCCGCTACACCCTATGTATTGCCTCCGTTGGTGACCGTGCAAGTCTTGCCCTTGCGGCAACATGGCGAAAGATTTGCCGTCGAAAGTCTTTGCCGCCGCCAGCGCTCCCAGGCGGTGTCCTGGCGTATCCCTCGGCCGCTCGGAAGCGCCGGGAACATTTATATCGTCAGCTTGGCGATCAATAAAAAAATTCGGTTGTTAATAATCTCGTGAATGGAAAAAACTGCTAATTTTTTCTGCAATTTGGCAAAATAGCGGATTTTTTTCCTGCTTCCCGCGGGGTAAGCAAACGGGGTGTTCCAAAGCCGGAAAAACGGTGCTTATATGCGCGCTTCGCGAGCCTGATAGAGGGGCTTGGAAGAACATCAGGGAGTGCTCAATGAATAAGAAGCTGACTTTTGCAGCCGCGTTGCTGGCTGCAAGCGTCCTGAGCGGCATGGCCAATGCGAAAACTCTGGTCTACTGCGCGGAAGCTTCGCCGGAAGGTTTCGATCCGGCGCCGTATACCGCAGGCCAGACGTTCGACGCGTCATCGCGCACCGTCTTCAACCGCCTTGTCGAATTCGATCACGGCAAGACGACGACCTCGCCGGGCCTGGCCGAGAGCTGGACGATCTCCGACGATGGCAAGGAATATGTCTTCAAGCTGCGCAAGGGCGTCAAGTTCGCCGCAACCGACTATTTCACCCCGACGCGCGACTTCAACGCCGACGACGTGGTGTTCTCGTTCGAACGCCAGGTCGACAAGAACGGCCCCTGGTTCCAGTACATTCCGGGCATTGCCTACCAGTATTACAATGACCAGTTCGGCGACAACATTACCAAGGTCGAGAAGGTCGATGACCTGACGGTGAAGTTCACCCTCAAGGAGCCGGCGATCACCTTCATTCCGACGCTGGGCATGGATTTCGCCTCGGTCGTCTCCAAGGAATATGCCGACAAGCTGCAGGCCGACAAGACGCCTGAGCTGTTCAACCAGAAGCCGATCGGCACCGGCCCGTTCATCTTCGTCGACTACCAGACCGACGCCGCCATCCGCTACAAGGCCAACCCGGACTATTGGGGCGGCAAGCAGAAGATCGACGATCTGGTCTTCGCCATCACCACCGATCCGGCGGTGCGCGCGCAGAAGCTCAAGGCCGGCGAATGCAACATCATGTCGTACCCGGCACCGGCCGACATCGCCGGCCTGCAGGCCGATGCGAACCTGAAGGTCGAGGAGCAGGAAGGCCTCAATGTCGGCGCGCTGATGTACAACACCCAGCAGAAGCCGTTCGACGACGTGCGCGTTCGCAAGGCGCTCAACATGGCCATCAACAAGAAGGCCATCATCGATGCCGTCTTCCAGGGCGCCGGCCAGGTGGCGATCAATCCGATCCCGCCGACCATGTGGTCCTACAACAAGGAAGTGAAGGACGATCCTTACGATCCGGATGCAGCCAAGAAGCTGCTTGAAGAAGCCGGCGTCAAGGACCTCAAGATGAACGTCTGGGCCATGCCGGTGTCGCGCCCCTACATGCCGAATGCGCGTCGCACCGCCGAGCTGATCCAGGCGGACTTCGCCAAGGTCGGCGTCACCGTCGAGATCGTCAGCTACGATTGGGGTGAATACCTTAAGCGCGCTTCCGCGGTCGATCACGACGGCGCCGTCATCGTCGGCTGGACCGGCGACAATGGCGATCCGGACAACTTCCTCGGCGTGCTCCTGAGCTGCGCTTCCGTCGGTTCGAACAACCGCGCGGAATGGTGCAACAAGGACTTCGATGCGCTCATCAACAAGGCTAAGACCGTTTCGGACCAGGCCGAGCGCACCAAGCTCTATGAACAGGCACAGGTCATCTTCAAGGAACAGGCACCCTGGGCGACGCTCGCTCACTCCAAGGTGTTCATGCCGATGCAGAAGACCGTCACCGGCTTTGCGATGGATCCGCTCGGTATCCACCGCTTCGACGGCGTCGATATCGCCGAATAAGGTTGCGAAACGGGGGCGCCACCATGTGGTGACGCCCCCACTCGCCCGCCATGCTGCGTTATATCCTCGGCAAGCTCGCCCTCATCATCCCGACCTTCATCGGGATAACCATCCTCGCCTTTGGCTTCGTGCGCATCCTGCCCGGTGATCCGGTGCTGGTGCTTGCGGGCGAACGCGGCCTGTCGCCCGAACGCCACACGGCGCTGATGCACCAGTTCGGTTTCGATCTGCCGATTTGGCAACAATACCTGACCTATCTGACGAATGTCCTGAGCGGCGATTTCGGCACCTCGTTTTCAACCAAGACGCCGGTGCTCAAGGATTTCCTGGTGCGCTTCCCGGCAACGGTCGAACTCGCCATCTTCGCCATGATCTTTGCCGTTGTCCTGGGTGTCGCCGCCGGCATCTTCGCCGCCATCCGCCGCGGCTCCTGGTTCGATCAGCTGACGATGGGCACGGCGCTGGCGGGCTATTCCATGCCGATCTTCTGGTGGGGCCTGCTGCTGATCATCGTCTTCTCCGGCACGCTGCACTGGACGCCGGTTTCCGGCCGCATCGACCTTCTCTATTTCTTCAAGCCGGTGACCGGCTTCATGACCATCGATTCGCTGATCTCGGGGCAGAAGGGCGCATTCCGCTCGGCGCTGTCGCACCTGATCTTGCCGACCATCGTGCTCGGCACTATCCCGCTCGCAGTCATCGCCAGGCAGACACGCTCGGCGATGCTCGAAGTGCTGGGTGAGGACTATGTCCGCACCGCGCGCGCCAAGGGCCTGGCGCCGCGCCGCGTCATCGGCCTGCATGCCTTCCGCAACGCGCTGATCCCGGTCGTCACCACCATCGGTCTGCAGGTCGGCACGCTTTTGACCGGCGCCATCCTGACCGAGAGCATCTTCTCCTGGCCCGGCATCGGCAAATGGATGATCGACGCCATCTCCAAGCGCGACTATTTCACCGTGCAGGGCGGCTTGCTTTTGATCGCGCTGATCGTCATGTCGGTCAACCTCATCGTCGACGTGCTCTACGCCGTCATCAACCCACGCATCCGGGCCAACTGACATGAGCAATGAAGGCCCAGCCACCATCGAAGCCGCGACCGTCGTCAAGCCGCAGGATGCCAGGCTGCAGATGTTCGGCGAGTTCTGGCACTACTTCTCCGTCAACAAGGGCGCGGTGATCGGGCTCTTCGTCTTTGCGCTGCTGATCCTGATCGCCATCTTCGCGCCGCTGCTGGCGCCGCATTCGCCGGACGATCAGTTCCGCGACTTCTTCCTGACGCCGCCGGCCTGGCAGGAGGGCGGCAACGCGCAGTTCCTGCTCGGCACCGACGCTGTCGGCCGCGATATGCTGTCGCGCCTGATCTACGGCTCGCGGTTCTCGCTCGCCATCGGCTTCGTCGTCGTCACGTCAGCGCTGATTTCAGGCGTCATTCTCGGCCTACTCGCCGGCTACTGCCGCGGCTGGGTCGACACGCTGATCATGCGCATCATGGACATCATCCTGGCCTTCCCGTCGCTGCTATTGGCCCTGGTGCTGGTCGCGGTGCTTGGCCCCGGCCTCGTCAACGCCATGATCGCCATCGCCTTCGTGCTGCAGCCGCATTTCGCCCGGCTCACCCGCGCCGCCGTGATGGCCGAGAAGACCCGCGAATATGTCGTCTCCGCCAAGGTCGCCGGCGCCAGTCATCTCAGGCTGATGCTGGTCACCATCCTGCCCAACTGCATCGCGCCGTTGATCGTGCAGGCGACGCTGTCCTTCTCCAACGCCATCCTCGAGGCGGCGGCCCTTGGCTTCCTCGGCATGGGCGCGCAGCCGCCGACGCCGGAGTGGGGCACCATGCTGGCCGAGGCGCGCGAGTTCATCCTGCGTGCCTGGTGGGTGGTTACTTTCCCGGGTCTCGCCATCCTGATCACCGTCTTCGCCATCAACCTGATCGGCGACGGCCTGCGCGACGCGCTCGACCCCAAGCTGAAGAGGTCGTGAGCATGCCTCTGCTCGAGATCAAGAACCTCACCGTTTCCTTCGACACCGCGGCCGGACCGTTCATGGCCGTGCAAGGCATCGACCTCTCGATCGAGCCGCGCGAAGTGCTGGCGATCGTCGGCGAGTCCGGTTCCGGCAAGTCTGTGGCGATGCTCGCGGTAATGGGCCTGTTGCCCAACACCGCAACCGTCAAGGCAGACCGCATGGCCTTCGACGGCGTCGATCTCCTGAAGCTCAGCCCGTCCGAACGCCGCAAGATCGTCGGCAAGGACATCTCGATGATCTTCCAGGAGCCGATCGCCAGCCTCAATCCGTGCTTCACCGTCGGCTTCCAGATCGAGGAGGTGCTGCGCTTCCATATGGGTATGGATCGCGCTCAGCGGCGCGCGCGGGCCATCGAGTTGATGAAGCTGGTCGGCATCGCCGATCCGGAAGAACGGCTTAGCTCGTTTCCGCACCAGATGTCGGGCGGCCAATGCCAGCGCGTCATGATCGCCATCGCCATCGCCTGCAATCCGAAGCTGCTGATCGCCGACGAGCCGACGACGGCGCTCGACGTCACCATCCAGAAGCAGATCCTCGATCTGCTGGTTTCGCTGCAGGCCAAATACGGTATGGGCCTGATCATGATCACCCACAATATGGGCGTGGTGGCCGAGACCGCCGACCGTGTCATCGTCCAGTACAAGGGCCGCAAGATGGAAGAGGCCGACGTGCTGTCGCTGTTTGAATCGCCGAAGAGCAATTACACGCGGGCGCTTTTGTCGGCGCTGCCGGAGAACGCCGTCGGCGACCGGCTGCCTACCGTTTCCGACATGATGTTCGAGCCGGCGCCTTCGGCAGTTGGAGCCGCCTGATGAGCACCACGGTCCTCGAAGGCAAGAACATCGTCCGCGACTACCATATCGGTGGTGGCCTGTTCACCGGGCCGCGCACAGTGCACGCGGTCAAGGGCGTCTCGTTCAAGGTCGACAAGGGCAAGACGCTGGCCATCGTCGGCGAAAGCGGCTGCGGCAAGTCCACGCTCGCCCGCATCATCACGCTGATCGATCCGGCGACGTCAGGCGACCTGTTCATCGACGGCAACAAGGTCGACATCGCCAAGGGCGGATTGACCAAAGAGATGCGCCGCAAGGTGCAGATCGTCTTCCAGAACCCCTATGGATCGCTCAATCCGCGCCAGAAGATCGGCGACGTGCTGGGCGAGCCCCTGCTGATCAACACCGACAAGCCGGCGGCCGAGCGGCGCGACCTGGCGATGAAGATGCTGAAGAAGGTCGGCCTCGGTCACGAGCACTACAACCGCTACCCGCACATGTTCTCGGGCGGCCAGCGCCAGCGCATTGCCATTGCCCGTGCGCTGATGCTCAACCCAAGCCTGCTGGTGCTGGACGAGCCGGTCTCGGCGCTCGATCTTTCCGTGCAGGCACAGGTGCTCAACCTGCTCGCCGACCTGCAGGACGAGTTCCAGCTGACCTATGTCTTCATCAGCCACGATCTGTCCGTGGTGCGCTACATCGCCGACGATGTGATGGTGATGTATTTCGGCGAAGCGGTCGAATACGGCTCGCGCGACGAGGTCTTCGCCGACCCCAAGCACAGCTACACCAGGACGCTGTTCGCGGCGACCCCGCGCGCCGACGTCGCCTCGATCAAGGCGAGGCTAGCGAAGAAGAAAGCCGCCTGACGCCGCGGCGTCAGGCCGTAGCATTCAGCTCGCTCAGGACAGCTTGGCGATGATGCTGCGTAGCGCTTCGCCGAAGCGCCGGACTTCCTCGACTGTGTTGTAGTGGACCAGTGAGGCGCGGATGGCGCCGCTGTCCATCGATAGGTTGAGGCGCTTCATCAGCCGCGGCGCATACATGTGGCCGTCGCGGATGCCGATCTGCATCTCGGCCATCTCTTCGACGATCCGCTGCGGCGACAGTGTGCCGATGTTGAAGCAGAACGTCGGCACGCGTTCGGTGATGCGGGCCTCGTCTGCGACGCCATAGATGGTCGCGCCGCAACCTTTCAGCACCGCAAGCATCTCGCGCGCCAGCACCAATTCGTAGTCGCGGATGGCGCCCATGCCGGCAACGATGTTGTCGCGCCGCGAGCGGTTGTTGGAGGGTGCGAGATTGCGGCCGATCAGTTCCAGGTACTGCACGGCGGCATCCATGCCGGAGACGTTCTCGTAGATGAACGTGCCTGCCTCGACCTTGTAGGGCGGCTCGTTGGGGATGAAATCCTCGCGGAAGGTCGGCAGCCGTTTCAGCGTTTCGAAACGACCCCAGAGGAAGCCCATATGCGGCGAGAAATTCTTGTAGCCGGAGCAGACGAGATAGTCGCAGTCCCAGGCCTGCACGTCGATCAGCCCGTGCGGTCCGTAATGCACGCAGTCGAGGAACACTTCGGCGCCGGCCGCGTGCGCGATCTTGGCCACCGCGGCGACATCGACGATCGAGCCGATCGAGTGCGCGGTGACCGTGCAGGCGACGAGACGGGTGCGGTCGGAAACCAGCGGGCGCAGATCGTCGACATGCAGATTACCGTCCTCGCGCATCCGCCACCATTTGAATTTCGCACCGGCGGATTCCAGCGCCAGCCAGGTCGCGATGTTGGCGTCGTGGTCCATGTCGGTGATGACGATCTCGTCACGCTCCTGAAGCATCTGACCGATACCGAGGCTGACCAGGCGGATGAACGAGGTGGCGTTCATGCCGAAGCAGATTTCCGCCGGGCTATAGGCGTTGATGAGCAGCGCTACGCTTGTCCGAGCATCGGCGACCGACTGGTCGACGGTGACGCTGCGGCCATAGCGGCCGCCGCGCTGCACATTGTGCGAAACCAGATGGTTGGTCACCGCGTCGAGCACGCTTTGCGGGATCTGCGCGCCGGCGGCGTTGTCCAAAAAGATGAAGTCGCCAGCCCGCTGCAAGGCTGGAAACATGGCGCGGATGGCGTCGACGGGGAACGCGGTGGCGTTTGCATTGTCGGTTTGATGCTTGTTCACGGGTAGGCTCCTGCAAAGGACTTGAGCGGGGATCAGGTAGTGGAGGTCAGCGCTTCTTTTCGGTCTTGAAGCGCTCTTCAAGCAGGCTGACGAGGCGGACCATCGGCCAGAGGAAGATGAGGTAGACAAGCGCTGCGCCGATCAGCGGCGAGGGGTTGGCGTAGAGCGACTGCGCGTTGGTCGCTTCCTTCAAGAGTTCCGGCAGCGCCACGGTGGAGGCGAGCGAAGTGTCCTTGAACATCGAGACGCAGTTGCTGGTCATCGGCGGGATGACGACGCGGATCGCTTGCGGCAGCACCACCTTGCGCAAGGTCAGCAGGAACGGCAGGCCAAGCGCCTGCGACGCCTCGAACTGGCCGCGCGGGATGCTCTCGATGCCGGAGCGGAACACCTCCGCCGAGTAGGCCGACATGATGAAGGCGAAAGCAGTCACGGCGGAGGCCCAGGACGACAGGCGTATGCCGAGGAACGGCAGTGCATAGTAGATCAGGATCAGCACGACCAGCACCGGCAGGGCGCGGAAGATGTCGGTGTAGCCGACCGCCAGCCACCGCAGCGGCTTCGGCGCATAGAGCCGCACCAGGCTGATCCCCAGGCCGATGGGGATGCCGATGCCGATGCTCAAAATGCCGAGCAGCAGCGTGTTCAGGAAGCCGCGCAGCAGCGCCGGCAGGCTGGACATGATGACATCGGGATTGAAGAAGGTATCCAGCAGCGACATGGGAGCGTTCCCGAACCCGAGAGCAAGGATGCTCAGGTTAAAACCAATCGACCTCGCCAATGGCGAGACGGTCTGCGCGGAAGCCGGCGCTGGCGCATGAAATGAATCGTGCCGGCCTGGAAAGCCGGCACGATGTCAGCGCAGCTTTCAGCTCAGGCCTTCGGCAGCGGCATTTCCTTCATGGTCGAAGAGTCGGCGGGCGCGTCGCTGCCGAACCACTTCTTGTGGATGGCGGCCAGCGTGCCGTCCTTCTTCATAGCGCTCAGCGCGTCGTTCAGCTTGCCGAGCAGCGGGTGGTCCTTGCTCATCATCAGGCCGTATTGTTCGCCGGTCTTGATGCGCTCCTTGACGACCAGGTCCTTCATCTTGGTGAAGGAATACTCCATGCCTGGAATGTCGCTGACGGCGGCATCGACGCGGCCGGCGCTGAGGTCGAGCAGCAAATTCTGCTGCGTGTCGTAACCCTTCACGTCGCTGAAGCCGCCGGCTTCCTGATGTGCCTTGACCCAGGTTTCACCGGTCGAGCCGGACAGCACGCCGACGATCTTGCCCTTGAGGTCGGCCTCGGCCTTGATCGGGCTGTCGGCCTTGGTGGCAATGCCCATGTCGGAATCATAATAGGGCTGCGTGAACGACTGCGACTTCAGCCGCTCGGCCGTGATGGTGATCGACGAGATGGCGACGTCGATGCGCTTCGACGTGGTGGCGGCAAACAGCGCCTGGAAGCCGAGATCGGCGATGTCGGTGGTCATGCCGATGCGCTTGGCGGCTTCGTTGACGATGTCGACTTCAAAGCCTTCGAAGGTGCCGCTCTCGTTCTTGAATTCGAAGGGCGGGTTGGTCGGATAGGCGCCGACATTGAGCACATCGGCGGCATAGGCGGTGGCGGGGCCGGCGGCGATGCCGACGGCGGCGGCAAGAAGAAGCAATTTGCGGCGCGTGAAGCTCATTTGTGTTCCCTCTGTTGTTGATCGGGCGGGTTGCTCCCGCACGGTTTTTTGCCGCCCCGCTTCACGCAGGACGTCAATTCATGGCAGCGACCATGCGGTCATGGTTGGCGACGTTTTGTGTTGCAGATCGCGGATCTGCGCGCGCACTTCATCGAAGGCATGGCGCGCATTGGATGATGACTGGGGCAGTATGAACGACAAGAACTGAGACTCCCACCCGGAGCACCCACGATGGACTGGCCGGCACGATGAACTGGTCTGCACGATGGACTGGCCGGCAAGCCCGTCCGGCACGGCAATCGCCATCGACTCTGGAATGCTTATCCAAAGTGCGGCGCTTTTCAAGGCGAAAGTTTTAAGCTTAAAAAGCTGCGGTGTCCGTTGCGTGGCCGACACGGTGCGGCCCGCTGGAACCGATACCCGCGAGCGATGGCGACGCGAAGCTATTTCAGGCTTGAAATATCTCCGCGCGGGCCTAGCGTGTGCTCTCTCGCCGGGAGGTCGCGACATGAACAAACCACACCCCTTGCACGGCCCGAACAGATTGAAGCTGGGGGTCTTTTCGACCAATGCCGATGGCGGGCTGGCCATAACCGATGTGCCTGAACGCTGGACGGCAAGCTGGCAGGACAATCTGACCGCAGCCCAGATCGCCGACCGTGCCGGGCTGGAGTTCATGCTGCCGATCGCCCGCTGGCGCGGTTTTGGCGGCCGCAACAAGGTGCGGGAATGGTCGTTCGAGACCTTCACCTGGGCGGCGGCCCTTGCCATGGCCACCGAGCAGATCGGCCTGTTCATGACCGTGCATGTGCCGCTGGTGCATCCGCTCTATGCCGCCAAGGCGCTGGCGACGGTCGACCACATCAGCCAGGGTCGCGCCGGCCTGAATATCGTCTGCGGCTGGAATCCGAAGGAATTCGGCATGTTCGGCACGCCTCTGGTCGAGAAGGGCTACGACCAGGCAGCGGAATGGATCGAAATCCTCGAAAAGCTTTATGCCTCGCCCGACCCGCTCGACTATGAGGGCACCTACTACCGCCTCAAGGAAGCCGTCAGCCGTCCGGCCAGTCTGCAGGTGCCGCGCCCGGTGACCATGAACGCCGCTTTCGGCGGGCCCGGCCGCGATTTCGCCGCCGCGAGATGCGACTATCTGTTCACGACCTTTTCCGAAATGGGCGATGCCGGCAAACATGTCGCCGACATCAGCGAGCGGGCAGACAAGGTGGGCCGTGATGTCGGCGTCTACACCGTGGCGCATGTCGTCTGCCGCCCGACGATGGAAGAGGCGCGGGCATATTACACGCGCTATGCGGTCCATATGGCCGACCACGACGCCGTCGATGCCCACATGGCCGGCAAGAAGGAATTCTCGCAGTCGCACGACCCGCACGCCTATGACCGCTACCGGCAGCGTTTCGCCGGCGGCGCCGGCACCTACCCGCTGATCGGAACGCCGGAAACGATCGCCGCCGACATGGTCGCCATTGCCGGGCATGGCTACCAGGGCATCGCGCTGTCCTTCGTCAATTACACCAGGGAGTTGCCCTATTTCTGCGATCACGTGCTGCCGATTTTGCGGAAGGCGGGGCTTCGCGCATAGTAGTGGTGATCAGTTGCGGTGGATCATCGCGGATATTCGGAATTAGCCGAAGCCCTCCCCAACGTCGTCATCCCTGGGCGAAGCAGGAGCGCAGCTCCGTCGCGGAGACCCTGGGATCCATGCCGCGACTTCGGCCGTGGAGTGTGCAGCGGTGCAGAATTCTGGACCGTGGTGACGCTTTGGAGTCCCGGCATGGATCCTCGGGTCTGCGCCGCGTCGCTTCGCTCCTTGCTTCGCCCGTGGATGACGAAGTAATGGGCGTTTACTCCGGACGAACGAATTCCCTATTCCGGAATAACGGCAGTCGCCTGGATCTCCACCTTGGCCCGGTCTTCGACCAGCGCCACCACCTGCATGGCGGCCATCGCCGGAAAATGCCGGCCGATGACCTCGCGATAGGCCTCGCCGATGCCCCTGAGGTTGGCTAGGTATTCGGCCTTGTCGGTAAAATACCAGGTCATCGAGGTGATGTGCTGCGGTCCGGCACCGGCCTCGGCCAGCACCGCCACGATGTTCTGAAGCGTTTGCCGCACCTGGCCGACAAAATCGTCGGTCTCGAACTGGCATTGCCCGTTCCAGCCGACCTGTCCGCCGACGAAGACGAGCTGCCCGCGCGCGGCGACGCCATTGGCGTAGCCGACAGGTTTTGCCCAGCCTTCGGGCTGCAGAATCCTGTGCATTCAAAACCTCCCGGTATTCCAAAACCCAATTTTCAAAATCGAACGCTCGTCAAAATCTCTGCCGTCAGGCCGCGCCCATCACCTGCCGCGCGATCACCACCTTCTGCACGTCGGAGGCACCCTCGTAGATGCGCAGCGCGCGGATCTCGCGATACAGGCTTTCGATGATGTGGCCCTTGCGGACACCGTCGCCGCCATGCAGCTGCACAGCCTTGTCGATCACCTCTTGCGCCTTGTCGGTGGCAAACAGCTTGGCCATCGCCGCCTCGCGTGTGACCCGCGCGGCCCCCATGTCCTTGGTCCACGCAGCGCGGTAGACCAGAAGCGCCGCCGCATCGACGTCGAGCGCCATATCGGCGATATGCCCCTGCACCATCTGCAATTCGGCCATCGGGGCGCCGAACAGTTTGCGCTCCGCCACGCGTTTGATGCTCTCGTCCAGTGCGCGGCGGGCAAAGCCGAGCGCCGCCGCGCCGACGGTCGAACGGAACACGTCGAGCACCGACATGGCGATGCGGAAGCCATCGCCCGGTTTGCCGATCAGTGCGGCGGCCGGCAGGCGGACCTGGTCGAAAGACAGCCGCGCCAGCGGATGCGGCGCGATTACTTCCAGCCGTTCGGCGATGCCAAGGCCCCTGGCGTCGCCAGGCACGAGGAAGGTGGAAAGCCCCTTGGCGCCCGGCGCCTCGCCGGTGCGGGCAAAGACGACATAGAGATCGGCGATGCCGCCATTGGAGATCCAGGTTTTTTCACCGGAAAGAACATAGCTGTCGCCGTCGCGGGTCGCCGTCATTTCCGTGTTGGCGACATCCGACCCCGAGCGCGGTTCCGACAGGGCGAAGGCTGATATCGCCTTGCCGGCGCGCGTCTTCGAAAGCCATTGCTGTTGTTCCGGCGTGCCGAACAGGCTGAGCGCGCCGGTGCCGAGCCCCTGCATGGCGAAGGCGAAGTCGGCGAGCCCGTCATGGCGCGCGAGCGTCTCGCGCGTAATGCAAAGTGCGCGCACATCGAGTGGCCTCGGATTGTCGGTGTCGAGCGCCGTCGGCTTCAGCCAGCCGTCCCGGCCGAGGTTCGCCACCAACTCGCGGCAGGCGGCGTCGACATCATGGTGATCGACCGGCAGGTTTTTCGCGCACCATGCCTCCAGTTGGTCGGCCAGCGCGCGATGGTGGTCTTCGAAGAACGGCCAGTTGAGGAAGGAACGGTCAGGCATGGGCGCCTCCTTCCGCGCAGCGATCCTTCACACCCCCCTCTGCCCTGCCGGGCATCTCCCCCGCAAGGGGGGAGATCGGACGTTGTTTTGGCTTTCGCCAATCTCCAAAATTGCAGTATGGGCGCTGCCAACGAAACCGCTGATCTCCCCCCTTGCGGGGGAGATGCCCGGCAGGGCAGAGGGGGGTGCCTGGGCGCAAACCTGTCATCCTCAATCCCCCTCGAACACCGGCTTTTCTTTGGCCACGAACGCCTTGTAGGCGCGCTCGAAGTCGCGGGTCTGCATGCAGATCGCTTGCGCCTGCGCTTCCGCCTCGATCGCCTGGTCGAGACCCATCGACCATTCCTGGTTGAGCTGCGTCTTGGTGATGCCGTGCGCAAAGGTCGGGCCGGAGACGATGCGCGCCGCCATGTCGAGCGCGTCGGCCTCCAGCGATGCGGCATCGACCAGCCTGTTATAAAAGCCCCAGCGTTCGCCTTCCGCCGCCGTCATAGTACGGCCGGTGTAGAGCAGTTCGGCGGCGCGGCCCTGGCCGATGATGCGTGGCAGGATCGCGCAGGCGCCCATGTCGCAGCCGGCGAGGCCGACGCGGGTGAACAGGAACGCGGTCTTGGCTTCCGGCGTGGCGACACGGATATCGGAACTCATCGCAATGATGGCGCCGGCGCCGACCGCGACGCCGTCGACCGCCGCAATGATCGGCTTGCCGCAATTCAGCATCGCCTTGACGAAATCGCCGGTCATGCGGGTGAAGGCGAGAAGCTGCTTCATGTCCATCTTGACCAGCGGGCCGATGATCTCGTGGACATCGCCGCCGGAGCAGAAATTGCCGCCATTGGAGAGGAACACCACGGCATCCACGTCGTCGGCATAGACGAGGTCGCGGAAGGTGTCGCGCAGTTCGGCATAGCTGTCGAAGGTCAGCGGGTTCTTGCGCTCCGGCCGGTCGAGCCGGACCTTTGCGATCCTGCCCTCGACCTCCCAGAGGAAATGCTTGGGCTTGCGCCCGGCCATTGCGGTCATTCGCGTCCCTCCCAGTTGCTGCGGAACGAGGTCAGCATGCCGGTCAGCCGGCGCGCGTCGTCCTCGCTGACCTTGCCCAGCAATTCACCGATCCAGCCCTCATGCGCCGCGGCGATGGTTGCAAAGGCCTGCGTGCCATCCTCGGTCAGCCGCACCATCGACGTGCGGCGGTCGCCATTGCGCCTTGCGCGGGCGACAAGCCCTTCCGAAACCAGCCGGTCGACGATGCCCGTGACATTGCCGTTGGAGACCAGCAGGAAACGCGACAGGTCGCTCATCAGCATGCCTTCCGGCGCGCGATAGAGCGCGGCCATCACGTCGAAGCGCGGCAGCGTCGTGTTGAATTCCTTCTTCAGCCGCTCGCGCAGCTCGGCCTCGATCGTGCGTGAGGCGCGCAGCAGCCTGATCCACAGCCGCAAGCGGTCCTTGCCGGGTCCCGACGGCGCGGGCAGGGGGCCAGCTACCATGTTTCGCCTCCTGAGATGGAAATCGCCTGTCCCGTTATCGACTGGGCGGCGTCGCCGCAGAGCCACAGCACAGCCGCGGCGACCTCATCCGGCTGGATGAAGCGGCCTTGCGGGTTGGTCGAGGCGAGGCTTGACCGCGCTTGCTCGACCGAGCGGCCGGTCTTCTCGATGATGCGCTGGATGGACTCTTCCAGCATTTCGGTTTCCACAAAGCCTGGGCACACGGCGTTGACGGTGACGCCCGATTTCACTGTTTCGGCGGCAAGAGCCCGCATCAGGCCGATGACGCCATGCTTGGCGGCGACGTAAGACGCGACGTAGGCGTAGCCTTTCAGGCCGGCGGTCGAGGCGATGAAAACAATTCGTCCCGTTTTCCGCGCGGCCATGCCGACCAGCGCCGGCTTCACGGTCAGGAAGGCGCCGGTCAGATTGACGTCGAGCGTCCGCTGCCAGTCGCTGAGCGCGGTTTTGTGCGCCGGGGCGCTGCCGGCCATGCCGGCATTGGCGACGACGATGTCGAAGGGGCCACGCGCGGCTTGCGCCCTCTCGTAGAGCGCCGCCATTGCCGCCTCGTCGGTGACATCGGCGACAATGCCGAAGATGCGGTCGTTCTCGCCGGCCACCTCAGTGAGCTCCGCTTCCCGGCGGCCGCAGATGGTCACGTCGATGCCGGCAGCAGCCAGCGCCAGCGCAACGGCCCGGCCGACACCGGACCCACCGCCTGTGACCAGCGCATGCTTGCCCGCGATCATGCGCCAATCCTCGAAACTTGGCGCCAAGTGCCCCCACCCCTAACCCTCCCCACAAGGGGGAGGGAGAAGGAGAAGGCTACGACAGCGCCCATCCATTGCAAACTTCTGCGGTTCCAGAGCCGATTGCGACTTGGTCCCCTTCCCCCTTGTGGGGAGGGGCTAGGGGTGGGGGTATAGCGCTGACGTGGCAAATGAAAAACAATCATACTTTCAGCCCCGCTGCCGCGTCGCGCTCGGCCAGACGGTAGAGCTGGTCGCGCCCGGGCAGATAGGGATCTGGCCATTTGACGCCACGGTCGCCGAGCGTCACCGCCGCATGCAGCGTCCAGTAGGGATCGGCGAGATGCGGTCGTGCCAGCGCCACCAGGTCGGCGCGGCCGGCCATCAGGATCGAGTTGACATGATCCGGCTCGTAGATGTTGCCGACAGCCATCGTCGCCATGCCGACCTCGTTGCGGATGCGGTCGGAAAACGGCGTCTGGAACATGCGGCCATAGACCGGCTTTGCCAGTGCCGAGGTCTGGCCGGCCGAGACGTCGCAAATGTCGACGCCGGCTTCGTGCAGCAGCCGCGCGATCTCGACCGCGTCGGCCGGGGTCACACCTTCGATACCGACCCAGTCATTGGCCGAAATGCGCATCGAGATCGGTTTTTCCGCCGGCCAGGCGGCGCGCACCGCTCGGAAGACTTCGAGGGGATAGCGCATGCGGTTTTCCAGCGAGCCGCCATAGGCATCCGTGCGCCGATTGGTGACCGGCGTGATGAAGGATGACAGCAGATAGCCGTGCGCGGCGTGGATCTCGAGCATGTCGAAGCCGCAGCGATCGGCCATCTCGGCGGAGGCCACGAACTCATCGCGCACTCGGTCCATGTCGGCGCGGTCCATCGCCTTCGGCACCTGATTCTGCGGCGACCACGCCACGGCCGAGGCCGCCATCACAGGCCAGTTGCCTGAGACCAGCGGCACGTCGGTGCCCTCCCAGCCGAGCCGGGTCGAGCCCTTGGCGCCGGAATGGCCAATTTGGGCGCAGATCTTCGCCTCGGTCTCGGTGTGGACGAAATCGACCAGCCGCTTCCACGCCACCTCATGTTCGGGCGCATAGAACCCGGGACAACCGGGCGTGATCCGCCCTTCCGGGCTGACGCAGGTCATCTCGATATAGATGAGGCCGGCGCCGCCCTTGGCCCGCTCGGCATAATGGGTGAAATGCCAGTCGGTCGGGCAACCGTCGACCGCCTTGTATTGCGCCATCGGCGAGACGACGACGCGGTTCTGCAGCCTCATGTCGCGCAGCTTGAACGGGGCGAACATCGGCGCGCGGCGCAGGCTGTTGCCGCCGGCGCCTGCCTGGCGCTGGAACCATTCTTCCGCGCTTTCAAGCCATTCGGCATCGCGCAGCCGCAAATTCTCGTGGCTGATGCGCTGCGAGCGGGTCAAAAGCGAGTAGTTGAACTGCACCGGATCGAGGCCGAGATAGCGCTCGACCTCCTCGAACCATTCCAGCGAATTGCGCGCCGCCGATTGCAGCTTCAGCACCTCGGTGCGGCGGGCATCCTCATATCTACGAAACGCGGCGTCGAGGTCCGGCTCGGTTTCGACATATTCGGCCAGCGCCACGGCGCTTTCCAATGCGAGTTTGGTGCCGGAGCCGATCGAGAAATGCGCCGATGCCGCCGCATCGCCCATCAGCGCGAGATTCTTGTAGGACCAACGCTCGCACAGCACGCGCGGGAAATTGATCCAGGCCGACCCCCTGATATGGTTTGCATTGGTCATCAGCGCGTGGCCGCCGAGATGCTTGGCAAAGATGCGCTCGCAGACGGCGATCGATTCCTGCTGCGACATCGCGCCGAAGCCGAAAGCAGTCCAGGTCTGTTCGCTGCACTCGACGATGAAGGTCGCGGTGTCGCTGTCGAACTGGTAGGCGTGCGCCCACACCCAGCCATGCTCGGTCTTCTCGAAGATAAAGGTGAAGGCGTCGTCGAATTTCTGTTGGGTGCCGAGCCAGACGAACTTGCATTTGCGGGTGTCGATGTCGGGCTTGAAGATGTCGACGAAACTGTTGCGCGCCCTGGAGTTCAGGCCGTCGGCCGCGACGACCAGATCATGCGTCTCCATGTAGGGCTTGGGATCTGCAATGTCGGTCTCGAACATCAGCTTGACGCCGAGTTCGCGCGCCCGGCGCTGCAGCAGGACCAGCAGCCGCTTGCGGCCGATGCCGCAGAAACCGTGACCTGACGAGACCGTACGCACGCCGTCATGGATGACGGCGATGTCGTCCCAGTAGGCAAAGTGCTTCTTGATCCAGACGGCGCTGACCGGGTCGTTTTTCGACAGATTGTCGAGCGTCTCGGCCGACAGCACGACGCCCCAGCCGAACGTGTCGTCGACGCGGTTGCGCTCGAACACCGTCACATCGTGCGCGGCGTCCCTCAGCTTCATCGAAATTGCAAAGTAGAGGCCGGCTGGTCCGCCGCCGAGAACCGCAACCTTCATGTCTGCGATCTCCTCTTCGCTTGCTGGAGTTCAGTATCGCGCCGGCGACAAGATATTTCAAGCTTAAAGTTTTATATCAAAACGATTGTCCTGACATGGCGAAAGCGCGCCTGCGTATCATCGCGCAAGCGCGCTGCCGGATCACTTTTCCGGGTTCTTCGGGCTCCACAGCACCGTCTCGGCGCCCTTCTCATAGGCCATGCCCGAGGGATAGCTGATCGCCTCCAGCTGCAGACCCCACGGCGCCTGGAAGTAGAGGATGGTCTGGCCGGCGGCGGGCCCTTCCTTGACCGGCAATGGTCCCATGCGTGTCTTGACGCCCTTGCCTTCGAGATAGGCTTTGGCGGCTGCGACGTCGTCGACATAGAAGGCGATATGGAAGCCGCCAATGTCGCTGTTCTTCGGTGTCAGGTCCTTCTGGTCCGGTGCTGTGTATTTGAACAGCTCGATGTTCGAGCCATAACCGCAGCGGACCATGGTGACCTCTTCGATCACCGCCTTCGGATCGACGCCCAGGAGATCCTGCATGAAGGTGCCCTTGTCGTCGGCAAACGGGCCGAACGACATCGCCTTCTTGCAGCCGACCACTTCGGTGAAGAAGTCGACCGCTTGCTTCATGTCGGGAACGGTGATGCCGGTGTGGTCGTGGCCGCGCATGCCTGGGATCGAATCCGCCGAGGCCATGCCGGCGCTGCCGAGCATCGCGGCGGCCACCGTTGCAATTGCGATTGTGGTCTTCATGTCAGTCCTCTCCATTTGGCGGGACTTGGGTCTTTGTGGTCGCACGTCCGAGGCCCGCTCTTCGGCGTGCGTATGCATTCATGTCGGCGCCTTGGCGGCGGCGGGGATGTCCAGCCAGCCAGCATCGATCTCGGGCAGCGGAATGGCCGCGATGAGATCGCGCGTGTAGGCCTGCTGCGGCTTGTCGAACAAGGCGTCGGTGGCGCTCGCTTCGACGATCATGCCTTCGCGCATGACGATCACTTGCCGGCACAGCCGCCGGATGACCGACAGATCGTGGCTGATGAAAGCGATGGTCAGCCCCATTTCCGCCGCCAGCTTTTCCAGCAGCGTCAGGATCTGCGCTTGCGTCGACACGTCGAGCCCTGAGACGATCTCGTCGGCCAGCACGAATTTCGGCGACAGCGCCAGCGCCCGCGCAATGCCGACGCGCTGGCGCTGGCCGCCCGACAATTCGTGGCGATAGCGGCTGGCGAAACTTTGCGGCAGGCCGACACGCTGCAGCGCCTCAGCGACGCGCGCCTTGAGATTGTCGCCAAGGCCGTTCTGTTTCAGCGGCGCGGCGATGATGCTGGCAATGGTGCGGCGCGGGTTGAGCGACGACATCGGATCCTGGAAGATCATCTGCAGATTGCGGCGCAGCGGCCGCAGTTCGGCTTCCGGCAGATGGGTGATGTCGCGGCCGTCGAAAGTGATGCTGCCTGCGCTGGGTTCCAGCAGGCGTACCAAAGCGCGGCCGAGCGTTGATTTTCCCGATCCGGATTCGCCGACGATGCCGGTCACCGAGCCCTTGGGCAGGTCGAAGTCCAGGCCCTTCAGGATTTCGACCAATGGCGCGCGGCCGATCAGTGGCTTGCGCGTCATGTCGGGCAGCGCGACCTTCAGCCCGCGCACGGAGAACAGTGGCTCAGCCATGCGGCCGCCTCCAGGCTTGGTCGGCGGCAGCGATCTCCGAAGCAAGCCCGGCCAGAACCGCCTCGTCCACCGGCTTCAGCGAGGCGAAAGGATCGGTGTAGCGTGGCGTCGCCGCCATCAGCGCTCGTGTATAGGGGTGCTGCGGCGCGGCGAAGAGCGCTGCGGTCTCGGCCTCCTCCACCACCTTGCCGGCATAGAGCACCGATACCTTCTGGCTGATCTTGGCGACGACGCCGAGGTCATGGGTGACGAACAGGATCGCCGTGCCGTGCTCGCGCTGCAACTGCACGATCAGCCGCAGGATCTGTTTTTGTACGGTCACATCGAGAGCCGTGGTCGGCTCGTCGGCGACGATCAGCCTTGGCTCCGCGGCGAAGGCGGCGGCGATCAGCACGCGCTGGCGCATGCCGCCTGACAGTTCGTGCGGATAGCTTTTCAGCACACGGTCGGGATCGCGGATTTGCACCTCGTCCAGCAATTGCCGAATGCGGGTATCGGCCCTCTCGCCACTCCAGCCGAGGATGCGCACCAGCCGGTCAGTCATCTGCGAGCCGACGCGGCGCGACGGGTTAAGCGCTGTCAGCGGGTCCTGCGGGATCAGCGCCGTGCGTGCCCCGATCAGCGTGCGCCGTGCCTTGGGCGGAAGCTTGCCGAGGTCTTCGCCTTCAAGCCGCATGTCGCCTTCGACAATGCGCACACTCGAAGGCAGGACGCCGAGCACCGCCTTGCCGATCATCGTCTTGCCGGCGCCGCTTTCGCCGACCAGCGCGCGGACTTCACCGGGCTGGACCGCAAGCGACACCGATCGCAGCACGCGCTGGCCGTTGGGCAGCACCGCGCTCAGATCCCTGATGTCGAGACAGCCGCTCATCGCAGCACCGGATCGAAACGCGTCTTCAGCGCCTCGCCGAACTGGCTGAACGACAGCACGGTCAGGATCAGCGTGATCAGCGGGAACACCAGCACCCACCAGGCCTGATGGATCGACAGCCGGCCCTCGGCGATGATGCCGCCCCAGGTCGGATCGTCGGTCGAGATCGACAGATTGACGAAGGACAGGATCGCCTCGACGATGACGGCGATGCCCATTTCCAGCGACAGCAATGCGACGATCGACGGCACCACATTGGGCAGCACTTCGCGCAGCATGATGCCGATGCGGCCATAGCCGGCGATGCGGGCGTTCTCGACATAGTCCATGCGCGACTGACCCATCGTCTCGGCACGGATCACCCGGCAAAAACGCGTCCAGTCGATGATGGCGATGGCCAGGATGACGGAACTCAAGCCCGTGCCAAGCACCGCCACGAGCAATATGGCGAACAGCACCGGCGGAAACGCCATCCAGACATCGACGACGCGCGAGATGATGCGGTCGGCCCAACCGCCGAAATAGCCTGCGATCAGGCCGAGGGTCGAACCGACCAGGCACGCAGCGATGGCTGCGGAAAAGGCGACGATGAAGGCGATGCGGCCGCCGAAGATCAGCCTCGACAACAGATCGCGGCCGAGGCTGTCGGTGCCGAGCCAATAGCCGGGTTCGGCGCCATTCATCCAGAATGGCGGCAGCCGTTCCAGCATCAAATCCTGCGCCAGTGGGTCCTGCGGCCCGACCAGCGGTGCGAAGATCGCGGCCAGCAGCGCCAGCAGCAGCCAGCCGCCGGCAAGCCACAAACGTGGCGACACACCTCGCCTTTGAGCACGACCCTCATCCATGGCGTAGCCTCGGATTGAGCAGCGCGTACATCATGTCGACGCTGAGGTTGATCAGCACGAACAGCAGCGCGAAGACCAGCACGATGCCTTGAATCAAAGGCAGGTCGCGGTTGATGACGGCGTCGATCGCCATGTTGCCGAGGCCTTCATAAGAAAACAGCCGTTCGACGATGACCGTGCCGCCAATGAGAAAGGTGAACTGCACACCGACCAGCGTCAGCGTTGGTAGCGCGGCGTTCTTCAGCGCCTCGCGCAGGATGACCTGCGTTTCCGAGAACCCCTTCACCCGAGCCAGCACGACATAGTCGAGGTCGAGCACTTCCTTCAGCGACTGTTTCAACAGCTGCGAGATGATTGCCGCCAGCGGCAGCGCCAGCGCCACCGCCGGCATCAGCATGTGCTTCAGGAGGTCCCAGGTCAGGTCGAGGCGCAGGCGCAACAGGCTCTCGAACAGATAGAACTGGGTGACGAAAGGCAGGTCGAGCTGCGGCGACACCCGGCCGGAAATGTCGAAGATCGGCACCAGCACGCCGAACAGCAGGATCAGCACCAGGCCCCACAGGAAGTCGGGAATGGAGAGCGCCGCGCCGCTGGCGATGTCGATGCCGGCCTCGACCGCCGTGCCGCGCTCGCGCGCGCCGATGATTGCCGTCGTGCCGCCGAGCGCCACCGCTATGATGAGCGCGACGATGGCAAGCTCCAGCGTCGCCGGCAGCCGGTTGAAGACGAGACCCAGCACATCCTGCCGCAGCGAGATCGAGGTGCCGAAATCGCCCCTGGCGACGCCCGACAGCCAAATGAAGAATTGTTGCACGATGGTCTTGTCGAGCCCATAGAGCGCCCGCAGCCGGGCGAGGTCGGCATCCGTCGCGCCGGGCGGCAGCATCATGGCGATAGGATCGCCGGGCGCGACGCGGATCACGACAAAGACGACGACGGCCACGCCGAACAGCGTGATCAGCATCGTCAGCAGACGGATCAGGAATCTTTGTAGGAGCATTCCGGCGTAGGCCTACTGCGTTCGGTGGCTGATGGAACGAACAGCCCCCTCACCCGGCCGCTTCGCGGCCACCTTCTCCCCGAGGGGAGAAGAGGTCGCCGACGGCTGAGCCAAGTCTCTTCTCCCCAGCGGGGAGAAGGTGGCCCGAAGGGCCGGATGAGAGGGCCTGCGTCGTTAAAGAAGACACGCTACCTCACGACAGCGTGCCTTCCCATATCGGTCAGGCCGGGGTCATCAGGGCCGGCAGCAGCGCGCCGGACACATGCTGCACCACATTGACGCCCTTGGCATGCACGATCGGCTGCGCATACTGCATCAGCGGCAGCACATAGGCCTGCTCGGCGATGTATTTGTCGACCGCCTTCCAGCCGGCGATGCGCTTGGCCTCGTCCTTTTCGCCCCACAGCGGATTGATCATGTCGATCAAATCCTGGCTGTCCCACACCGAATGCGGGCTCGGGCCGTACATGGCAAAGCCGGTCGAGGTGGTCGGATCGCCGATGGCATTGCCCCAATTGTAGAAGGCCGCCGGCGCCAGCTTGTCGGCGGCGCGCAGTTCGTAGTGCTTGGCGATCTCGTAGACTTCGATCGTCGCCTCGATGCCAACCTTGCGCCACATGCCGACGATCGCCTGGACCATCTCATAGTCCTTGGGTTTGAAGCCCTTGGTCGTCTGGATGGTGAACTTGACCGGCTTTTCCGGCGAATAGCCGGAAGCGGCCAGCAATTCCTTGGCCTTTTCCGGATTGTGCTCGACCTTGATCGACGCGTCGTAGGATGCGTATTCCGGCGTTTCCAGCGTATCGATCGGCTGGCCGTAGCCGCGCAGCAGGCGATCGACCAGCAGCTTCTTGTCGACGGCCATCACGGCGGCCTGGCGGACGTTCTTGTCCAGCATCGCCTCGATGTCGTTGAAGAAGATCATGCCGATGTCGGAAACGTTCTTGCACGAGCCGGCCAGCCCGTCCTTGGCGATCAGCCGGTCATACTCCTCATAGGGGATTTCGAGCGTCACCTGCGAGGAGCCGGATTCGATCTCGGCGACGCGGCTTGCCGCATCGGCGACGAACTTGATTGTCACATTCTCGAAGGCCGGCTTGCCGCCCCAATAGTTCGGGTTTGCCTTGAGCCGCAGGAAGGCGTTGCGCTCGAACTTTTCCACCATGTAGGGGCCGGTGCCGATCGGCGCCTTCTCGAAACCTTCGGCGCCGACCTTTTCGTAGTAGGCTTTCGGCATGATGTAGCCGGTCAGGAACGACATCCATTTGAAATAGACCGGGTCGAACTGCACGACGTCGCCGGTGATCTTGTTGCCGTCGATCTTGAAATTGTTGACGTTCTTCCAGACGAACTGGATAGGGTTGCCGGTCTTTTCGTCGCCTGCCCGCTGCAGCGACCAGACAACGTCCTCTGGCGTGAACGGCGAGCCGTCATGCCAGGTCACGCCTTCGCGCACCGTCATCGTGATCTTGGTGCGGTCGTCGTTCCAGCCCCATTCGGTCAGCAGGCCCGGCGCGAAGGACAAATCGGGCTTCTGCGGAATGAACTGGTCGAACACCGACTGGTAGAGGCCCTGGATCGTCGGGTTGACGGCCGAAGGGCCGGTGGTCGGATCCCAGGACGGCAAGTTGACATTGTAGGCGATGGTCAGTTCGCCGGCGGCTGCCTTGGCGATCTGCGGCAGGCCGACAGCGGCCACCCCGAGTGCCGCGGCGCTGTATCCCAGCAATTCCCGTCTGTTGATTGTCATGGTCGTTCCCCTTGTTGGTTTTGTTTCTGCGCGGCGTCTTCAGGCCATTGGTTCAGGCTTCTTGGGCAGCAGCGCCTTGCCCCTCGTAGCCTCAAGGAAATCTCCGGCTCCTACCTCCCGCCAAGCTGTTGTGCGAGCATGAAGCCCGACGCCGCACCTGTGCCGGCGCCCGGCCATGTCGCGGCTCCGGTGAGGTGCAGATGCGCCACCGGCGTGTTCCAGCCGGCATAGCCGCGCGCAGGGCGGAACAAGAAATTCTGCGCCAGATGATGGCTGCCGCAGACCTGGTCGCCACCGACGAGGTTCGGGTTCTCGCGCTCGAGATCGATGGGCGAGAAGACGGCGCGGCCGAGGATCTTGTTGCGCAGGCCGGGCGCATAGGTCTCGATGATGTCGAGGACACGCTCGGCGTAGGCGTCCTTCACCTCGTCCCAATGCGCGGGTGCGATCTTGCCGGCGGCATCGCCTGTGATTTCGGCGGGCAGCATGCGCACCTGCACCCACAGCACATGCTTTCCCTGAGGCGCTCGCGAGGGGTCGATCGCCGTCGGCTGGCCGACCACCAGCGTCGGCTCGTCCGGCAGCATGCCCGCCATCGCCTGCTGATAGGTGCGCGACATGGCGTCGAGCGACGGCGACAGATGCACATAGGCGAACTGCCGCAACTCGGCTCCGGCGCGCCATTCGGGCAAATCGTCGAGCGCCAGATGGATCATCATCGTGCCCGGCGCGTGGCGGAACTTTTGCATCGCCGTGTCGAAGCCGGCGTTACCCGAACCATTGGGCAGCAGCTTGCCGGTCAGCGCCTTGGGCGCGACGCCGGCAATGACCGCTTTGGCGGCGGTATGCGTCTCGCCCGAAGCGAGCCGGACGCCGGTCGCCTTGCCGGCGGAAACGGTGATCTCGGCCACTTCGGCGCCGGTGACAATCTTGCCGCCGGCGGAGGTCACCATGCCCGACAGGGCGCGGATGATGGTGTCGGCGCCGCCTTTGCCCAGCACCATGCCAAAGCTCTGGTTGGCCATTGATTCCAGATAGGGGAACACCGCACCCCCGGCGATGTCGGGCGCGAAGTCGAGATGCATGCCCCAGGTGGCGAGCGTTGCCCTGATATGCAGCGACTGGAAATTTTCCTCCAGCCAGGCGCGGGGCGAGGACAACAGCAGCCGGCCTGTATCGAGCGCCCCAGACATGCCCTTCTTGCGCCACAGGTTCCACGCGATGCCGGCAAGCGCGCGGGCGCTCATCGGCGAGCCCAGCAGCCGGAACAGATGTTCGGCCTCCGCCGGGAAGGCGGCGACCAGCCTGCGCCATGTCGTGGCGTCAGTGGCGGAGAAGGCGGCCATGCGCGCAGCGGTCTTTTCCATATCGTTGCTGACGCCGAACCAGCGTCCGTCCGGGAATGCGCTGGCAAAACAGTCGGCAACGGGCGCGAACTCCAGCCCCTGCGCTTTCAATTCATTTGCATATTTCCGGTGGAAGGCCGAGCCGGCGAACAGGCTCACATTCATCGCGCCGAAATCGTGGCGGAAGCCGGGAAGGGTGAATTCGCGCGTCTGGACGGCGCCGCCGATCGCTGCGTTGCGGTCGAATATCCCGGTTTTCCAGCCTTTGAGCGCCAAATGCGCGGCGCATGCCAGACTGTTGTGGCCGGCCCCGACAAAGATGGCGTCGAACTCGCTCACGCCTCGTCCCCATTTCCTTTATGCTTAAAGATAATTGCAGATGCATATGTTTTCGTCTAGTAGGATATTAAGGGCCGAGACGAGCCTTGATCATCACACGAAAGAGGGAACTTCAGACCATGGACACCCAAAAACTCCTCGGCGAAGTCGCCAGCCAGCTTCTTTCAGGCGCCATCAAGGTGGTCGACCTGTCGGCGCCACTCGGGCCGGACACGCCATTGATCAAGCTGCCGCCGGAATTGGCCGTCGACACGCCGAAGGTCGAGATCCACAACATCTCCCGTTACGACAAGAACGGTCCGTGGTGGGCCTGGAACTGGCTGAAGCTCGGCGAGCATTCGGGCACGCATTTCGATGCGCCGCAGCACTGGATCTCCGGCAAGGATTATCCGGACGGTGCCACCGACACCATTCCGGCGCAGAACTTCGTCGGCCCGGTCAATGTCATCGACTGCTCGAAGGAAGCCGCCGCCGACCCTGATTTCCTGCTCACTGTCGACCACATCAAGGCATGGGAAGCCAAGCATGGCGCGATCAATGCCGGCGAATGGGTGGTGATGCGCACCGACTGGTACAAGCGCAACGGCTCGGAAGCCGAGTTCCTCAACGCCAACGAGACCGGCCCGCACACGCCCGGCCCGACGGCCGAAGCCATCCAGTTCCTGATCAGCAAGGACATCAAGGGCTGGGGCTCGGAGACGATCGGCACGGATGCCGGCAAAGCCGGCGGCATGGAGCCGCCATTCCCGGCGCACACGCTGATGCACAAGGCCAACCGCTACGGTCTTGCCAGCCTTTGCAACCTCGACCAGCTGCCGCCGAAGGGCGCTATCCTGATCGCGGCGCCGCTGAAGATCGAACACGGCACCGGCAGCCCGATCCGCGCGCTGGCGCTGGTGTCGAAGGGCTAAGCGAAAGCGTTTGCCGTGACCCAGCCGGATCACATCATCGTCGGCAGCGGCATCAACGCGCTGGTCTGCGCGGCGATGCTCGGCGGCAAAGGGGCGCGTGTGCTCGTCCTGGAGCGCAACGACCGCATTGGCGGTTGCATGCGCACCGAGGAGATCACCGCGCCCGGCTTCATCCATGATGTGATGGCGACGACCTTCGTGCTGTTCATCACCTCGCCGGCCTTTGCGGCGCTGGGCGCCGACCTTGCACGGCACGGGCTGGAGTTCTGCCACACGGGCACGCCGACCGGCGTGCTGCGGCCGGACGGCAGCCACGCCGTGCTGCGCACCGACCGCGCTGCCAACGTCGCGGCCCTCAATGCGATCGCGGCAGGCGACGGTGACCGGCACGCGGATGATGTCGGCGGCATCGAGCGCAATGCCGGCCTGCTGTTCGGCTTGCTCGGCGGCAGCCTGTGGTCCTATCCGACCGCCAAGCTGCTGGCCGGCGATGGCTGGCGGCGCGGCCCGCGCGGTCTTGCCGCCTTTCTCGGCGAGGCACTGGTGCCGGCGCGCGGCTGGCTGGAAAACACCTACCGGTCCGAAACCATCCGCGCGCTGTGGGCGCCCTGGGTGCTGCATGCCGGGCTCGGCCCCGAAGACGCCTTTTCCGGCCAGATCGCCAGGGTTATCGCCTTCGCGCTTGAGGCGGCGGGCGCGCCGATCGTCAAGGGCGGGGCAAAAAACCTGCTGGCGGCCTTCGAGGCTTTGATCCGGGAACGCGGCGGCGACATCCGCACCGGCGCCGATGTCGCTTCGATCGTTCAAAGCAATGGCCGCGCGACCGGCGTGCGACTGGCCTCGGGCGAGACAATCACGGCCAACAAGGGCGTCATCTGCTCGGTTACACCGACGCAGCTCTATGGCAGGCTGCTTGGCGCGGATGCACCCAAAGCCGATGTCGAGGCGACGCAGAAATACCGATACGGCAAGGGCAATTTCCAGATCCATTATGCTCTGAGCAAGCCGCCCGCATGGCGGGGCGAAGGCCTGGACAAGGTGGCGCTGCTGCATCTGACGCCGGGACTGGATGGCGTCTCGAAAGCCTGCAACGAGGCGGCGCGCGGCATGCTGCCGGAGGTGCCGACCATCTGTGTCGGCCAGCCGCATGCGCTCGATCCGTCGCGCTGCCCCGAAGGCAAGGCGATCCTGTGGCTGCAACTGCCCGAGGCGCCTCGCCACATCAAGGGTGACGCAGCCGGCAAGCTGCAGGCACCGGCAGACGGGCAGTGGACCGTTGCGCTACGCGAAGCCTATGCCGATCGCGCCGAGGCCATCCTCGCCGGCCACATTGAGGGCTTCAAGGCCAGCGTGATCGCGCGCCGTGCCTATTCGCCGGCCGATCTCGAGGCGATGAACATCAATCTCGTCGGCGGCGACCCCTATGGCGGTTCCTCGACCATCGACCAGTCGTTCCTGTGGCGGCCGTTCAAGAGCAGCCGCAACCATCAGACCGGCATCAAGGGCCTCTACCATATCGGCGCCTCGACCCATCCGGGTGCCGGCCTTGGCGGCGGCTCCGGCTTTCTCCTTGCGGGGAGGCTGTGATGGAAGAGAAGGTCACTGAGAAGCGCCAGCGCATTTCGACCCTGGGGCAGATCGGCCTGCAGCAATTCGCGCCCTATCTGATGAACCGCATCATGGGCCGCTATAACGCCACCTTGCGCGACGATTTCCGCAAGCAGGGCCTGACCATTCCGCAGGTGCGCACGCTGGCCGTGCTGTCGGTCACCGACGGCATCACCGTCAACGATCTCTCGGTCTATACGGTCATCGAGCAGTCGACCTTGAGCCGGACGCTCGACTCGCTGGAGGGCCAGGGCCTGGTACGACGCGAACAGGGCGTCACCGACAGCCGCATCCGCCACGTGTTCCTGACCGACGACGGCCGCGCCGAGTTCGCGCGCGCCTGGCCGGCCATGCATGACGCGTTCGAGGCGATGTTCGACGATATCGACGACGCCGAATATTCCGCACTTATCGCCACGCTTTTGAAGATGCTGAAGAACATTCGCAAGCACGACATCTAGACCTACGCGTCGCCAAACCCCGGGCGGTACCGGAAGGAGAAAAAAATGGCCGAACGCTCTTTTGCCAAGGAAGTCGAAAAGCTTCGGCTGGGTGCCGGCGAGGAATTTGCCGGCGAAGGCATCCTCGCCATCACTAAAGCGCTGCTGCAATGCGGCGTCGGCTATGTCGGCGGCTACCAGGGCGCGCCGATCAGCCATCTGATGGACGTGCTGGCCGACGCACAGGACATTCTGGGCGAACTCGGCGTGCACTTCGAAGCCAGCGCTTCCGAAGCCACCGCCACCGCCATGCTGGCCGCCTCGGTGCATTACCCGATCCGCGGTGCGGCGACCTTCAAGTCGACGGTCGGCACCAATGTCGCCTCCGATGCGCTGGCCAACCTCGCCTCCGGCGGCGTCACCGGCGGCGCGCTGATCATTGTCGGCGAGGACTATGGCGAAGGCTCCTCGATCATGCAGGAACGCAGTCATGCCTTCGCCATGAAAAGCCAGGTCTGGCTGCTCGACCCGCGCCCCAACCTGCCGTCGATTGTCAAGGCGGTGGAGGACGGTTTCGAACTGTCGGAGATTTCCAACACGCCGGTCATGCTGCAGGTTCGCATCCGCTGCTGCCACGTCCACGGCCATTTCATCGCCAAGGACAATAAGCGGCCGCCGATGACGGTCGCCGATGCGCTTGACGCGCCGCGCCGCGACACCGGCCGCATCGTTTTGCCGCCCGCTTCCTTCCTGCATGAGAAGGAGAAGGTGCAGAAGCGCTGGCCGGCGGCGGTCGATTTCATCCGCAAGAACAAGATCAACGAATTCTTCGGGTCGGATCATGGCTCGGTCGGCATCGTCATGCAGGGCGGCATGTACAATTCGGTCATCCGCGCGCTGCAGCGGCTAGGCCTTGCCGACACTTATGGCGACACCGACGTGCCGCTCTATGTGCTCAACGCCGTCTATCCCTTGATTGATGACGAGTTCCTGTCCTTCTGCGAGGGCAAGCAGTCGGTGCTGGTCGTCGAGGAAGGCCAGCCCAACTACATTGAACAGGCCTTCGCTTCGATGCTGCACAAGGCCGGTCGCGGCACCAGGCTGGTCGGCAAGGAGCATTTGCCGATGGCCGGCGAATACACCGGCCAGGTCATGCTCGACGGCATCGGCGCCTTCCTGCGCGCCGAGGCGCCGCATCTGCTGCCCGGCGAAGTGCGGGCGCCCAACAAGGTCGGCGATGGCGTCGACGCAGCCGACCTGATCAATGTCGTGCCGGGCCGTCCGCCGGGCTTCTGCATCGGCTGCCCGGAACGGCCGATCTTTGCCGCGACCAAGCTGGTCGAGCAGGAGCTCGGAAAGCATCACATCGCCTCCGACATCGGTTGCCACCTGTTCTCGATCATGCCGCCCTTCGAGCTCGGAGCCACCACCATGGGCTATGGGCTGGGGCCGGCCTCGGCCTCGGCGTTCAATTCGCCGGATGCCAAGCGCCGCTCCATCTCCTTTGTCGGCGATGGCGGCTTCTGGCACAACGGCCTGACCTCCTCGATTGGCAACGCGGTGTTCAACAAGAACGACGGCGTCATCGTCATCGTCGACAATTTCTATTCGGCGGCCACCGGCGGGCAGGACATTCTGTCGTCCCGCGCCGGCAACAAGACTAAGTCGACCAAGCATCCGATCACCGAGGCGGTGAAAGGCATGGGCGTCAAATGGCTGCGCCATGTCGACCGCACCTATGACGTCACCAAGATGCAGGACACGCTGCGCGAGGCGCTGACGACGGACGAGAAGGGGCCGAAGGTCATCGTCGCCTCGTCCGAATGCATGCTCAACCGGCAGCGCCGCGAAAAGCCGCTGGTCGACAAGGCGATCAAGGGCGGCGAGCGTGTGGTGAAGCCGAAGTTCGGCGTCGATGAGGACATCTGCACCGGCGACCATGCCTGCATGCGGCTGTCCGGCTGCCCGTCGCTGTCGGTGAAGTCGCTCGACGACCCGTTGCGCGACGATCCGGTGGCGCATATCGACCAGAGCTGCGTCGGCTGCGGCAATTGCGGCGAGGTCGCCGATGCGGCGGTGCTGTGCCCGTCCTTCTATCGCGCCGACGTCGTGCACAATCCGAGCCGCTGGGATCGCTTCCTGGAAGCCGCGCGCCGTGCCACCATCAGCCTGTTGCAGCGCCGCCGCGAAAGCCGGCGCCTGACCTTCGCCGATGCTTGACGCCGTCCCCCCACTTCGCGCCCGCGCCGGTGCTCAGGATAGCGAGCGTGTCATCAAGCTCGCCGTGCTGGCGGTCGGCGGCCAGGGCGGTGGCGTGCTCGCCGACTGGATCACCGATGTCGCCGAGCGCAACGGCTTTGTTGCGCAATCGACCTCGGTCGCCGGCGTCGCCCAGCGTACTGGCGCCACCATTTACTATGTGGAGATGGCCCGCGACACCGGCCGGCTGCCGGTCTTCGCGCTGTCGCCGTCGCAGGGCGACGTCGACATCCTGATCGCCGCCGAATTGATGGAAGCCGGCCGTGCCATCATTCGCGGCTTCGTCACGCCCGACCGCACGACGCTGATCGCCTCGTCGCACCGCATCGCCGCCGTGTCGGAAAAGATCGAGCCGGGCGATGGCCGGGCCTCGTCCTCCAAGGTTCATGCGACGGCGGAAGCAGCATCGAAGCGCTTCATCGCTTTCGACATGGAAAAGATCGCCGCCGACAATGGTTCGATGATCTCGGCCAGCCTGCTTGGCGCGCTGGCGGGGTCCGATGCGCTGCCCTTCACACGCGAGAGCTACGAACAGGCGATCGGTGCCGGCGGCCGGGGCGTCAAGGCCAGCCTCGCTGCCTTCGGCGCCGCGTTTGACCGCGCGCGCGGCACGGCAGCACCGGCGCCGAAGCCGGCCGAGCCCGCGATAGTCGAATCTGCCCTGGGCACAGGACAGGTGAGTGGCCCGCAAAACCTGCTGCAGGGCTGGCAGACCTTGGCTGCCCGCATCGACCTGTTGCCGGTGGCCGTGCGCGACATGGCACTTCGGGGCTTGAGAAAGGTCGTCGACTATCAGGACATCGCTTACGGGCGCGAGTATCTCGACTGGCTGGACAAGGCCGTCGCGTTGGACGGGCCGAACCGCGGCTATGGCCTGTCCATCGCTACCGCGCAGCATCTGGCCAACGCGCTATGCTACGACGACATGATCCGCGTTGCCGATCTCAAGACGCGCTCGACGCGTGACAAACGCGTGCGCCGCGAGGTCGGCGTCAAGGACGGCTCGATCCTGCAGGTCACCGAATATTTCCATCCGCGCATCGAGGAATTCTGCGGCACGCTGCCGGCGGGACTGGGCAGCTACATCGAAAGCCGGCCGAAGCTCGCCGCCTTTCTCGACCGCCGCATCAATCATGGCCGCCGCATCCGCACCGACAGTTTTGCCGGCTTTGCAGCACTGTGGTTCATCGGCGGCCTGCGCCGCTGGCGCCGGAGTCTGCTGCGCCACAAGGTTGAGATCGCGCATCTCGACCGCTGGTACGCGCTGGCGCTCGACCATGTTCGCCAGGACTACGCGCTGGCCGTCGAGATCCTCAACTGCCGCCGGCTGATCAAGGGCTACAGCGACACCCATGTCCGCGCACAGTCGAAATTCGACCGGGTGCTGTCGGCGCTCGACCTGGTCAAGGGCCGCACGGATGCCGCCGACTGGATCCGCCGCCTGCGCGAGATGGCGCTGAAGGACGAGAAGGGCGACATGCTCGACGGCGCGTTGAAGACCGTGGCGTCGCTGGGACCGGATAAAATCGACTGAAATATCTAGCGGGCGTCTACCGATTGGAACGGCGCCGGCGCATGCAACGGCACCGCCTCCGGGAACAGATGCAGCAGCCCTGAATCGACACGCCGGCGCAGATGCGTATCCACCTCGGCCCGGTCCTTGCAGCCATGGAACCTGCCGCCGCAATGGTCGCGCAGGCGCACGAGATCGGCCATGACAGGCGACATCGGCAGGCCGGCCGCGTCGAGCAGGCTTGCGCTGAGAAAGCCGACGTCGAGCGGCGCCAGGTCAGGCATCGGATGGCGCAAAGGATGGTTGAAGGTGGTGAGCGTGTAGAAGGTGCGGTAGGCAAGCGAGCCAGGGGTCGCCAAGGCGTCGTCGCCGGCGATGGCGTCGACGAACGGCTTGGTCGCCGACGACTGGTGATCGCCGAACTCGAGCACCACGGCGCCGCGTTCACCGGCATCCGCTTTCCTCTCGTCGAGGAAATGCTGGAAATCGCCGCGCGCTACCGCCATCCGGCGCAGATACTCATTGGCCTGGAAATCGCCCGAGAAAGGCTCGCCCTCGACCTTCAACTCGGGCTCCATCCGCCCCTCATAGGGGGAGTGCGGAAACATGGTCTGGATTTCGAGGAACAGCGGCCGGCCGTCTTCCTTGCGGTGCCTGGCGATGAATGCTTCGGCCGCCTGGTAATAAAAGATATCGCGCAGGTGGTAGAAGGGCGCGGCGATGTCCTTGATGTCGAGCACGGTCTCGAAACCGATCGATTTCAGGAACGGCCCTTCATTGACGAACGAAAAGTCCATCGGCGTCATCACGACAGTTCGATAGCCGCAGCGCGCCAGCACCTCCGGCAAGGCGCCGGCGACCTTGTCCTGCAGGGTGATGGTCAAATAGGGGCTTCGCCAGCCGAAATCGGTGGCCGACAGGCCGGTCATCAGCGACAGATTGGTGATCCAGGTGCCGCCGCCAAACGTCTCGACCTGCATCGGATGCGGCGTGCCGGCCCCCGGCGCGAACTTCTGCAGGAATCCCGCGCCGTTGCCGACCTGCGGAAAATAGCCGGGATCGGACTGGCTTTCGCTGAGCACGAAAAAGACGTCGGGAAGATCAGCCCGGTCGCCGCAATCGACCGTGTCGGCAAAAGGCGGCTGCGGCGCGACGGCTTGCAGCCGCTTTTCGAAGCCCGATTCAACAACGAGGTTGTGCAAATCCAGCAGCGAAACGAAGAAGGCCGACATGTGCCGGCCCTGCATGTAGTAGAAATAACGGTCCTTCGAGGCCTCGGCCGGAAAGGTCAGCGGCACCAGAACGACGAGCGCCGCCATGACCAGGACGCGTGCCGATACCGGCCAGCCGATTTTTCGATCGATCCGGAACAGAAGCACCGCCGCCGTAATGCCGAGCACCAGGGCAACAACGACCGGCGCGATCAGATGGAGGTAGGAGCCGAGCAGGAAGCGGTACACTTCCGGATCCTTCGACACGAAGACCGTGTCGTAGAAGTGCAGCGAAAACCCCTTCATCCTGAATTTGATCGCTGACACCACTGTGATGAAAGCGATGCCCATCCAGGCGAG
This sequence comes from Mesorhizobium sp. M0140, assembly GCF_040322475.1. Taxonomy (NCBI): domain Bacteria; kingdom Pseudomonadati; phylum Pseudomonadota; class Alphaproteobacteria; order Hyphomicrobiales; family Phyllobacteriaceae; genus Mesorhizobium; species Mesorhizobium sp. M0140. Next base: position 143,294 of record NZ_JAMYTM010000005.1, on the reverse strand, counting down.
ATAGACGGAAAAGACAAGGCGCCCCGAAGCCAGGAAGAGAAGTCCGGCAAGGGCAGCCACCAGCGCCAGCTAGAACGGCACCGACAGCCATTCGTGCTCGGCCCGTCCGGCGGCGAAGACACCGGCTAGGCTGACCACGACCAGCGTCAGCGGATGACAGAGCACCCGCCCAAGGATTTGAAGCTGAGCCACAGATTTTCCCATGAATATGCCTGAGCATAGTTTCGGGAAACTCTTCGATTATTTGCGGGCTGAGAACAAATCTATAGTGAATTTAACCTTAATTCCGGGGATCGCGCTGTCCGCAACGGCGGGACCAGGTTTCACAAGCGCCTGGCCCTACCGTGCTTCGATCAGTAGTGGTGCCAGCGATGCCAGCGATGGTGCGGATGCCAGACGTGGACCGGAGCGTGCCAGTAATGGTAGCGCGGGCGCACGATGACGACGCCGCTCGGCACGCAACGTCCCCATCTGTTCGGATGCCAGCCGATGCCGCAGCCCCAGCGGACATGCTCGACCGATGCCTGGGCGGCCGGCTGGGCAACGGACACGATGGGCATTGCGCTGGACGCGGTGGCTGTCACGACCGTTCCGCTGAGGGCCAGCATAGCGGCTGCTGCGTAGTTTTTCAGGCGACTCATAATTGGACTCCGAGTGCTTTCGAGTTTGAAGATGGCCGCCCTGCATGGTGCGATCGGGCAGGCTTGTCCCTTCGCATCGTTAAACGGCGTCTCCGGCCTTTTCCGTCGATCGTCATGGCGATTTTTTCGGCGCAACGGCGGCGCGGCGTTCCATATGGCGCAGCAATGCCTGTGCCAGCACGCTCCGGTTTTCGTGTGACGTGTTCGCCGCGAAGTCGACAATGGCCTGTTCAAGCCGGCTGCGGACCGTCACATCGGCATTGCGTGCCCGCTCCAGCGCGGCGGACAAGGCGGCCTTGTCCATGACAGGCTGCTGCAACAGGTCCGCTGCCTCCTGCCTCGCCTGCTGGCCATCGAGAATGATCTGCCGAGACTCCACGCGAACCTGGCGCAACGCCAGGCGGAACGCCTTGCGGTCCTGGTTGGGAAGCTGTCGGCCAGCCGATTCCAGCGAGACACCCGCGCCCGCTTTGGCATTTCTCAGCCAGACCGCACCGCCGGCAAATGCGCCTGCAAGAAAGACGTTCAGCACCACGGAAGCAATGACCAGACCACGGATCCAGCGCGGGCTCATAGGCTTTCCTCACCGTTCTCGGCATCCGGGCCGGCATCGCCAAACGCCGTCACATTGGCATCCAGCACATAATGGTCCGGCTGGACCTCCGGCGTGACGATGGTCACCAGGGCCAGTCCTGCCACGGCACCGGCCAGACCAATGCCGGCAAGTCCAAGTCCCAGCCACCAGAACCACTGACGCCGGCGCTGGACGAGGTGCCGGCCGGCAGCCTGCAGAATGCTGCTGTGCAGCGCCTTGTCCGTGGCGTCGACGCGGTAGCTGTCGAGCAGCGCGTCAAGTGCCCCGGCCTGCCTCAAGATGGCCTTGCCCGCGCCGCTCGCGGCAAAGACCGTGCCGGCCATTCGCTCAGCCTCGGGCCATCGCCGCAAGTCGCCGCCATAGGCCTGTGCCAAGGCGGCAAAGCGCCTGGCATCCATTTCGTTTCTGGACCCTTCAGCCATGTGTCTCCTCCTTGCCCGTCGGCGCCGAGCGCCAGGCGGCACCAGCAAGGCGCAATGGCCGTAGTGCGTTGGTGCTTGCCCGGTGCTTACTCATCGGCGCCATCCCCCGTCAGGATCGCCTGCAGCGACCGCCGGCCGCGCGCAAGCAGGCTCTCCAGGGCATCGACGCTGATCTGCAAGGTCGCTGCCGCCTCGATATTGGACATCTCCTGATAGTAGACCAGAACGATCGCTTCGCGCTGGCGCGGCGCTATGGCTTGCAGTGCCCGTTCGACCCGAAGCGCGTCCTCTTGGCGAGGGGCGTCGGGAAGTGCCGCAGGGTCGACCACGTCCGGCAGGTCGCCGGTCACCCATTCGCGCCTGCGACGCAGCCGGTCGTAGCAAAGGTTGAGCGTCACCCGGTGGATCCAGCTGTCGAAGCGCGCATTGCCGCGCCGCCAGCTCGCGGCATGGCGCCAGATCCGCACGAAGGTTTCCTGCGCGACATCCTCGGCCTCCGCCGCATCGCCGAGCATGCGCACGGCAAGCGCCAGGATACGCGGCAGCTTGCGCGCGACGAGCGTTTGCACGGCTGCGGGCTCGCCGGCGCCAACACGGCGAACCAGCTCCTCGTCCGGATCCGCAGCCATCAGTCGGCGCACTCCCGATGTTCATCGCGCGTCATTGCCTCTTGGTCATTGTTCCTGCTTGGGAGCGGTTTTGTGGCCCGGCAGTTCGTCGGCCGTTAAAATGCCGTCGGCATTCTTGTCCAGCCGGGCGAAGCGCTTGGCGAAGAATGCATCGAGTTCGGCGCGATCGATGAAGCCGTCATGGTTGGAATCGATCCGCGCGAAGGATTTGGCGGCGTCGCCTTTGGCGTTGCGCTTCGTCTGAAAGGCGTCCCATTCCAGCAGGCTGATCTTGCCGTCGCCATCCGTGTCGGCCGCCATGATCGCCTTTTCGCGCCGCTTCTGGAATTTGGCCAGCGTGATGTCGGACCTGGTCCCCGAAGCGCCTGGCGCGGCAAGTGGCGCGGCCGTTGACGGTGCAGGCGGCGTCGCTGCCTGGGCGAAAGCCGCAACGGTCTGCAAACTCAAGGCAACGACTGATATCGAACGACTGATCATGTTGTGCGTCTCCAGGTTGGCGCGACGCAGACGGCTTGTGCCGCCATCGCGCTTCAACCGTTAAACGCCGCGACCCGGAAAATCCGTCGGTCGCGCGTGCTGATCCGTTCAAGCCCGGACAACAGAGGGTGCCCATCCCGATCTGATCGGGATGGAAGAAACTCTAGTCCGACTGGTCGGCCGCAATCAGTTGTTCGGGCTTGAACCCGGCATGTTGCGGGGTCCACACCTCGCCCTCGCGATTGAACCAGTGGCACAGATACATGCCCGAGGCTGCGCCATCGCTGATCGTCATCCTGGGGCCTCCGGATTTCAGCCTGACGACGTCTCCGGTCTTGAAATTGTTGGGCATTTTTTGACCTCCCATGCTGAGGCCATGAGTTTCACACCAAACCGGGGTCTCGACAATGGCAGATCTGCCAGGCCGGCGTCGCAGTCCTTTGCACCAGCTGCGAAGGGGCAGACGACAAAACGGAGGAGGAATGGTGCCGCTTGCGTGACTCGAACACGCGACCCCCGCATTACGAATGCGGTGCTCTACCAACTGAGCTAAAGCGGCCCGGGAAGCCAAGGCCTCCAAGATGCGGCGGTGATAGACGCAACCGGGCGCGAATTCAAGATGCGACTTGGCAATTCCTGCGTCGGCGTCATGGCACCCTCGAAAGCCGGCCGCCGCCGCCTTGTCCGCGAGTCAATCGCCAAGGGAATACGGCGCACGGTGCGTGCGCTCCCTGTGCGCGAAAATCGGCGAAGCATGCTGATTTTGTTGCCGGAACAGCGCCGGAATGGACTTTGCACACCTCTGCGAGGCAGAATACGCCGCTCGCCCGTTGATTGATTGGTCGCCTGCGGCTAACGATCACGGCAAGGTTGGCAAAGACAGAGGGACCTGCTTGGACGCGATCGAAAAAGCGATCCGGAACGCCTTGGAGAAAGGCAATGCCGAGGACCGCGCGTTCCGCGAGAGGGTCTATCGCTCGGCTTTTGCCGCGCTCGATCGCGCGCTCCAGGCCAATCCCGGTGTGACCGTTGAGGTCGCCATCAAGCGCCGCAAGGCAATCCAGGCGAAAATCACCGAAATCGAATCCGAGTTCCTGCCGGCGGTGCCGGATGCCGGCCCGCAGGGCGATGCACCGGCGGTCGAACTCGGAGCGGACCCGGCGCCCGCGGTCGAAACCGGCCGACAGGCATCGTCCCCCGATGTCGTCGTCGACGGACCCGTGCAATCCGCTGCCGATGCGCCGCGCTCCCGCGTCCTGCCCGTCGTTCCCGATATCATGCCGGACGCCACGCTTCCCGATGCTCCGGCCATCGACATGTCGGTTCCGGCCTCGGCCGGTGCGACGACGGAAGTGGCGCCCGACCGCGATGAACGGCGCATAAGGGGACGTCGCCTGCCGCTGACCGCCATCTTCCTGACCGTGACACTGCTCGCCGCGGTTGGCATCGGCCTGTTCTTCGCCGTGCAGACCGGCGTGTTCAAGACATCCGCGCAACTCGACACCGCCCCGCCGCAGGCGCCGCCGACCGTCGAGGACGACGATTTCACACCGGCCGACGGCGGTCCGGCAAAACCCGGCGCCGCGGACCAGGCGCGCGACTGGATCAATGTGTTTTCGCCGGCCGATGCATCCCATGTCAGCGCGCCGTCTGACGCCAGGGCCGAGGTGATGAAGGACGATACCGGTTCGTTCCTGCGCATCCGTTCCGGCGCGTCCGGTTCGGCGATCAGTTTCGACGTCGGACAAGGCGTGCTGGAGAAGCTCGCCGGCAAACATGCCGTGTTCGACATCATTGCCCGCTCCGAAGAAGGCAAGGAGACGCAGATTTCGGTCGACTGCAATTTCGGCGAACTCGGCGACTGCGGCCGCAAGCGCTATGCGGTCGGCCAGCAGCAGAACGAATATCTGTTCGATGTGCAGTTTCCGGACAAGCATCCGGGCTCGGCCGGCACCATTGCCATCAATTCCGACTTCGACAAGCAGGGTAAGGCCGCGGACATCTACGAAATCCGCGTTTCGATCGAGCCGTAAGAGCGCTGAACGGCTAGCGGTCGAGCAGCGCCTGCAGCGTCTCGATGCGGTCGGCCTCGTTGGCCGGCTTGTCCCAGCGCAGCCGCGAAATGCGGGGAAAGCGCATGGCGACGCCGGATTTGTGCCGGGTCGAGCGGTTCAGCCCTTCGAAGGCGACTTCCAGCACCAGGCCGTTGTCGCGGTCGGCCCGCACCGAACGCACCGGCCCGAAACGCTCGATCGTGTTGTCGCGGACATATTTGTCGATCTGCTTCAGCTCCGCATCGGTGAAGCCGAAATAGGCCTTGCCGACCGGCACCAGTTCCTCCTCGCCTTCGGCACCTGTCCAGACACCGAACGTATAGTCGGAATAGAAGCTCGAGCGTTTGCCGTGGCCGCGCTGGGCATACATCAGCACGGCGTCCACCGTGTGCGGATCGCGTTTCCATTTGAACCATGGACCTTTCGGCCGGCCGGCGACATAGGCTGAGTCCCAGCGCTTCAGCATGACGCCTTCGATGATCGGATGCGGCGGCACCCGGCGCAGTTCCTCCAGCGTTTGCCAATCCGTGAAGTCGACGAATGGCGAAATATCGAAACGGCTCGGGTCGAGCGTTCCGACAAACGCTTCCAGCCGGCCGCGCCGCTCGCGAAACGACAGCGCGCGCAGATCCTCGCCGCCGACCTGGAGCAGATCGTAGCAGCGCATGAAGGCCGGGTATTGCTGCTGCATCTTCGGTGTCACCGTCTTGCGGTTCAGCCGCTGCTGCAGATCCGAGAACGTTCCCGTCGCCTGCCGGGGATCGCCGACAAGCAGTTCGCCGTCCAGCGTTGCGGAAAAATGCATGGCATCGGCGAGGTCCGGAAAGGCACCCGAAACGTCATCGCCGGTGCGCGAATAGAGCCGGCGGATGCCGCCCTCGGCCACCGCCTGGACACGGATGCCGTCCCATTTCCATTCTGCGGCATAATCCGCCGGATCGAGCTTTTCGAGATCGCCTTCACTGAGCGGGTTCGACAGCATTACCGGGCGAAACAATGCCAACGCCGTGTTCCTGGGCTTTTCGGCCTTGCCCTCCAGCCACGCGAACAGCGCTGTGTAAGGCGGTGACAGCCCGTGCCAGAGCTCCTCGATCTCGGCCACTTCGACCTTGCCGAAATCGGCCAGCGCCTGTTTGGCCAGCCGCGCCGATACGCCGATGCGCAGCCCGCCGGTGACCAATTTGATGATGGCAAAGCGCGCCGAGGTGCCGGCGCTGTCGAGCAGCCCGGCCAGTACCTTCGGCCCGTCGGAGCGGCTCGCCGCCTGCAGTCTGGCCACGACCTCGCCAAGCGTCGGCTCGCGGTTCGGAAGGTTTCCGGGCGTTTGCGGCCAGACCAGCGACACCGTTTCGGCGAGATCGCCGACATAGTCGTAGGAATAGCCGAACAGCACCGGATCCATGCGCTCGGTGACCAGCATGCGCAGCATCGCCGGCTTGACCGCGGCAATGTGGAGATCGCCGGTGATGGCAGCCAGCGCCAGCCCGCGATCGGGATCCTCCACGGCTCGGAAATAGTCGGTCAGCAAGGTCAGCTTGCCATTGCGCGACGGCGTCAGCACCAGGCGGTCGAGAAGCTCGGCGAAGCGGTTCATGGTGACACTACTGGATGGGCTTGGCACTTCGGCACACCCCCCTCTGTCCTGCCGGACATCTCCCCCGCAAGGGGGGAGATTGACAGCTTCGATGCCAGCACTCTCCTTGCGCGGTTGGTGATTAGCGAAAGCGGCGGTGACATCTGATCTCCCCCCTTGCGGGGGAGATGGCCGGCAGGCCAGAGGGGGGTGTGAAGGATCGCGGCGCCGGTGATTGGTGGATCAGCAACTAGCATCAATCGCCCTCGTCCTCGTACCCTACCAGGTGCAGTGGTCGCGCCGCGATGCCTTCGAGCTCGCACCAGCGCACCAGCGCTTCCTCGCGGCCATGCGTCACCCAGATTTCCTCGGCTCCGGTCTCCCTAATGGTGGCGGTCAGCTCATCCCAGTCGGCATGGTCCGAGATGATCAGCGGCAGTTCGACGCCGCCTTGCTTGGCGCGCTGGCGAATGCGCATCCAGCCTGACGCGAAGCACGAGATCGGATCGGGAAAGCGCCGCGCCCAGCGGTCGGCGAAGGCCGATGGCGGGCCGACGACGATGGCGCCGGTAAAATCATCCTTGCCCCCGCTTTCGACGGTTGCCGGCTCCAGTTGCCCAAGGTCTATGCCTTGGCTCTGGTAATACTCACTGAGTTTGGCCAGCGCGCCATGGATGTAGAGCGGCCTGTCGTAGCCGGCGTCGCGCAACAGCCGCATCACCCTTTGCGCCTTGCCCAGCGCATAGGCGCCGACCAGATGCGAGCGCTCGGGGAACTGCGCTGCCGATTTCAGCAGGCGGGCGATCTCTTCGGTATCGGGGGGATGGCGAAACACCGGCAGGCCGAAGGTCGCTTCGGTGATGAACACATCGCACTGGATCGGCTCGAATGGCGCGCAGGTCGCGTCTCTCTGCCGCTTGTAGTCGCCGGAAGCGACGATGCGCGTGCCCTGATGCTCGACCGCTATCTGCGCCGAGCCCAGCACATGGCCGGCTGGATGGAAGCTGACGCTGATGCCATTGAGTGCAATCGTCTCGCCGAGCTGTGCCGCTTGCGTCGCGCCAGCGAAATTCTCGCCGTAGCGCAGGCCCATAATGTCGAGCGTCTGCCGCGTCGCCAGCACCGAGCGGTGGCCGGAACGTGCGTGATCGGAATGGCCATGCGTGATCAGTGCCCGGTTGACCGGCCGGACCGGGTCGATGAAGAAATCGCCCGGCGGGCAATAGAGGCCCTCGGGCCGGGGATGAAGCAGGTCGCTGGGGCGCATGATCCCCAAGATAGGATATAATTCCGCGGCGGGAAGCCTGTTGTAACTCACTGCTGACTCCCGCATAGAGCACCGCCGGCTCGATCCGCCGGCAGGACCCATCGCCATGAAACCGCTTCAAGCCTCGTCCGGCGACTTGAACGCCGATCGTCGTGCCGATTATGCCGAGATGCTGCACGCGGATGGCGATCACGCAGCAGCGGCGGAATTGCTGCTCGGCGCGCTGGAAATGACACCGCAATGGGCCATGGGCTGGTTTCGCCTCGGTGAGATGCAGCAGGCGGCGGGCGCGGCGGATCTGGCTGCACAGGCCTGGACGATGTCGCTGCAGCTCGATCCATCGGATCGTCAAGGCGCTGCACTGAACCTGCAATTGATCGGCAAGGCGCCGGCGCTCGACGCGCTCCCCAGCGCCTTCGTCGAGACACTGTTCGACCATTATGCCGAGAGCTTCGACGAGTCCCTGGTCGGCAGGCTGGGGTACCGGCTGCCTGAGATGCTCGACCAAGCCATTCGAGCGGCAAGGCCGGGCCGCTTCGCGCTGGCGCTCGATCTTGGCTGCGGCACCGGCCTGACGGGACAGAGGCTGCGGCCGATCGCCGACCGGCTGGAGGGATATGACATTTCGGCCAGGATGCTGAGAAAGGCGCGGACCAAGGGCGTCTACGATTTCCTTGATAAGGCCGATCTGCGGGATTTTCCCTATGCCGGGCCGAAAGCCGATCTGGTGACGGTGGCCGATGTTTTCATCTATGTCGGCGCGCTGGACGGCGTGGTGAAGACGATTGCCGGGCTGCTGGCCACGGATGGCCTGTTCGCATTTTCCGTGGAGACGCTGGCTGGCGACGGCGATTTCATGCTGCTGCCGTCGCGCCGCTACGCGCATGCGCAACACTATGTGCGCGATGTCCTGGCCGCCAACGGGCTTTCGGTCTTGTCACTGGAACCAACCGTGATCCGGCAGGATCGCGGGGAACACGTCAACGGGCTGGTCGTTGTGGCCGGGGCTCCGAACTCCGCCTAGCAAAGACCTGACGACAGCCAGTTCGGCGGTGTCCGCCGTTTTTGCCGGGCAGCGCGATAGGAATTTTTTCTTGACACCATGCCCTCAGCTATGGTACATTTTGGCCCATGGTGCTGATTTGTGCCAGTCACCCGCCGCACAGGCGGGTTTTTCGTTGATGCTCCGTCAGCCACGCGCCGGCCAAGGCTCCGAAGGAACCCGTTGCCCCGACCTCGCAGCCCTGCCGTTGTGGCAGGCAAGCTGCCGGCGGAGGGGTCCGTCGCCGCCTCGCAAACATTCTTGCTGTGAAAAAGTCCGATTTGCATGCGCGACTGATATTTGCGATCTGCTCGCATCAGGGTGGGATATCAGGAGGAGCATAGTCGATGCGCTGGAACATGATGATCTTGGCCTCTTGCCTGCTGACCGCCGGCTGCGTCGGCGGCACTTCGATGTCGGAACAGCAGGATGCGAACGTCCAGTCCTCCCTGCAATATGACAACGTGCCCTGCGACCAGTTGCTGGCGCAGCGCAACGGCTTGGCGCAGCAATACAACCTTCCGACGAGGGCCAAGCCGACCTTCTCCAACCCGGCGATGGGCTTCGGCCCGTTCACGCCTGACATGCGCTCCAAGGCCAAACGCGATACCGACAAGGCGAGCGGCGAGATCGATGCCATGAACCGGTCGATCGATCGCCGCGAATGCGGCCAGCCGGACAAGCAGAAGAAACTCGCCCTGCCTGGCTAAAGATCCGAGGCCGCCACGGGTTGAGAATCGCAGGCAACAAACCAGGGCACGATCGGATGCATCTCTCGGAGCTCGGAGACCGGATATGTATCTTGGGGCCGTCCAACAGTGGCAAGTCGACCCTCGCCAACGCGATTGCCCGCAAACGTGATCTGGCGACTATCCATCTAGATCAACTCTTCCATCTCCCGAACACGGATTGGGAAGCGCGCCCAAGGGACGAATTCATTGCCTTGCATGACGCCGCTATCGCCGGCGAGCGTTGGGTGATGGATGGAAATTATTCGGTTTGCATGCCCCAACGCTTTCTGCGAGCGACGGGATTGATCTTGTTGGATATATCGACGCCGACAAGCCTGCTGCGCTATATCAGGCGAACGCTGTTTGAGATTGAACGGCGCGGTGCCTTGGAGGGCGGGCACGACAGCATCAAATGGGATATGATCCACCATATCACCGTGGCCACACCGAAAAATCGCAACCGGTACCGGGCAATGTTCGAACAACTCGATCTGCCAAAGGTCCAGTTGTCGTCACTGCGGGCAATCAAGAAATGCTTCCGGGAGTGGGACCTGGCCCGATGAGGCTGTCCTGGCTAGTATCCCGCCTTGCGGTCCACCAGATTGTCGAGCTTTTCACCGCGTTCGAAGGCGTCCATCTGGCGCAGCATGATCGGCGCCAGATGCACCGGGTCGGAGGTCGCTGCCGCGTGCGGCGTCACGAACACTTTTGGATGCCCCCACAGCGGACTGGTCTTCGGCAGCGGTTCGACCTCGAACACGTCGAGGCTTGCCTCCTTCAGCGTGCCGTCATCCAGTGCCCGCAAAATGTCGGCATCCTTCTGCAGGCGGCCGCGCCCGGCATTGATCAGCACAGAGCCGCCGAGGCCGTTGCGTTTCCGCAGCTCCTTCAGCACGCCGTAGTTGATAATGCCCTTGGTCTCCGGCGTCAGTGGCAAAAGCACCACCAGGATGTCGGTCGCCTTGAGGAAGGGGATCAGTCCAGCCTCGCCGGAATAGGTCGCGACGCCTTCCATGGCCTTGTCGGTGCGCGACCAGCCATTGACGGCAAAGCCGAGCGACAAAAGCACCGAGGCCGCGGCGCGGCCGAGACTGCCGAGGCCCATGATGCCGACCGAAATGTCACCGGCAGGCCTCTGCTGCGGCTCGTGCCAGATCTTCTTCGGCTGCTGCGACCGGTAGAGCAGGCCCTGGCGGTGATGGTCGAGAACCCGCCAGACGACATATTCGGTCATGTACTGGGTGAGGTTGTCGGCGACGACCTTGACGATCGGCACATCGGGCAGGCCGGGATCGGCGAAGATATGATCGACGCCGGCGCCGATCGAGAAGATGGCGCGCAGATTGGGCAGCGACGACAACAGGTTCGGCTTCTGCTTCCACACCACGGCATAGGTGATCGACGGGTCGCTGGCGCCGTCGGGCTCCAGCACCACCTCGCGCTCGGCCGACAGGAGCTCGCGCCAGCGCTGCGGATGAAAGCCGGTGACGGCAAGCAGGATACGGCCTTTTTCCATTGCGGTCTTTTAGTCCCTCTCTACGCAAATCACTCGCTGACGATGCCGACCGGTGCCGTCTCGATTTTGAAGGCGGCCGAGATCAGCGCCCGAGTATAGTCGGTTTGCGGATTTTCAAAAATCTGCTGGGAAGGACCGGCTTCGACGATCCGGCCATTGCGCATGACGATGACGTCGTTGGCCAGCGCCCGGATGACTTTCAAATCATGGCTGATGAAGAGATAGGCGAGATCGTGCTTGGCCTGCAGGCTGCGCAGCAGATCGACGACCTGCGCCTGCACGCTCATGTCAAGTGCCGATGTCGGCTCGTCCAGCATGACGAAGCGCGGGTTGAGCACCATGGCGCGTGCGATGGCGACGCGCTGGCGCTGGCCGCCGGAAAACTCGTGCGGATAGCGGTTGCGTGTCGCAGGGTCTAGCCCGACCTCCTTCAGCACGGCGGCCACCTTGTCGTCGCGCTCGTCGGGCGACAGCTTCGGCTCGTGGATCTTGAGGCCTTCTTCGATGATCTCTGCGATCGACATGCGCGGGCTGAGCGAGCCGAACGGATCCTGGAAGACGATCTGCAATTCGCGCCTGAGCGGCCGCATGGCGTTGAAAGTCAGCTGGTTGATGTCGCGACCGTTGAACTGGATCGTTCCGGTCGACGAAATCATTCTTGCCAGCGCCAGGCCGAGCGTCGTCTTGCCGGAGCCGGATTCGCCAACCACGCCAAGCGTCTGGCCGGCGCGCACGGTGACATCGATGCCGTCGACCGCCTTCACATTGTCGACGGTGCGGCGGAAGAAGCCCTGCTTGATCGGGAACCAGACCTTTATGTCCTTGCCGGTCATGACAGGCTTGGCGGCGGCATTGGCGGCCGGCGGCTTGCCCTTCGGCTCGGCCGCCAGCAGATGCCGCGTATAGGCATGCTGCGGATTGGCGAAGATCTCCTTGGTCGGCCCGGTCTCGACGATCTTGCCCTTGGTCATCACGCAGACGCGGTCGGCAATCTTGCGCACGATGCCGAGATCATGGGTGATGAACAGCATCGACATGCCCTTGCGGCTCTTCAAGCCGGCCAGCAGTTCGAGGATCTGCGCCTGCACGGTGACGTCGAGTGCCGTCGTCGGCTCGTCGGCGATCAGAAGTTCGGGCTCGTTGGCCAGCGCCATGGCGATCATCACGCGCTGACGCTGGCCGCCGGACAACTGGTGTGGATAGGCATCGAGGCGCTTGTGCGGATCGCGGATGCCGACCTCGTTGAGCAAGGCCAGTGTGCGTTCCTTGGCCGGGCGGTCGGCCATGCCCTGATGCAGCTTCAGGATCTCGACGATCTGCTGCTCGATCGTGTGCAGCGGATTGAGCGAGGTCATCGGCTCCTGAAAGATCATGGTGATCTTGTTGCCGCGCACCTGCCGCAACTGCTTCTCGCTCATCGCCAGCAGGTCGGCGCCCTGGAACAGGATCTTTCCCGAGGGGTGGCTGGCGCTTGGATAGGGCAGCAGCTTCAGCACCGAAAGCGCCGAGACCGATTTGCCGGAGCCGGATTCGCCGACCAGCGCCACCGTCTCGCCCTTGGCGATGTCGAACGAGATGTGGTCGACGGCCGTCGACTGGCTACCGCCCTGGCTGAAGGCGACGCTGAGGTCCTGTACGCTGAGCAAGGGGGCTTCGCTCATCTGAAGGTCTTGCGCGGATCGAAGGCATCGCGCGTCGCCTCGCCGACGAAGACCAGCAGCGACAGCATCAGCGAGATGACGACGAAGCCGGAGATGCCGAGCCACGGCGCATTGAGGTTCCGCTGCGCCTGCTTGAGCAGTTCGCCGAGCGAGGCGGAGCCGGGCGGCAGGCCAAAGCCGAGGTAGTCGAGTGAGGTCAGCGTCGAGATCGAGCCTGAGAGCAGGAAGGGCATGAAGGTCAATGTCGCCACCATGGCGTTGGGCAGCAGGTGCCGGAACATGATGGTGCGGTTGGGCACGCCGAGTGCCCGGGCCGCGTTGACATATTCGAAATTGCGGGCGCGCAGGAACTCGGCCCGCACCACGCCGACCAGCGCCACCCAGGAGAACAGCAGCATCAGGCCGAGCAGGATGAAGAAGCCCGGCGGCAGGATGGCGGCGACGATGAGCAGGAGATAGAGCACCGGGATGGCGGACCAGATTTCGATGAAACGCTGGAACAAGAGATCCGTCCAGCCGCCGAAATAGCCTTGCACGGCGCCGGCCGCGACGCCGATCAAGGCCGAGCCGGCGGTCAGGATCAGGCCGAACAGCACCGAAATGCGGAAACCGTAGATGACGCGCGCCAGCACGTCGCGCGCCTGGTCGTCGGTGCCGAGCCAATTCCAGTTGCCGACCATGCAGGCCGGGTCGGCGGCACCCTGCGGATACTGGTTGCAGCGCTTCGTGGCGTCATACTGCCACGACGGCTTGGCCGGCGCTGCTTCCGGAATGGCGTTGTTGACGGTCTGATAGGAGTAGCGCACCGGTGGCCAGATCATCCAGCCATTGGCGTTGATCTCGTCCTGGATGACCGGGTCGCGATAATCGGTGACGGCATAGAAACCGCCGAATTTTTCCTCGGGGTAGGCGACCAGCACCGGAAACAGGATCTCGCCCTTGTAGGAGGCGATGATCGGCTTGTCGTTGGCGATGAACTCGGAAAACAGCGACAGCACGAACAGGACGAGGAAGATCCACAGCGACCAGTAGCCGCGCCGGTTGGCTCTGAAGTTCTGCAGGCGCCGCTTGTTGAGCGGCGACAGAAACGGCCGCTTTATCCGCGCGGGTGCCGCGTCCACGGGGACTGTAGCCTCCGACATCAGACGTCTCTCCGCTCGAAATCGATGCGCGGATCGACCCAGGTGTAGAGCAGGTCGGACAAGAGACCGACGAACAGCCCCAGCAGCGAGAAGATGTAGAGGTTGGCGAACACCACGGGATAGTCGCGCTCGACCACCGACCGGAAGCCGAGCAGGCCGAGGCCATCGAGGGAAAAGATGTTCTCGATCAGCAGCGAGCCGGTGAAGAAGGCCGAGATGAAGGCGCCGGGAAAGCCGGCGATGACGATCAGCATGGCGTTGCGGAAGACGTGGCCGTAGAGCACCTGCCGTTCCGACAGACCCTTGGCCCTCGCCGTCACCACATACTGCTTGCGGATTTCTTCGAGGAACGAGTTCTTGGTCAGCAGCGTCGTGGTGGCGAAGGCCGATAGCACCAGTGCGGTCAGCGGCAAGGTCATGTGCCAGAAATAGTCGACGATCTTTCCCCACCAGGACAATTGATCCCAATTGTCCGAGGTGAGGCCGCGCAACGGAAACCAGTCCCAGAAAGACCCGCCGGCAAACAGCACCATCAGCATGATGCCGAACAGGAAGCCCGGAATGGCATAGCCGACAATGACGACGCCGCTGGTCCAGACGTCGAAGGGAGTGCCGTCCTTGACCGCCTTGCGGATGCCGAGCGGGATCGAGATCAGGTAGGACAACAGCGTGATCCACAGCCCGATCGAGATCGACACCGGCATTTTCTCCAGGATCAGGTCGAGCACCGAAATGTCGCGGAAATAGCTGTCGCCGAAATCAAAGCGGGCGTAATTCCAAAGCATCATGCCGAAGCGCTCGAGCGGCGGCTTGTCGAAGCCGAACTGCTTCTCCAGCTTCTTGATGAATTCCGGATCGAGTCCCTGCGCACCGCGATATTTGGAACTGACGTCGCCGGCGGCATCGAAATTGCCGCCAGCGCCCGCGTCGCCACCACCGCCGCCGAGGCGGTCGCTGCCGCCCTGATTGGTCAGCCGGGCGATGACCTGTTCGACCGGACCGCCGGGGGCGAACTGGATGACGGCGAAGGATATCGCCATGATGCCGAACAGCGTCGGGATCATCAAAAGGATGCGGCGCAGGATATAGGCGCCCATCAGGCCTTCTGCCCTCGTTGAGCGAACATCTCAGCCTTTGCCAATTCTTGCCGCCTTGCCCTTATCGAACCACCACAGCGTCTCGACCGGAAAGCCGAAATCGGGCTTCTGTTCGACAAAGCCGAACATGTCCCAATAGGCGACGCGGTGATTCGCCAGATAGTATGTTGGAATCCAGTCGAGCCGCGCGCGCAAGACCCGGTCGAGCGCTCTGAGCGCCGTGACGAGTTCTATACGGTCTTTCGCCTTGCCGGCTGCCGCGATCAGGGCGTCGATGGCCTTGCTTTCGGTGCCCGGATAGTTGCGCTGCCCCGGGATTTTCGCCATCCGGGAATCATAGAGCATCTGCAGGCTGTCGTCGGTCGGCGTCGCCCCGATTGACCAATGCAGCAAGGCGAGATCGAAGTCGTAATTGCTGTGCCGCTGCTCATACTGCGCCGAATCGATTTGCCGGATCGATGCGTCGATCCCGATCGCCTTCATATTCTCGGACCAAGGGGTGTAGATGCGAACGATGCCGTCGTCCTCCGCCAGCATTTCGACCCGCAGCCGCTCACCCTTGTCGTTGACGACGAAACTGCCATCGCGCTTCCAGCCGGCTTGCGCAAGCAATCTCGAAGCCTCGCCCAGCAGCTTGCGGTCATGGCCCGAACCGTCGGACAGGGGCTGTGTTACCGCTTCACCGAAAACCTCTGGCGGCAACTCGGCCCGGAACGGCTCCAGCAGGGCCAATTCCTCAGGCGAGGGCAGGCCTTCGGCCTTGTAGTCCGACCGTTCGAAATTCGATTGAGAGCGCTCGTAGGAGCCGTAAAACAGCGCCCGCTTCATCCATTCGAAATCGAAGCACCTGGCGATCGCCCGCCGCACCCGCTCATCGCGGAATTGCGGACGACGCTGGTTCAGCGCGACAGCCTGCATGTCCGGCGTCTTCTCGCCGGGAAATTCCCGTTTGACGACCTTGCCGTCCTTCAGCGCCGGAAAGTCGTAGCCGGTAGCCCATACCCGTGAGGTGAATTCCTCGCGAAAATGCGTGTCGCCTTTCTTGAAGGCCTCGAATGCCGCTTGCCGGTCAAGATAGAAGTCGATGCGGATGCGGTCGAAATTGTAGAGGCCGCGGTTCACTGGCAGATCGCGGCCCCAATAGTCGGCCACGCGGTCATATTCGACAGTCTGTCCGGCCGCCACGCGTCCAATCTTGTAGGGACCCGAGCCAAGCGGCGGTGTCATGGTCGAAGCATCGAAATCATTGGCCGTATAAAAGGCCTTGGAGACGATAGGCATTCCCACGATCGCAAGGATGTTTTGCGCCGACTGCTTGCCGTTGAGGGTGAGATCGACGGTAGCGGGATCGACCGCAACCGCGTCGGTCATGTACCGCAACGCTTGGGAAAGGTTAGGATGGCCTTTGTCTTGATAAAGCTTCAGCGAAAAGACAACGTCCTGCGCGGTCAGCGGCGAACCGTCGTGGAAACGCGCTTGCGGTCGCAGCGCGAAGCGGAAACCGTTGCGGTCCGGCGACAGGGTAACGGTTTCGGCAAGCAGGCCGTAGGCCGCATCCGGCTCATCGAGCGCGCTTGTCATCAGGGAATCGAAACAAAGTTCGGTACGCGGCGGCGCCTCCCCCTTCAACACCAGTGAGTTCAATGTGTTGAAGGTCAGGAAGCTCTGATTGAGGGTCGAGTTCGGCGGCGCGAAATTCATCTGGCCACCCTTTGGGGCGTCCGGATTGACGTAGTCGAAATGCGCGAAACCGAGCTTGTATTTGAGGTCGCCGAAGGCCGACAGGCCGTGCAGCTTGGTGCCGGTCGCAGTGTCGGCGAAGGCCTTGCCGGGCAGCAAGGCGGCGGCTGCCGCGGCACTGCCCAGGGCGAGAAAGTCGCGGCGGGCAAGGGCCGCCATCAATTGCCACCCTTGTATTTGGCCGCCAGCGCCTTCTCCTTGTCCGGGTCGATCCACCAAGAGTCCAAATCGACGCCGAGATAGGTTGGCTGTTTTTCAGGCATTGCGAACTTGTTCCAGTATGCGGCCCGAACTTTCCCCAGGTGCCATTGCGGCACCATGTAGAAGTTCCAAAGCAACACTCGGTCAAGGGCATGGGTCGCAGCCATCAGGTCGTCTCGGTCCGTTGCAAAGATGACGCGGTCGATCAGTGCGTCGACGACAGGATTCTTGATGCCGGCCAAATTTCGTGATCCGGCCCTGTCCGCAGCTGTGGAACTGAAAAAGTCGCGCTGTTCGTTGCCGGGTGAGTTGGATTGCTGAAAACCTGCGAGCGCCAGCATATCGAAGTCGAAAGCGCGAGTACGGTTGGTGTATTGGCTGTCATCGACAATGCGCAGCGTTGCATCGATGCCCAGCCGCCGCAAATTGTCGATGAAAGGCGAGGCGACCCGCTCGTCAACGGGATCGTTGCCGAGGAACTCGATCTTGAACACTTCGCCGGTCTTCGCATTCACCAGCTTTCCGGCCTGATTGACCCAGCCGGCTTGCTTGAAAAGCTCGTAGGCCTTGCGCAAATTCTCGCGACCCGATTGTGGCGTGTCGTAGACCGGCAGCTTGAATTCCTGCTTGAACAGTTCAGGTGGCAACTTGTCTCGAAACGGCTGGAGTATCTCCAACTCCTTGCCCTGTGGCAGGCCGGTCGAGGCCAGATCGCCGCCTTCGAAATAGCTGTCTGTGCGCGTATAGGCGCCGAAGAAAATGGTTCGGTTCATGCTCTCGAAATCATACGCGTAGGTGAGTGCCTGGCGTACGCGTACATCCTGGAACAGCGGGCGGCGCGTATTTATCAAATAGGACTGCATGGGTTCCGGTGAGGTTGTGGGGAACTCCTTTTTGATGACATCTCCGGATTTGATCGCCGGAAAGGTGTATTCGACCGCCCAACGCTGGGCGCGTGTCTCGGCGCGGAAGTCTTCGAACCCCCCTTTGGTGAAGGCCTGCCAACCGGCGTTGTCGTCAAGGAAATAGCTGAAACGCTGCCTGTCGAAATTCTCGCGGCCGATCTTCACTGGCAGTTTGGCGCCCCAATAGTCCGGCACACGCTGCCAGACGATTTCGGAACCCGGCTTGAAACTCGCGATCTTGTAGGCCGCTGACCCCAGCGGCGGCTCCAGAGTCGTCTTGGTGATGTCGCGCTTCTTGCCGCTGGCGTCGTTGCCCTCCCACCAATGCTTTGGCAGAACGACGAGATCGCCGAGAATCTTCGGCAGTTCCCTGTTGCCTTTCTGATTAAAGTGGAACTCGACCTCGCGATCAGAGACCGCGACCGCGTCGGTGACGTTCTCAAAATAGCGGTTATACAACGGGCTGTTGGCCTTCAGCACCTGGAACGACCAGATCACGTCGTCGACAGTGATCGGCTGGCCGTCGTGCCATTTGGCGCGCGGGTCGAGGCGGTAGGTCGCGGAGGAATAGTCGGCCGGATACTTGTAGGCATCGGCGATCAGTGGGTGGCTGGTGCTGCCTTCGTCGGTCGCCTGCTCCATCAGCGTGTCGTAGAGTAGGCCGCCGCCGAATCCCACGAGGCCGGCCGCCGGCGATCCCTGCACGATATAAGGATTGAAGTTGTCGTAGGTGCCGATCACCACCCGGTTCAGCGTGCCGCCCTTGGGCGCGTCGGGGTTGACGTAGTCGTAGTGCTGGAAATTGGCGCCGTATTTGGACTCGCCGATCAGCGATGACGTGGTGCGCCATTCATCGGCGAGGGCAGCCTGCAATCCCGCCGCCAGAAGGGCTGCCGCCAGCAACGACTTGAGAAGCGTTCGGCCAACCGTCATGCACTATCCTCTTCGCAATGCCCGTTCATCGGCAATCTAGATGATTTGGCGCCCGTGAAAACCGCCATGCGCGGCTTTGTCGCCGCCTATGCGGTTTTCCCAACAAAAAAGCCGGGCTGAACCCGGCTTTTTCAAGGTCGTCGAGATGATATCTGACTATTGGGCAGGCGCCGGTGCGGGTGCGGCCGGAGCCGGGGCGGCAGGAGCGGCCGGTTTCGCGGGCGCGGCACCATCAGCCGGCTTTGCCGGAGCGGCTGCATCGGCAGGCTTGGCGGGCGCGCCTGCATCGGCGGCGGCACCCGGTGCCGGCAGCGGCTTGGGATTGTCGGACAGCGTGCGCAGATAGGCGATGACGTTGGCGCGGTCTTCTTCCTTCGGCAGGCCGGCAAAGCCCATCGCCGTGCCTTTAACGTCCTTCTTGGGCGACGTGATGAAGTGGTTGAGGTTATCGTAGGTCCACTTCTCTGTGCCGCCCTTGGAATATTCCTTCATGCCCGCCGAATAGGCGAAGCCCTCGTGAGAGGCGACCGGACGGTCGACGATATCCCACAGATCGGGGCCGACCTTGTTAGGACCGCCCTTTTCGCCGGAATGGCAGGCTTGGCACTTCTTGAAGATGGCAGCGCCCTGTTCGGCATTTGCATTGGCCAGAAGATCTGCGATCGGCTTTTCGGCTGCGGCAGGAGCGGCCGGGCCGCCTTCGGCGGGCTCCGCGGCCTCGATGGCGAAGCCGGGCTTTTCCGGCGCCGGCGAGGCAAACAGCGCATCGGACACAATGCCGACCGAAAAGACCACGAAAACGGTTCCGAGCAATCCGGCGAGCAGTTTGTTGACTTCGTTGGAATCCATACGCCCCTTGCTCCCTTTTCCGGCGGACAGAACCGTCCACTCCGTCCGTCGGTATCGTGACCCGTCCTGCCAGGGCGGTCAAATCGGGCGGAAACTAGGTCTTTTGCTGCGGCGTTGCAACACCTATAAGGGCGCTTCCAGTGAGACCTTTTGCCACTTTCCCTGTCCTCTTTCGAGACGCCTTGCACCCGAAATGTCCACGCTGATCCTGATCCCGGCCCGCATGGCTTCGACCCGCCTGCCGGGCAAGCCGCTGGCCGACATCGCAGGCGCCCCGATGATCGTCCATGTCGCCCGCCGTGCCGCCGAAGCCGGCCTCGGCCGGGTGGTGGTGGCGACCGACACGCAAAGCGTGGCGCAAGCGGTGCGCGCGCATGGTTTCGAGGCCGTGATGACGCGCACGGATCACGAATCCGGCTCCGACCGCATCCACGAAGCGCTGATCGCGCTCGACCCCGGGCGCAAGGTCGAAACCATCGTCAATGTGCAAGGCGACCTGCCGACCATCGATCCGCAGATCATCGCCGCGTCGCTCAGGCCGTTCGAGGACAGGGCGGTGGACATCGCCACGCTCGGCGTCGAGATCGTCCGCGACGAGGAAAAGACCAATCCCAATGTCGTCAAGATCGTCGGTTCGCCGCTTTTCGGCAGCAGGCTGAGGGCGCTCTATTTCACCCGTGCCACGGCGCCTTGGGGCGAGGGGCCGCTTTACCATCATGTCGGCCTCTACGCTTACCGCCGCGAGGCACTCGAGCGCTTCGTCGCGCTGAAGCCGTCGCCGCTCGAACGGCGCGAGCGGCTGGAACAGTTGCGGGCGCTGGAAGCCGGCATGCGCATCGACGCCGAGATCGTCCAGTCGCTGCCGCTCGGCGTCGACACGCCGGAAGACCTCGAACGCGCCAGACAGATCCTTTCAACCTGAGATATCGGCATGCCTGAAAAGACCAACAGAATATCCTTCCAGGGCGAGCCGGGCGCCAATTCCGACACCGCCTCCCGCAACGTCTATCCATCGATGGAGCCCTTGCCGTGCCCGACCTTCGAGGATGCGTTCAACGCGGTCGAGACGGGGAAGGCCGACCTCGCCATGATCCCGATCGAGAACACCATTGCCGGGCGCGTCGCCGATATCCATCATCTCCTGCCGGAATCGAAGCTGCACATCATCGGCGAATATTTCCTGCCGATCCATTTCCAGCTGATGGTGCTGCCGGGCGTCAGGCGCGACGAGATCAAGACGGTGCACAGCCACATCCACGCGCTTGGCCAGTGCCGCAAGTACATCCGCAAGAACGGCTGGAAGGCGATCGTCGCCGGCGACACGGCTGGTGCCGCCAAGATGGTCTCCGAGGTCAAGGACCGCACCATGGCGGCGCTGTCGCCGGCGCTGGCCGCGACCCTCTATGGGCTCGATATCATCGAGCAAAATGTCGAGGACACCGACAGCAACGTCACCCGCTTTGTCGTCCTGACCAAGAACAAGCAATGGGCCGAGCGCCCGTCACCTGACGTCAAGATGATGACGACCTTCATCTTCCGCGTCCGCAACGTGCCGGCCGCGCTCTACAAGGCGATGGGCGGCTTCGCTACCAACGGCATCAACATGACCAAGCTGGAGAGCTACCAGTTGGGGGCGTTTACGGCGACGCTGTTCTACGCCGACATCGAGGGCCATCCCGACGATCCGCTGGTCAAGCTGGCGCTGGACGAGCTCCGCTTCTTCTCACGCGAAGTGCGGATTCTCGGCGTCTATCCGGCCAGTGAGTCGCGTGAGCAGTGGAAGGTTGCGGACTAGATCACCGCGCCCAGCGGCACATAGTCGATCTCCATGAAGGTCTCGACCTCCGGCACCCAGCGGTCGCGCACGAAGGCGACATGGTCGGGATGGTCGTTGTACCTGTTGTAGGCGGCCTGGTCGGCGAACTCCATCGAGAAGCCGAAATGATAGTCATTCTTGGGGCTGATCTGCCGCAATTGCTCGAAATGCGTGACGCCTCTGATCGCGGTTAGGATTTTCTTGGCGTCGACCAGGAACCGCTTTTCCTCCAGCGAATGCGGCGGATGCTTCAGCGTGAAAACGACGGTGTGACGGATCATGTTCTGCTCCTGCAATGTCTTTCGGTGTTCGCTGCCATCATTCTGAATCGACCCAGGCGCGGATGAGGTGATGCGCAATGGCGCCTTTCGGCGGCGTGACCAGATTGTCCTTGTGCGTCCTTTCCAGCATCAGGCGCACCTCGTCGCGAAAAAACCAGCGGCAGTCCTCAAGCTCGTTGAGGTCGGCCTGGATATCGTCGTTGAGCGGTTCGCCGAAGCAGCCGATCATCAGTGAATAGGGAAACGGCCAGGGCTGGCTGGCGTGGTAGACGACGCGGCCAAGCCGGATGCCGGCTTCCTCCAGCGTCTCGCGGCGCACCGCCGCCTCGATCGTCTCGCCCGGCTCGATGAAGCCGGCAAGGGCGGAGTACATGCCCGGCGCGAAATGCCGGCCGCGCCCGAGCAGGCATTTTTCCCGCGTCGCCGTCAGCATGATCGCCACCGGGTCGGTGCGCGGAAAATGCTCGGTGCCGCAATTCGGGCAATGGCGCTTGTAGCCGCCGGCCCGCATCTGCGATTCGGTGCCGCATTTGCTGCAGAAGCGATGGCTGGCATGCCAGGCAAGCAGGGCCGCCCCTTGCGCCATCGCGCCAGCCGCCGCCTCGTCGATCAGCCCTTGCATGTAGACCGAGCGGTAGTCGATGGCCTTGACTGTTTCCGGAAGCTGTTCGGGTTCGACGCCGGCGGGCACGGCCAGCACCGGTCCTCGTTCGGAAAAGCCGAGCAGGATGCCTTGCGCCAGGAAAACCTTGAAGGGCTCGCTCTCGGTCGCGCCGAACCAGGGGTCGAGGCCGCCGCCAGCGCCGAGCTTCAGATAGAGCCGGCCGCCATGCATCAGAAGCAGCCGCGTCGCCGGGTCGGCCAGCGCCTTGTCGACCGAATCGTCGGCGCGGTTCTCGGACTGCCGGTCGATCGTGTTGCCGGCGAAGCCGACGAACTGGCTCGGCTCGCGCAAAGGCGCGTCAAACAGGCGGAAGCTCATGGGGACTCTGGAATATGTTGAGGGATGGACACTGGGAACGCTTATAGCGCCGCCTTGATCGTTTCGGCAAACCGTCGCAAGTCGGAACGTTGATAGGGCTCTCGCAGACCATGTCCCCACACAGGGCCTGGCCAGCCGGGATCGCCTTCCGAACGCGCGATGACATGGATGTGCAACTGGCGCACGATGTTGCCGAGCGCGCCGGTGTTGATCTTGGTGCAGCCGGTCGCCTTCTTCAGCGCCTGCGCCACCATATTGGTCTCGAAGGTCAGCATCGTCTGGTCGAGCGGCGTCATGTCATGGATTTCCTCCGCGCCGGGCCGCTGCGGCACCAGCAGCAGCCATGGCCAGCGGCGGTCGTTCATCACCCGCAATTCGCACAGCCCAAGCCACATCAACTGTTCGCTGTCCGCCTCCAGCCGTGCGTCCAGCGTAAATCCGGCCTCCAGGCCCGGCAGCATCGGCGTTTCCCTTGCTTTTCTTGGTTTGCTCAACACATGAAGGCTAGAGCGGCGGCAAGGGGGCTGCAAGCGAATCATTGCGCCCCTCACCCATTGGTGCGCCAATTCCATATTTTTGCGATTTCTTCGGCGGACTTGCATTTCGTCGCGCAATTGCCGATATGGAAAGCGGGAGGTTGGTGGTGGACGATCCACTCGCCAACCGGGTCAGGTCCGGAAGGAAGCAGCCCTAACGAGCCCGGAACGGGTCATTGTTCCAGCCTCCCACCTCATCGGCCCCTCTCGCGACATTGACGACGCATTGCAGCGCGGGCGAGACTACGCGCAGGAATCGGCCGCCTTCGGGCGCGGCCATTTGGAGCTTTACGGGCGTATGAGCGAAGCCGGAAATTCGGGACCAAAAAGCCTGGAGATAGGCAAGGCCGCCGCCTATCGCGTGCTGGCGCGCAAGTACCGTCCTTCGAACTTCTCCGAGCTGGTCGGCCAGGAGCCGATGGTGCGCACCCTCACCAATGCCTTTGCCACCGGCCGCATCGCCCAGGCCTGGATGCTGACCGGGGTGCGCGGCGTCGGCAAGACCACGACGGCGCGCATCCTCGCGCGGGCCCTGAATTATAAAACCGCTGATATCGACCAGCCTTCGGTCGACCTCGCGGTGCTCGGCGAGCATTGCCAGGCGATCATGGAGGGCCGCCATGTCGACGTCATCGAGATGGACGCCGCCTCGCATACCGGCATCGACGACATCAGGGATATCATCGAGCGCGTGCGCTATGCGCCGGTGTCGGCCCGTTACAAGGTCTATATCATCGACGAAGTGCACATGCTGTCGACGCAGGCCTTCAACGGCCTGCTGAAGACGCTGGAAGAGCCGCCGCCGCACGTCAAATTCATCTTCGCCACCACCGAAATCCGCAAGGTCCCGATCACTGTCCTGTCGCGCTGCCAGCGCTTCGACCTGAGGCGCATCGACGCCGGCGCGCTGGTCGCGCATCTCGGCTCGATTTCGGCCCAGGAAGGCATTGCGGTCGACGACGACGCGCTGGCGATGATCGCGCGCGCCGCCGAAGGCTCGGCCCGTGATTCGCTCTCCATCCTCGACCAGGCGATTGCCCATGGCGCCGGCACTGTCGGTGCCGCGGCTGTGCGGGCGATGTTGGGACTTGCCGACCGCGCCCGCATCGTCGACCTGTTCGAACATGTGATGAAGGGCGATGTGGCGGCAGCGCTCGGCGAATTCCGCGCGCAATACGACACCGGCGCCGATCCGGCAGCCGTGCTGACCGATCTTGCCGAGTTCAACCACCTCGTCACCCGGCTGCGTTTCGTGCCGACGGCCATCGAGGATGCCTCGCTGTCCGAGGACGAGCGGCAGCGCGGCGCCGATTTCGCAAGGACGCTGTCGGTCAGGGTGCTGTCGCGGACATGGCAGATGCTGCTCAAGGGCATTCCCGAAGTGCAGTCCTCCAACCGGCCGGTCAGTGCCGCCGAAATGGTGCTGATCCGGCTGGCGCATGCCGCCGACCTGCCGACGCTGGACGAGGCGTTGAGATCGCTCGAGGGCGGAGCGTCGGTCCAAAGCGGCGCGCCGCGCCCGAATGGCGCGCCTGCAAGTTCCGGCAACGGCGGTGGCGCCGGCGCGGTGGCGCAGACGCGCATGCCCGCCGGTCCTGGCGGTGCGCAGACCATGCGGCTGGTCGAAGCCTCGCCTGCTGCCGTTGCCTACGTCGCTCCTCCGGAGCCGGCCATGGAATCGGCGCCGCTGAAATCGCTGGCCGACATCATTGCGCTCGCCGATGCGCAGCGTGACATCGCCTTCAAGGTGCTGGTCAAGAGCTGCATCCGGTTTGTGCGCATCGAGCCCGGCCGCATCGACGTCGGCCTGACCGGCGATGCGCCCAAGATGCTGCTCAACGACCTGACGACGAAATTGCGCGCCTGGACCGGCCGCAGCTGGCTGGTCTCGCTGTCGAAGGAAGAGGGCGGCCAGACGCTCGCCGAAATGGAATCGGCCAAGCGCGAGACGGCTTTTCTCGATGCCAAGAGCGACCCGACCGTGGCCGCTATCCTGGCGCGCTTTCCCGGCGCCAAGATCATCGACGTGCGCATTCCAGACGCGCCGGAAGCCGAAACGACAGAGGCTGAAGTGCCGGTCGAGCCGCCGGCTGACGACGATGAACCCTAATCCAGCCACGAATCCGCAAAGGACCCGACCATGAAAGATCTTCTCGGCCTGATGGGCAAGGCGAAGGAAATGCAGGCCAAGTTCCAGGCCATGCAGGACGAGATCGCCACGCTGGAAGCGTCCGGCCAGGCCGGCGGCGGCCTGGTCAATGTGACGCTGACCGGAAAATTCGAGATGAAGTCGCTGAAGATCGATCCGTCTCTGTTCAAGGAAGACGATGTCGAGATCCTGGAAGACCTGGTGCTGGCCGCTCACAACGACGCCAAGACCAAGGTCGAGCAGATCATGCAGGAAAAGACCAAGGCGCTGACCGCAGGTCTGCCGATCCCGCCGGGAATGAAACTGCCCTTCTAGCATTCGGCGTGCGCGCCCATCATCGACATGACCGAAGAGCCCTCCGAAAGACTGATCGAGCAGCGTATCCGCAACAGGATCTACGAGATCCTGGAAATCCTGGCCGATTGTGACGACGGCGTCGATCTCGTCGGCATCAAGGGTTATTTCTATCTGTTCGAGGATTTCGTCCATCGCCCTTCGATCGAAGCCGGCACATCGGCGCTTTCGAAGGACGAGCGCGCGATCGTGCTGGAGATCGCCGAATTCCTGGAGGCGGCAAGCGAGACAAATCCGGACTTCACCAAGGCTGAGTTCATTGACAGCGACTGGCCGGGAAAGATCGCCCCGACGGCCAGGGAGGCGCGGACGCTGTTCCTCCGGCGCGGCCTGTTTTCGGAGAAGGTCGAGGAGCTTGAGCCTGGCCAGCGGCCGTGATTGCGGCCGGGCTGCAGACCGGTTCCAGGAGAAATTAACAGCGTTTGCCCGGGAAAAGCGCGTAGTGCTTTCCCTTGGGGCAATTGCGGCGAAACAAAGAGAGAGAGGTCATCGCCTTTGTGAAATGATGGGTGCGATCTATCTGGAAAACCAGGAAATTGTGCCAATTTGGCAACAGCGCGTTGTTAATAACGTTTTGGCCATCATTTTGCCCGAAAGTGTCTCATTCTTGCCGCAGCCTGGGGGCGGGCACGAAGTGAGAGGGTTACCTGTTGATTTCTACGCGATGGAAGACGCCGCTGTTGCTCGGCGCCGTCATTTCACCCCTGTTTTTGGCTGCCTGTAGCCAGACCACTTCACACGGCATGTCCGTCGCCAGCCTGACCGACGCCATCACGCCGGGTTTCCTGAGCTCCCGGGCGTACAGCCACACGCCGAAGGACAAGGAATGCCTGGAACGGGCGATGTTCTTTGAATCCAACCGCTCGAGCCGCGACGGCATGATCGCGGTCGGCACGGTGGTGATGAACCGGCTGCGCTCCGGCAAGCACGGCAGCACCATCTGCGCGGTGGTGGGCGAGCGCGGGCAGTTTGCCCCCGGCGTCATGACAAGGCCGATGAATTCACGCGCAATGCCCGATGTCGAGGAAGCCGCCGACGCGGTGCTGAAGGGGGAGCGCAAGTCCAAGCTCAAGAACACCATGTTCTTCCACACCGCCGGCCTACGCTTCCCCTACAAGAACATGCACTACACCATGGTTGCCGGCGGCAATGCCTTTTACGAGAAGCGCGGCCGCAACTGGCAGCCGCTGCCGGACGAGCCGCAGGTCGCCATTGCCTCGGCGGCGCCGCAGAAGCCAGCGGAGCCGGTGACGATGGTCGCGTCCGCCGAGCCGGTGCGTCCGGCCAAGCCGGCCACCGTCCGGTCCGCTCCTGCCCAACAGACCTATATGACCGCGGCCGCCGCGCCGGCCGCGAAATCTGCGCGTGTCTCGGCGGAGCCGACGGTGGTGGCGATGCAGGAGCCGATGGAGGAACCGGATGCCGCCCGTTTTGGCGGAACCTTGAACACAAGGACGAGGGTCATCTCCTCGGTCGAGGAAGCGCCGCAAGAGGCGTCTATGGGTTTCCAGTCGACGCCTGAGAACACCGACGCTGTCGGCGCGATGATCGTCAGCCAGGGCCGGCCGCTCGAAACCAACTGATCTGCTCTCCATGATCCCATGGGCCCCGCCCATTTTGGTCCGCCAAGGCCAATATGGCGGTCATGCGTATGCGGATGTTCCAAAGCGCTCTGAAAAATCCTAGATCAGAGCGATGTCGAAGCGAATCGCCGGTCCCGAGATCGAACGTCTGATCCAGCTCCTGGCCAAGGTGCCGGGGCTGGGTCCCCGTTCGGCCAGGCGTGCCGCCCTTCATCTGATCAAGAAGAAGGAGCAGCTTCTGTCGCCGCTGGCCGCCGCCATGGCCGAGGCGGCCGACAAGGTGCGCATCTGCTCGACCTGCGGCAATGTCGATACATCGGACCCTTGCATGATCTGCACCGATCCGCGCCGAGATGCCGGCACCATCATTGTCGTCGAGGACGTCTCCGACCTGTGGGCGCTGGAGCGCGCGGCGGCGATGAATGTGCGTTACCACGTTCTCGGCGGCACGCTGTCCCCGCTCGACGGCATCGGCCCCGAGCAGCTCAACATGCGCTCGCTGATCGACCGCGTCGCCGGTGGCGAGGTCAAGGAGATCATCCTCGCCGTCAATGCTACGGTGGAGGGCCAGACGACCGCGCATTACCTCACCGATCAGCTGTCCGGCTTCGATATCAAGGTGACACGACTGGCGCATGGCGTGCCTGTCGGCGGCGAACTCGACTATCTCGACGAGGGCACGCTGGCCGCGGCGCTGCGCTCGCGGACGGCGTTTTGACAAAGTTGCGGCAGAGGATGCGGATCATGATTGTTGCGCATCCGTCGAGGCTGGTGCCAAGCACCCCCCTCTGTCCTGCCGGACATCTCCCCCGCAAGGGGGGAGATCGGATGTCATCTTTGTTTTCGCAAATCGCCGACATTGCAACAAGAGCGCCGCCGATGAAGCGGCCAATCTCCCCCCTTGCGGGGGAGATGTCCGGCAGGACAGAGGGGGGTGTGAAGGAACGCAAACCTCTCAGATTGGCTCTGTTTTCCTTTTTTGCAGTTCTTCTCGCGGTCCTCCTTTCCACCCCCGCCTCCGCCGCAAAGATCGACGACCAGTTTCGCGCCTGGCTGCAGAACGACCTTTGGCCGCAAGCCAGGGCGAAAGGCATTTCCAAAGCCACCCTCGATGCCGCCTTCGACGGCATCAATCCCAATCTGAAGCTGCCCGACCTGGTCAAGCCGGGCGATAAGGCGACCACGCCGCAGAAGCAGCACCAGGCCGAATTCGGCTCACCCGGCGCCTATTTCGCCGAGAAGACGGTTCGCGCGGTGACGGCGGGCGGCCGGGCGCGCGAAGCCACCAATGCCAGGACACTTGCATCTATCGAAAAGCGCTACGGCGTGCCGGGCGAAGTGCTGCTGGCGATCTGGGGCCGCGAGACCGGATTCGGCGCGGCGAAGATGCCCTACGACGCCTTCGAAGTGCTGGGCACCAAAGCGTTCATGTCGACCAGGAAGGACTTCTTCCGCACCGAACTGCTTGCTGCACTCGAGATCGTCGAGCGCGGGCTGGCTCCGGTCGGCGCGATGAAATCGTCCTGGGCCGGAGCGCTCGGCCAGCCGCAATTCATGCCGACCTCGTTCCTGAAACATGCCGTCGATTTCGACGGCGACGGCCGCGCCGACATCTGGAACTCGACGCCGGACGTGCTGGCCTCGATCGCCAATTATCTCGTCCACTATGGCTGGGTAAAGGGCCGTGGCTGGGGTTTCGAGGTGATGGTGCCGGAAAGCGTTTCCTGTTCGTTGGAAGGCCCGGACCAGGGCAAGAAAATCTCCGAATGGGCGGCAATGGGCGTTAGGCGCGTCGGCGGCAAGCCGTTTCCAGCGAGTGAGATGAAGGCCGAAGGCTTCCTGCTGATGCCGGCAGGGCGCAGCGGTCCGGCCTTTATCGCCACGCCCAATTTCTACGTGCTGAAGCAGTACAACACCAGCGACCTCTACGCGCTGTTCATCGGCCATGGCGCCGATCGCATCGCCCATGGCGATTCGAATTTTGCCGGCAGCTGGGGCGCGGTCGGCGGGCTCCACCGTTCGGACATAGCCGCTCTGCAACGCGCGCTGGAAGCCAAGGGCTATGACGTCGGCAGCGCCGATGGCCTGCCCGGCTTCAAGACCCGCCGTTCGATCGGCATTTGGCAAGCCAAGAACGGCCGCGCCGCCACCTGCTTCCCTGACACCAGCCTGGTCGCGGCGCTGAGATAGCCGCGACATTCGCCAGATTATCCTCGATCGGCAGCCTCGATTGGCTGGCCGATGCGTCGACATCCCACCGGCCTTTCTGGCCCATTGAGCCATCGTATAAATGCTCGTTGCCCGCCACGAGGCTGCCGGATATGGTGTTGACCAACTGGACAAAAACCGCAACGGTAAGAGATCACTGGGGCCTTCTCCAGGCCCGAAAAGAATTGCACAATCCTGAGCCGGGAACTCAGGTCAACAAACAACAAAACAGGGAACAATCACGATGATGATGGAAAAGTTTGCTCTACGCTCTCGCTTCCTGCTGGCGGGTGCAGCCATGTCCGCGCTGCTTCTGGCCGGCGCGCCCGCCGGTGCGGTCACGCCCGCCGACACGCTGGTCGAAGGTTTCGCGATCGACGACATCATCTCCATGGATCCGGGCGAGGCGTTCGAGCTGTCGACCGCCGAGGTCACCGGCAACACGTATGATCTGCTTGTCCGTCTCGACCTCAGCGACACCTCCAAGGTCAAGGGAGACCTTGCCGAAAGCTGGACCGTCTCCGATGACGGCCTGACCTACACATTCAAGCTCAAGCCCGGCCTGAAATTCGCTTCCGGCAATCCGATCACCGCGGCCGACGTCGCCTGGTCGTTCGAACGCGCCGTCAAGCTCGACAAGAGCCCGGCCTTCATCATCGGCCAATTCGGCATCAGCGGCGACAACGTCGCCGAGAAGGCCAAGGCGGTCGACGAGACCACCTTCCAGTTCACCGTCGACAAGGCCTATGCGCCGAGCTTCGTGCTGAACTGCCTGTCGGCAACGGTTGCATCGGTGGTCGACGCCAAGCTGGTCAAGGAACATGTCGCTGCGGTGACGCCGAGCGCCGACTACAAATGGGACAATGATTTCGGCAATGCCTGGCTGAAGACCGGCTATGCCGGCTCCGGCGTCTTCAAGCTGCGCGAATGGCGGGCCAATGAGGTGGTCGTTCTCGAGCGCAACGATAATTACTACGGCGAGAAGGCCAAGCTTGCCCGCGTCATCTACCGCAACATGAAGGAAAGCTCGGGCCAGCGCCTGGCGCTCGAGGCCGGCGACATCGACGTTGCCCGCAATCTCGAGCCGAACGACCTCGACGCCATCGCCAAGAACGCCGATCTCATCTCGACCAGCGCGCCGAAGGGCACGGTCTATTACATCAGCCTCAACCAGAAGAATGCCAACCTCGCCAAGCCCGAGGTCCGCCAAGCCTTCAAATACCTGGTCGACTACGATGCGCTGAGCTCGACGATCCTCAAGGGCATCGGCGAAATCCACCAGACCTTCCTGCCGAAGGGTGTGCTCGGCGAATTGGATGAGAATCCGTTCAAGTTCGATGTCGCCAAGGCCAAGGAATTGCTGGCCAAGGCCGGTCTGCCCGACGGCTTCAGCGTAACCATGGACGTACGCACCGGTCAGCCGACGACCGGCATGGCGGAATCGATCCAGCAGACGCTCGGACAGGCCGGCATCAAGCTCGAGATCATCCCGGGCGACGGCAAGCAGACGCTGACCAAGTACCGCGCCCGCAACCACGACATCTATATCGGCCAGTGGGGCCAGGATTATTTCGACCCGAATTCCAACGCCCAGACCTTTGCCTCGAATCCGGACAACTCGGATGCGGGTAAGTCCAAGACGCTGGCCTGGCGCAACGCCTGGGACATTCCGGACCTGACCAAGGAGACGGAAGCAGCGCTGCTCGAGAAGGACGCCGGCAAGCGCGCTGACATGTACAAGGATCTCGAGAAGAAGATCCTGGACACCAGCCCCTTCGTCGTCATCCACCAGCAGCTGGAAGTGGCCGGCCTGCGCAAGAACCTCAAGGGCTTTGCCCTCGGCCCGAGCTTCGACAGCAATTTCGTCGGGCCGGTGTCCAAGGAATAGTGCTCGCGGACACGCCGCATGAGCACGGTTGAAAAGGAAGTGGCGGCGGGGCGCGGCAGCGCCCGTGCCGTCGCTATTGCATCATCGCTTGGCCGTTTCCTGGTCATCGCGATCACGACCTATCTTGGTCTGCTCGCGGTCACCTTCTTCATCGGTCGCGTCATCCCGATCGACCCGGTGCTGGCGGTGCTCGGCGACCGGGCGCCGGCCAATGTCGTCGAGCGCACGCGCCGCGAGATGGGCCTCGATTTGCCGCTGGTCGAGCAGTTCTACATCTATGTGAAAAATGCCCTGAACGGCAATTTCGGTGTCTCTGTGCTGACCACCAATCCTGTCATGACCGACATTCGCCGGGCGCTTCCGGCCACGACGGAACTGGCGACGCTGGGGACGCTGATCGGCGCGCTGTTCGGCGTACCGCTTGGCGTGCTGGCCGCGGTCAGGCGCGGCAGTTTCATCGATCAGATCGTGCGTATCATCGGCCTGATCGGCTATTCCGTGCCGATCTTCTGGCTGGGACTGCTGGCGCTGGTGCTGTTTTACGCCAAGCTGCAATGGGTTGCCTTCCCCGCGCGGCTCGACATCGTCTACGAATACACCTTTACGCCGATCACTGGCTTCTATCTCCTCGACTCTGCGATGCAGGGGCAGTGGGACGTTTTTTACGACGCCTTCCGCCACATCATCCTGCCGGCCTCGCTGCTCGGCTATTTCTCGCTCGCCTATATCAGCCGCATGACGCGCTCGTTCATGCTCAACGAATTGTCGCAGGAATATATCGTCGCGGCGCGCGCCAAGGGCCTGTCGGAAACCCGCATCATCTGGGGCCACGCGCTGCGCAATGCGGCGGTGCCGATGGTGACGGTGATCGCGCTCTCCTATGCCGGGCTGCTCGAAGGTTCGGTGCTGACCGAGACCGTCTTCTCATGGCCGGGCATCGGCCTCTACATCACCAACTCGCTGCAGAACGCCGACATGAATGCGGTGCTCGGCGGCACCATAGTCATCGGCTCGGTGTTCATCGCCATCAATCTCCTCTCCGACCTTCTGTATCGGGTGCTCGATCCGAGGACGAAGGTTCAATGAGCAGAGGTATTCCACTTTCGGGCCTAGAGCAGTTCACCGTTTCACGGAAACGGCTACCCGCTCTAACTCCTTGTTTTTACGCAATTCCGGACGGAAAACCGTTTCACACTTTTCCTGGAATTGCTCCAGCTGCGGCCAATCACCCCCACTCCGGCCCTTCGGGTCACCTCTCCCCCTGCCCGGGGGAGAGGAAAAGCCGGTCGCACGCTTCGCGCCTTTCCTCTCCCCCGTCGAGCGGGGGAGAGGTGGTCTGCGAAGCAGGCCGGAGTGGGGGTCGACAGCTCCAAGAGGCATCATCATGACCGCCTCCGACGCCCGTCCTCTCTCTCGTCGCGACTGGCTGCTCAGCGAGCGGCCGGCCTCGCGCACCCAGGCGAGGCTCGGCCGCGCCTATGTGGCGTGGCGGCGCTTTTCCGCCAACCGGCTGGCCTTTCTCGGCCTGCTCATTATCATTGCCTTGCTGATCGTTGCCGCCCTTGCCGGTGTGCTGGCGCCTTATTCTCCGACGTTCGGCGACCTGAAGAACGCGCGCCTGCTGGCGCCGAGCGCCGAGCACTGGTTCGGCACCGACGATCTCGGCCGCGATATCCTGTCGCGCATCCTCTACGGCTCGCGCTGGACCCTTTATGTGGTCATCCTGGTCGCCATCATCGCGGCACCGATCGGCCTTCTGGTCGGCACGGTGGCCGGCTATGCCGGCGGCTGGACCGATGCCATCCTGATGCGCATCACCGACATCTTTCTCGCCTTTCCCAAGCTGATCCTGGCGCTGGCGTTTGTTGCAGCACTTGGCCCCGGCATCGAGAATGCGGTGCTGGCCATCGCCATCACCTCATGGCCGCCTTACGCCCGCATCGCGCGGGCAGAGACGCTGACGGTGCGCAATTCCGATTACATCAAGGCGGTGCAGCTGATGGGCGCCTCGCCCTTCCGCATCGTGCTGCGCCATATCATGCCGCTTTGCATTTCGTCCCTGATCGTCAGGGTGACGCTCGACATGGCCGGCATCATCCTGACCGCCGCCGGGCTCGGTTTCCTCGGCCTCGGCGCGCAACCGCCGCTGCCGGAATGGGGCACGATGATCGCGTCGGGCCGCCGCTTCGTGCTCGACCAGTGGTGGGTGGCCGGTGCGCCGGGCTTCGCCATCCTCATCGTCAGCCTCGGCTTCAACCTGCTCGGCGACGGCCTGCGCGACGCGCTCGATCCCCGCAGTGGTGACCAATGAGCAGGGAAACGAAGACGCTGCTCGAGGTCGACGACCTGCGCGTCACCTTCCCGACCCGCACCGGGCTGATCGAGGCGGTTCGCGGCGTCTCCTTCTCGCTCGGCCGCGAACGGCTCGGCATCGTCGGAGAATCCGGCTCCGGCAAATCGCAGACCGGCCGCGCCATCATGGGTCTGACGCCGCCGCAGGCGCGGATATCGGCCAACAAGCTCGCCTTCGACGGCATCGACCTGCTCAGCGTCTCGCCGCGCGAACGTCGGGCGCTGCGCGGCAAGCGCATCGCCATGATCCTGCAGGATCCGAAATACTCGCTCGACCCGGTGATGAGCATCGGCCGCCAGATCGTCGAAACGCTGCGCACGCATGAAAAGGTCGGCAAGGCCGAGGCGCGCGACCGCGCATTGGCCATGCTGGAGGCGGTGCAGATCCGTGATCCCTCTCGCGTCTTCAACCTGCATCCGCATGAAGTGTCCGGCGGCATGGGCCAGCGCGCCATGATCGCCATGATGCTGATCGCCGGTCCGGAAATGATGATCGCCGACGAGCCGACCTCGGCGCTCGACGTCACCGTGCAGCTTGATGTGCTCGGCATTCTCGACCGGCTGGTCAGTGAGCGCGGCATGGGGCTGATCTTCATCTCGCACGATCTGCGCCTGGTCTCATCCTTCTGCGACCGCGTCATCGTCATGTATGCCGGCAAGGTGGTCGAGCAGCTCAAGGCGTCCGAACTCGGCCATGCCCAGCATCCCTACACGCGCGGCTTGCTCAATTGCATGCCCAAGATCGGTGCCGACCGCCACCCGCTGCCGGTGCTCGACCGCAAGCCGGAGTGGGCGGCATGACTTCTGCGATTGCCGTCGACAGGCTGGAAGTGATCTTCGACCGTTTTCGCGCACTGAAGGGCGTCAGCCTCGACGTGCAGCCGGGTGAATCCTTTGGCCTGGTCGGTGAATCCGGCTCCGGCAAATCGACGCTGCTTCGGGCCATCGCCGGCCTTGCGCCGGTCGCATCGGGCAGCATCGCCGTCAACGGCAAGATGCTCGGCGCGCGCCGCGACAAGGCCTTCTACCGCGAAGTGCAGATGGTCTTTCAGGATCCGTACGGCTCGCTGCACCCGCGCCAGACCGTCGACCGCCTCCTGCAGGAGCCGCTTGCCATCCATGGCTTTGCCGACGGCGAAAAGCGCATCCAGCGGGCGCTCGACGAGGTCGGGCTGGGAAACGGCTTTCGCTTCCGCTATTCGCACCAGCTCTCTGGCGGCCAGCGCCAGCGCGTGGCGATCGCGCGTGCACTCATTCTCGAACCGTCGATCCTGCTGCTCGACGAGCCGACCTCGGCGCTCGATGCCTCGGTGCAGGCGGAAGTGCTCAACCTGTTGGAAGAGGTACGCAAGCGGCGCAAGCTGACCTTCCTGATGGTCAGCCACGACCTCGCCATCATCACCCATATGTGCGAGCGGCTGATGGTGATGCAAAGCGGCGGGGCGGTTGAGAACCTGGCGGCGGCGGATCTCGTCGAACGTCGCGTGACGAAGGACTATACTCGCAACCTGCTGAGAGCGAGCGACGGGTTTGTGAGAACCGCCTGAATTCGTCTTCCTGTGTGCAGAACCAACCGTCTTCAGGGATTCCGATGGAGGAATGGAAGTTTGCGGATCCGCCCAACCTCGCGGTGTTGTCGGACAAGAGCCTATTTAAACGTGGCGACTGGATCGCATACGTTGTGCATGAAGATGACGACGACGACAGCTACAACGACGAAGGTGGCAGTTGGCAATTCTACAGCAGCGACACTCGAGATTGGGATGAACGCGAGGTAATGCTCGTAGGCCTGCAAGAGGTGGTTCAACTGGATGAAACCATCGTGGAGTTGGCCGATTTGCCGAAAGGTTGGCATGCCTGGCGCACCTCAAAATCGTCGCCGTGGCAACGCGCCAAGTCACGCCCCGTACCCTCCAACGACAACGAATGACCCGGCAAAGCCTTAAGTCTGAGCTTGCACCGGTTCGCCGCTCTCCACGGGTAGCTCTTCCTGGGCTTTCGGCTCCTTGATCCTGAACCACGTCACATAAAGCGCTGGCAGGAACAGCAGCGTGATCGCCGTGCCGGCGATGATGCCGCCCATCATGGCATAGGCCATCGGGCCCCAGAACACTTCGCGCGCGATCGGGATCAGGGCGAGACTTGCGGCCGCCGCCGTCAGCGCGATTGGCCGCATGCGGTGTTCCGTCGCCTCGATGACGGCCGCCCAGCGGTCCTTGCCTTCCCGGACGAGATCCTCGATCTGCACGATCAGGATGACCGAGTTGCGGATCAGGATGCCGATCAGCGCCAGCACGCCGAGGATGGCGACGAAGCCGAGCGGCGCGCCGCTCGGCACCAGGGCCGCCACAACGCCGATCAGGCCGAGCGGCGCCACCGCCACCACCAGGAACAGGCTCTGGAAACTCTGCAATTGCACCATCAGGATCGTCGCCATGACGAACAGCATCAACGGCACGACGGCGGCGATCGGTCCTTGGCTTTTGGCACTCTCCTCGACCGAGCCGGCGGTGGCGATCGAATAGCCCGGCGGTAGCTTGGCGGTGAAGGCATCGACCGACGGCTTCAATTCGTTGACGACGGTGGCCGGCAGCACGTCGCCGACCAGTCCGGCGCGCACGGTGATGGTCGGGATGCGGTCGCGTCGCCACACCGTTGGCTGCTCCAGATCGTAGCGGAAGTTGGCGACGGCCGCGAGCGGGATCGCCTCGCCGGTACTGGTCGGCAGCTGCATGTTCTGCAACGTTTCGATCGAGCCGCGTTCGGACCCACGCGAGCGC
This sequence comes from Mesorhizobium sp. M0140, assembly GCF_040322475.1. Classification (NCBI taxonomy): domain Bacteria; kingdom Pseudomonadati; phylum Pseudomonadota; class Alphaproteobacteria; order Hyphomicrobiales; family Phyllobacteriaceae; genus Mesorhizobium; species Mesorhizobium sp. M0140. The sequence goes on along the minus strand of NZ_JAMYTM010000005.1, from coordinate 106,890 downwards.
GCCACGACATTGATCAGGTAGGTGGCGTCACGCACCTGCGTGATGGTAGCGCCGCCGACGGTGCTGTTGAGCGCGCTGGCGATGTCGGAAGAGGTGATGCCAAGCTGGCGTGCCTTGTCCTGCAGCACGTCGACCCTCAGCACGCGTTGCGGCTCGTTCCAGTCGAAGGTAGGCGCGGCAAGCTTTGGATTGGCGGAGATGACACCGGCGAATTGCTGCGCCAGTTCGCGCACCGTCTGGATGTCGGGACCGCCGATGCGATACTGCACCGGGCGGCCGACCGGGGGCCCGAGTTCGAGCGGCTTGACGAAGGCGTCGGTGCCGACGAACTCCTCGCGCAGCAGTTTTTCAAGCGCCGGCTTGACCCGGTTGCGGGCCGCGATGCTCTTGGTGACGATGACGGTCTGGCCGAAATAGGGGTTGGCCGGCTGCACGTCATAGGCGAGCACGAAACGCACCGCGCCCTGGCCGATATAGGACGAAAAATGGTCGATGTCGGGATTGCCGACCAGCGCCCGCTGCTCGAACCGCTCCATCTGGTCGCGCGTATCGGCGATCGAGGCATTCTGCGGCAGGTTCCAGTCGACGATCAGCTCCGGCCGGTCCGATGGCGGAAAGAACTGCTGCTGCACCAGCCCGAAGCCGGCGATCGAGCCGGCAAACAAAAGCACGGTGACGATGATGGTCAGCCAGTGATGGCGCACCGAGCCGACAAGCACGCGCCGGAAAAGCGAGGTGAAGCGGCCGGGCTGGTCGTGATGCTTGGTTTTCATCGTCGCCGGCAGGATGGTGACGCCGAGCAGTGGCGCAAACAGCACCGCCACGACCCATGACACCAGCAGCGAAACGGCGATGACCACGAACAGGGTGAAGGTATATTCGCCGGCGGCGCTGTTGTTGAGGCCGATCGGGATGAAGCCGGCGACCGTCACCAGCGTACCGGTCAGCATCGGAAAGGCGGTCGATGTGTAGACATAAGTCGCCGCCTTGCGCAGATTGTCGCCGACCTCCAGCCGCGCCACCATCATCTCGACCGCGATCATCGCGTCGTCGACCAGAAGCCCGAGCGCGATGATCAGCGCACCCAGGGAAATTCGCTGCAGCGAGATGCCGAGATAGGCCATGACCGTGAAGGTGATGGCCAGCACCAGCGGGATCGACAGCGCCACGACGAAGCCGGCGCGCATGCCGAGGCTGATGAACGACACCGCGAGCACGATGGCGACCGCCTCGAACAGCGCGCGCGTAAAGCCCGAGACGGCCTCCTCGACAATGACCGGCTGGTCGGCCACCAGATGCACGCCGACACCGACCGGCAGGTCGGCCAGCACCTTGTCCATCTCCTTGTGCAGCGCCTCGCCGAATTCGAGCAGGTTGGCGTTGGGTTTCATGCCGATGGCGAGCCCGATCGCGTCCTGGCCGTTGAAGCGGAATAGCGCCGTAGGCGGATCGACATAGCCGCGCGTGATCGTCGCCACGTCGCTGAGGCGGAAGAAGCGGTCATTGACGCGCAGATTGATGGCGCGCAGGCTGTCCTCGGAGGTGAACTGCCCGCCGACACGCACGCTGATGCGCTCCGGCCCGGACTGAATGACGCCGGACGGCGTAATCGCGTTCTGCGCCTGCAGGCTCGCCACGATCGCTTGCTGGTTGAGGCCGAGGGCGGCGATCTGGCGGGTCGAGAATTCGAGATAGATCGCCTCGTCCTGGGCGCCGACCAGGTCGACCTTGCCGGCGTTGGGCACGGTCAGGATTTTTGTTCTGGTGTCCTCGACATAGTCGCGCAACTGGCGCGGCGTCAGCCCGTCCGATGTGAAGGCGTAGATGTTGCCATAGACGTCGCCGAAGCGGTCGTTGAAGAACGGTCCCTGCACCCCCTGCGGAAACTGCGCCCCGATGTCGTTGACCATGTTGCGCACCTGAATCCAGTTCGGCACGACATCGCGTGCCTTGGTGGTGTCCTTCAGGTTGACGAAGATGACGGTCTGGCCGGCCGTGGTGACGGACTTGGTGTAGTCGAGGCTGTCGAGTTCCTCGAGTTTCTTCTCGATACGGTCGGTCACCTGCTGCACGGTTTCCTTGACCGAGGCGCCCGGCCAGTTGGCCTGGATGATCATCGTCTTGATGGTGAAGTTGGGGTCTTCTTCACGGCCGAGATTGAGGTAGGAGAACACGCCAGCCACGACGAAGACCAGCATGAAATACCAGACCATGGAGCGGTGGTTGAGCGCCCAGTCGGAGAGATTGAAGCCTTTCATGAGGCGCCTCCCTCGAGCACTTTCACCTTCTGGCCTTCGCTCAGGCTGTGGACGCCCGCCGTGACGACACGCATGCCCGCGTCAAGCCCTTCGGCCACGGTGAAGATAACGCCATTCTTCGACGCGATCTTGATGTCGCGTGCGTTCACGCTGGATGTCTGCGGGTCGACGATCCACACTTTCGCGGAACCGTTCTTTTCGAACAGCGCCGACGTGGGCAGTTCGATCGTCGGTGCCACCTTGGTCACGCGGGTCGCCGTCACCGTCGAGCCGAGCCGGAAGGCCTGTGGCGGATCCGTGAGCGTCAGCTTGACGCGCCGCGTGCGGGTCGAGCCCTCGGATTGCGGTGCGATCTCGCGCAGCTTGGCGCCGGTCTGGATCGTCGGCAGCGACTGCAGGATCACCTGGAAGGGCGTGCCGGCCTCAAGATCACCGGTCAATTGGTCGGGAATGTCGACCACCGCCTCGCGCAGGTCCGAACGCGCCACGGTGACGATGGTCTGGCCGGGCGAGACCGTCTGGCCAACTTCGGCGCCGACCGCGGTGACGACACCGTCGAAATCAGAGAACAGCCTGGCATAGTCGAGCTGTTCCTGCGATTTGGCAAGCGAAGCCTTGGCCCGCTCGACACCTGCCTCCGCAGCTTTGCGCGCCTGCTGCGCGGCATCGAAGACAGCTTGCGTGGCGTTGGCCGAGGCGAGCAACTGGCGCTGCCGTTCCTCGCTGGCGGCGGCGTTGGCGAGCTGCGCCTCGGCATTGGACAGTTCCGCCTTGGCCGCCTGGAGGCCCAACTCCAGCGCGGTCGGATCGAGTGCCGCTATCGTCGTGCCCTTGCTGACGATGTCGCCGACCTGGACGTCGCGCGAGACGACCCGGCCAAGCAGGCGGAAGGCCAGGTCGGCGCTGACCTGCGGTTCGACGGATCCGGCAAAACCGAAGATTTGCGTGGTGCGCGGCTCGATCACCATCGACAGCACCGGTCGGATGATCTCTGGCGGCTTTTCCTCCGACTTGGAGCAGGATGCCAGCGCACCGAGCATGAGCACGCCGAGCAGGATGCGTGGCGTTCGGCTCATTGGCCCGCTCCCGATATTTCGATCGTCTGTCCAGGGCTGAGCAGCTGTCCTCCAGCGGTGACGACGCTCTGGCCCGCGTCCAGCCCCTTGGCGATCACGACCGTGCCCGAATTGAACGCCAGCACTTCGACCGGCGCCATCGTCACCGCCTTGGTCGAGGGATCGACGATCCAGACCGCCGGCTTGCCGCCGCTGGACGTCAGCGCCTGCCAAGGCAGCAGGATCGCCTTCGCCGGTTTGGCGCTTACCGAGCCGATGACGGCTGCCCCCAGCGGCATGCCGGCGGGCGTGTCGGGAATGGCGACTTTGACCCGGATCGAGCCCGAAGCCGGGTCGACCGCAGGCGAGATTTCGCGGACCTTGCCCGTCGCCCTGACCTGCGGATCGGACAACAGCGTGATCGTCACCGCAGGCGATGCCGGTGTCTTGGCGATCAGCGTCTCCTGCACGTTGAATACCGCGTCGCGGTCCCCGTCCTCGGCGACGGTGAAGACGGTTTGCGCGGCTTGCACCACTTGGCCGGTTTCGACTTGGCGGGCGGTAATCACGCCGGCGGCACCGGCCTTGAGTTCGGTGAAGGACAGGTTTTGCTGGGCGTTGGAGAAAGCGCTCTGCGCGGCATCGACGCTGCCTTGTGCCATCTTCAGGGCCTGGTCCGCGGCGTCATAATCGCGCCTGGTGGTGAAACCCTGGGCGAGCAGCGTCTTCTGCCGTTCGAAGGCGGCGGCGGACTGGGTCAATTGCGCCTGTGCCGCGTCGAGATCGGCCTGCGCCGAGCGCAAATCGGATTCCTGCTCCTGCGGATCGATCCGGGCAAGCACCGTGCCTTGATCGACATGCTGGCCGACATCGACAAACCGTTCGGCGACGCGACCGCCGACCCGGAACGACAGATTGTTCAGCGTACGCGCCGCGATCACCCCGGTCAGCGAGGTCCTTGGCGCATAGTCGGCCATCGCCACCGTTTCGGTGCGCACCATGATCTGCAGTTTCTTGTCCACCGCTTCCTGCTTCTGGCAGCCGACCAAAAGCAGCGCAGCCGTGCAGGCGAAAAGCGCCGGGGCGGCTGGAAAAGACAAAAGACCGGGAGCTTGGACCGACGGCTGCGAGACGGGCGAAGTCACGTTCCTGCTCATGGGCTCCCCCGGCCGCGGCGGCTCGCTGGTCGCGATGCCTCGTGGACATCCAGAGGATAGTCGATCCCCGGGAAAAGGAAACCGGTCTCGTACGTGTATCGCCTGACTGGTTAAGCGCCGGGATCTGCCCACCGCAGGCCCAATCGCCTGCCGGTGGTGCCGACTTGAGGAAAACGTGAAATAAGGTCAGAAGACGTCTCAACGGCATCAAACAGGACGGGCGCCGGCCCGGTGAGGGATACGATGAAGAATTCAGCCATTTCCGAACGCAAGAACCAATCGATTTCCCGCGGTGTCGGCATGACCACGCAGATCTATGCCGGCCGGGCTGAAAATTCGGAAATCTGGGATGTCGAGGGGCGTCGCTATATCGATTTCTCGTCGGGCATCGCCGTCGTCAACACCGGGCATCGCCATCCCAGGGTGATCGAAGCGGTCAAGGCACAACTCGACCGCTTCACCCACACCTGCCACCAGGTGGTGCCCTATGAGAGCTATGTGCGCCTGGCCGAACGGCTGAACGGCATGCTGCCCGGCAAGTTCGAGAAGAAGACGATCTTCGTCACCACCGGGGCGGAGGCGGTAGAGAACGCCATCAAGATCGCCCGCAATGCCACCGGCCGTCAGGCGGTCATCGCCTTCGCCGGCGGTTTCCATGGCCGCACATTCATGGGCATGGCACTGACCGGCAAGGTCGTGCCCTACAAGGTCGGCTTCGGCGCCATGCCGGGCGATGTCTACCATGCGCCGTTCCCGGTGCCGCTGCACGGTGTCTCGGTCGCCGATTCGCTGGCGGCACTCGACCGGCTGTTCAAGGCCGATGTCGACCCGGCCCGCGTCGCCGCCATCATCATCGAGCCGGTTCAGGGCGAGGGCGGCTTCTACGAGGCGCCGCGTGACTTCCTGGTTGCGCTGCGCAAGCTTTGCGACCAGCACGGCATGCTGCTGATTGCCGACGAAGTGCAGACCGGCTTTGCCCGCACCGGCAAGATGTTTGCGATGGATCACCATGAGGTGGCGGCCGACATCACCACCATGGCCAAGAGCCTGGCCGGCGGTTTTCCGCTGGCGGCGGTCACCGGCCGCGCCGAAATCATGGATGCGCCCGGCCCCGGCGGGCTAGGCGGCACCTATGGCGGCAGCCCGATCGGCGTTGCCGCCGCGCACGCCGTGCTGGACGTGATCGAGGACGAAAACCTGTGCGACCGCGCCAACACGCTGGGCGCAAGGCTGAAGCAGCGGTTGCAGTCGATCCGCGACGACGTGCCCGAGATCGTCGACATCAGAGGCCTCGGCTTCATGAACGCGGTCGAGTTCAACGACGTCAAGAAGGGCCTGCCGTCGGCCGAGATCGCCAATGCGATCCGGTTGAAGGCGCTCGACAAGGGCCTGATCCTGCTGACCTGCGGTGTCTACGGCAACGTCATCCGCTTCCTGGCGCCGATCACCATCCAGGACGAAGTCATGAACGAAGCACTCGACATCCTGGAAAGCTCGATCCGCGAAGTCTGCGCCGCCTGAACTTCTACCTCCCCCTTGTGGGGAGGTCGGACCGAAGGTCCGGGTGGGGCGCCTCGCGCAGACCCCACCCCGCTGCTTCACAGCGACCCTCCCCACAAGGAAGGGTAAGCGGGGGCTAGCCCGCAGCCCTGGCAGGCTCATCCTGCTGAAACGCGGCCAGCGCCGCCTTCAAACCGTCAGGTCCCTCAGCAACCGTTTCCGGCGTCGGCGAAAAGCCGGCGCCGAGCATCTTGCGGCCAAGCATGTGGTCGCCGGGGCGGTTGACCGATTCGATGCCGAGCAGCCGGTCGCCGGCATAGTGGTAGATCGAGAATTTGTTTTCGGGCAGGTCGCCCAGCACGACATGGCTGTCGCCGCCGGCGGTCAGGCCGACCATCTGCAATTTCATGTCGCCGATGTCCGACCAGAACCATGGCACCGCCGAATAGGCGTCGGTGTGGCCTGATATCGTGCGCGCGGCAAGCCGCGCCTGATCGGTGGCGTTCTGCACCGATTCCAGCCGCACGTCGCCGCCGGTGAACCAGTGACGGTAGGAGGCAGCATCGCCGATGGCGAGAATCTCCGGCATCGACGTGCGCATCTGATGATCGACGCGGATGCCGTTGGCGATGCCGAGGCCTGCAGACTGCGCCAGTTCGACATTCGGCATGGCACCAATGCCGACGATGACCATGCGCGCCGGCAGCCTTTCGCCTGACGAGGTGATGGCGGCCGTGACATGACCGTTTTCGCCATCGAGCCTCGCGATCGAGGTGCCGGTGAGGATGCGCACGCCTGTCGCTTCCAGCCGTTGCCGGACGTGGCTCGCCACCACCGGCGCCACGGCGCGGCCGAGTAGCCGGTCCACGGCCTCCACCACTGTCACCGTGCGGCCGGTGGCCCGCAGTGTGGCTGCTATCTCCAACCCGATGAAACCGCCGCCGAGGATGACGATTTCGTCGCTTTGCGCGCTGAGGTCGCGGATCAGCCGCGCATCGGCCAGCGAGCGCAGCGACAGCACGCCGGACAGGTCGGCACCGGGCAGCGGCAGCGTGCGCGGGCGCGAGCCTGTCGCCAGGATCAGATGGTCAAAGGCCAGCGCACCACCGCCGGCAATATCCAAACTGCGGCGTCGGGTGTCGATCCGATCGATCCTGACGCCAGGCCGGTAATCGATGGCGCTGCCGGTGTAAAAGGCCTCGCCGCGCAAGGGTTGCGGCTTGGCCTCGGCATCCTTGATGAAAGTCTTCGACAGCGGCGGCTTGTGATAGGGAAGTTCGTCCTCATCCCCGACGAGGATCACCGGCCCGTCATAGCCGTCTTCGCGCAGACTGGCGGCCGCTTGCACGCCCGCATGACCCGCGCCGACAATGACCACACCGTTCTTCATCGCATTCCAATCCCGCTTCTATCCTAGGATGTCTCGCCAAGTGGCAATTGTCTGGTGCCGCCGCAAGAGAGCTTTTGCGGGTCGCACCCGGAATGGCAGCTGTCAATCGTACAGTTCAACGGCAAGACCGGTGCAGAAAGACGCATAAGTTGACAGTCGTAGTTTAGAATAATTCTAAACTGTTGTTTCAATTGACTTTTCCTACGGATTGTCATTGACATCCGACGATGTCGCAGCTTTATGGAAGCTCGCGCGTCAGCGCATCCCTTTAATGTCTGGGCCTTGAACCCTTTCGATTGGAGGCATTTTGGTGTCTTTCTTCCGCGAACCGCGCGCTAGCGCGGCATCTCTTGCGCCCAATGGCCCGCAGATGGCCTGGCGCCGGTTGCTGTGCGCGCCGTTTACAGAATTTCCGAGAAACTGGAGAGTGATTATGACAGCACGATATGGCAGCAGGCTTGCGGCGATCGGCGCCACTGCCCTGCTGACGGCGGCGGTATTCGTGTTGCCGGCAAAGGCGGAAACCGATTCAAAGGCCGTCATCAAGACCTATTCCGACATCGCGCTCGCCAAATATGAGGATTCGCTGACCACCGCGCAGGCGCTCGACAAGGCGGTAGACGCGCTGCTGGCCAACCCGTCGGCGGAGACGCTCAACGCCGCCCGCGATGCCTGGAAGGCGTCACGTGTTCCCTACCAGCAGACCGAGGTCTACCGCTTCGGCAACAAGATCGTCGACGACTGGGAAGGCAAGGTGAATTCCTGGCCGCTGGATGAAGGTTTGATCGACTACGTCGCCAAGAGCTACGGCACCGAATCGGATGCGAATGCGCTCTACACGGCCAATGTGATCGCCAACAAGGAGATCGAGATCAACGGCAAGAAGGTCGATGCATCGAAGCTTTCGCCGGAATTCCTCTCCGGCACGCTGCAGGGAGCCGGCGGCATCGAGGCCAATGTCGCCACCGGCTACCACGCCATCGAATTCCTGCTCTGGGGCCAGGACCTGCATGGCACCGGCCCGGGTGCCGGCGAGCGCCCCTTCACCGACTACGACCTCAAGAACTGCACCGGCGGTAATTGCGACCGGCGCGCCGAGTATCTGAAATCGGCCAGCGACCTTCTGGTTTCGGATATTCAGGAGATGGTCGGCAACTGGAAGGAAGACGGCGCCGCCCGCAAGGCTCTTGTCGATGGCGAGCCGAACACGGCGATCTCGACCATCTTCACCGGCATGGGCTCGCTGTCCTACGGCGAACTGGCCGGCGAGCGCATGAAGCTCGGCCTGCTGCTGCATGATCCGGAAGAGGAGCACGATTGCTTCTCCGACAACACGTACAATTCGCATCTCTACGACGCCATCGGCATTCGCGCGGCCTATCATGCGAGCTACACGCGTCTCGACGGCACCGTCGTTTCGGGTCCCTCGGTGGCCGATATGGTGAAGGCGGCCGATCCGGCGATCGACAAGGAACTGTCTGACAAGCTCGATGTTTCGGTCGCCAAGATGGAGGCGATCAAGGCGCGTGCACTGGCCGGCGAGGCCTATGACCAGCAGATCGCCGAGGGCAACATTGAGGGCAACGCCACCGTGCAGGCGGCGATCGATGCGCTGATCGATCAGACCAAGTCGATTGAGCGCGCCGTCGGCTCCTTGAAGCTCAGCACCATCGCCTTCGAAGGGTCCGATAGCCTCGACGCGCCGGACAAGGTGTTCAAGTAAGGGTCGAAAGACAGGTGACTGATCCGGGAGCCGGAAAACCGGCTCTGGAACGGCCTCCGCTAGAAAATCAAGCCACACGGCGCGGGAGACGCCGTCAGCCAGCCGAGCAAGCCAATGCTGATTTGTCATTGCAATATCATCACCGAGAAGGAGATCGAGCAGACGATCGTCGGGCTGCTGGACCAGGATCCCTGGCAGCTGATCGTGCCGGCGAAGATCTATCATGCCATGCAAAAGCGCGGTCGCTGTTGCGGCTGCTTCCCAAATGTGGTGGAAACGATCATTCGGGTCACCGAAAATTACCACGCCCGCTCGGAGGCGAGCGGCGTGGATGTCGTTTCACACCTGGATCGCGTCAGAGGCCTGCGCGTCCAATACGGGAGCAGAATTCATGAAAGGCGATCCGCAGATCATCGAGCGGCTTAACGAGGCCCTTTTTCTGGAACTTGGGGCTGTCAATCAGTACTGGGTGCATTTCCGCCTGCTCGAGGACTGGGGATACGCCAAGCTGGCAAAGAAGGAGCGGGCGGAATCGATCGAGGAGATGCACCATGCCGACAAGCTCGTTGCCCGCATCATCTTCCTCGAAGGCCATCCGAACCTGCAGTCCGTGGCGCCGCTGCGCATCGGGCAGAACGTCAAGGAAGTGCTCGAATCCGACCTTGCCGGCGAATATGACGCACGTACCGCCTACAAGCGCTCGCGCGAAATCTGCAACGACGCCGGCGACTACGTGACGATGAAGCTGTTCGAGGAATTGCTGGCCGATGAGGAGGGTCACATCGACTTTCTCGAGACGCAGCTCGACCTGCTTGCCTCGATCGGCGAGGAGAAATACGGCCAGCTCAACGCCGCATCGGCGGACGAGGCGGAGTAAGGGCATGCGGGAATGCGGCGCCTGCTAGAATTCGTGCGCCGCTCGCGGCGGGCCGACGGCTCGCCGCTCCCTGAGAAGACGCCGGCCGGATTGGCGCGTCGGCGCTGTGTCGTGCTCGTGTTTGCGCTTGCCTCTTCGGCGATGGCCGGTGATCTTCAGCCGGCAGGGCTCGCCACCAAGCGCACCGACCTCAATGCGAAGGATCAGGCGCGCGTCATCGCCGTCACCAGGCCGACCATGGATTTTTCCAGGCCAGAGCAGTTCGAACTGATGCAAGGTGGCGCCGGCACGTCCCGAAAGGACGTCAGCCGCGATTCCTTCTCGCAATCCTCGGCCAACATCACCTTCGAGGAAGAGGGCGACTTCAAGCTCGGCAATGCCCTTTTCCGCAAGAACTGGGTGTCGTCGCCATCCTCGACGCAGGCTTCGGACGGGCTCGGCCCGCTGTTCAACGAACGTGCCTGCCAGAACTGCCATCTGAAGGATGGCCGCGGCCGCCCGCCGCAAGGCGACGCCGGCACGACCTCGATGTTCCTGCGGCTGGCACGGGAGGCCAGCAACGCGGAAGAGAGGGCAGCGATTGCCGAACACAAGGTGCTCAACTTCCCCGACCCGGTCTACGGCACGCAATTGCAGGAGCTCGCCGTACCCGGTCTGCGCGGCGAAGGTGGGATGCATGTCGACTACCAGGAACGTAAGGCGGAGCTGACGGACGGCACCGTGATTTCCTTGCGCAAACCGAGCTATTCGGTCGTCGACCCTGCCTATGGACCACTCGACCCGCGCACCACGCTGTCGCCGCGACTGACGCCGCCAATGATCGGCCTGGGCCTGATCGAACAGATCGCGCCGGCTGATATTCTCGCCCACGCCGATCCGGACGACAGGGACGGCGACGGCATTTCCGGCAGGCCGAACATCGTGCGCGATAGCTTGAGCGGGGAACTGACGCTCGGCCGCTTCGGCTGGAAGGCGCAGACCGCGTCGATCCGCCAGCAGGCAGCGGATGCCTTTGCCGGCGACATCGGCATCTCGACGCCCGAAGAGCCGAAGCATTGGGGCGATTGCACTGCTGCGGAGGCAAAATGCATCGCCATGCCGAACGGCGTGCAGCAGCGTCTTGGCCCGGTCGAGGCGCCGCCGCCGGTGATGGATCTCGTCACCTTCTATTCGCAGAACCTGGCCGTGCCGGCGCGCCGCGACCTCGACACGCCGCAGGTGCTCATTGGCAAGAAAATCTTCTACGAGATCGGCTGCATCGCCTGCCATACGCCGAAATTCGTCACCCGTCGCGGCACGGCCCACAAGGCGCAGGCCTTCCAACTGATCTGGCCCTATTCCGACTTCCTGCTGCACGACATGGGGCCTGATCTGGCCGACGGCCAGGCCGTGGGAGATGCGACGGGCAATGAATGGCGCACGCCGCCGCTGTGGGGCATCGGCCTGACCGAGACGGTCAACGGCAATTCCTTCTTCCTGCATGACGGGCGCGCGCGCAGCTTGACCGAGGCGATCCTGTGGCATGGCGGCGAGGCGCAGAAAGCGCGCGACCGCTTTGCCGCAGCCAATGCGGCCGACCGCAATGCGCTGCTCAAATTCCTGGAGGCACTGTGATGTTCAAGCGCTCTGCATTGTTTCTCGTTCTTCCGCTGGCTCTGCTGGGCGTCGTCCCGGCGTCGGCGGCGGTCAAAGCCTCCGACATCATCCAGCGGGCGATCGATGGCTTTGTCCGCCCGGCCTATGCCGGCCTGCATCAGCATGCGGAAGCCTTGACGAAAGCGATGCACAAGCTCTGCGAAGCGCCCTCGCAAGGAGAACTCGATGCCGCACGCGCCGAATTCTCCGCCACCGTCTATGCCTGGTCGTCAGCCGAAATCATCGCCCTCGGACCGATCAAGGAGAACAACCGGCTGGAACGCATGCTGTTCTGGCCGGATCGCAAGAGCATCGGCCTGAAACAGGTACAGGCGGCGCTGTCCGACAAGGATCCGACCGCGACCGATCCGGCACAACTGGCTGGCAAGAGCGTTGCCATGCAGGGGCTGGGCGCGCTCGAATTCGTTCTTTACGGCGACGGCGCCGATGCACTTGCCGGCAAGGATGATCCCTACCGCTGCGCTTATGGCACTGCTGTTGCCGGCAACATCGAAACCATGGCCGGCGAGGTCAGCGCCGCCTGGAACAAGCCGGACGGCTTTCCAGCCCTTTGGGCCAATCCGGGGCCGCAGAACCCGCTCTACCGCGACGGCAACGAAGCGGTGACCGAACTGGTCGGCGTCTTCATCAATGAGCTGGAAATGGTCCGCGACGTGCGCCTGAAAGGGTTTTTCGGCGGCAAGCCGGATGCGGACAAGCCGAAACAGGCGATCTACTGGCGCTCGCAAAACACCACCAATTCGCTGGCTGGAAATCTCTCCGGCATCGACACGCTGTTCCAGGCCTCGAAGCTTGGCGACGCCCTGCCGCCCGATGCGCGCTGGATGGCCCAATCGATCCATATCCAATTGGTCAACGGTGTCGCCACCGCAAAGTCCATTCAGGGCCCGATCGACAAGGCGCTCGCCGATCCGACACTGCGTGACAAACTCGACCATTTCGCGCTGATCACCTCCAGCCTGTCGACCTTGATCGGCACCAGGTTGACCGCTGAATTCGGCCTGACCGCCGGCTTCTCGTCGCTGGATGGGGACTGAGCATGACCTTGAGATTGGCCGAAACGCCCATAGCTTCGTCATCCTGGGGCGAAGCAAGGAGCGAAGCGACGCAGCGCAGACCCCGGGATCCATGCCGCGACTTCAAAGCGCTGCCGCGGTCCAGAATTTTGCTCCGTTGCACCCGACGGTCAAGGTCACGGCATGGATCCTCGGGTCTCCGCGACGGAGCTTCGCTCCTGCTCCGCCCGTGGATGACGAAGTTCCGGAGGCGTCGGCCAACTTCCAATGTCTGCGATGGATCATTCCAAGAATCGGTAGGTGCCAAGCGTCAGCTCCGATCCGTAATAATCACCGTGTCCTGGAGCGAGCCAGTGCAGGGGAGGATAGTCTCTTGAAAACCTCCCTCATCGATCGCCGCGATTTCCTGAGGGCTGCGGGTATCGGCTTTGCCGCGGCAATGGCGCCGTCGGCCTGGGCAACGACGCTTGCGGCCGACGCCGTCTTCGCCACCGCTTTCGTCAAACGCGACGGCAGCTTTGGCGCTGCCGTCCTGTCCGAGGCCGGCAAGCTCCTGCATGCGATCGACCTGCCCGATCGCGGCCACGATGTCACCTTCGATCCCATATCGAAACGCTCGGTGGTCTTCGCGCGTCAGCCCGGCACCTTCGCCGTGGTTTTCGATCACTCGGGCCGTGACGCGCCGCTGACGATCGCCAGCATCGCCGGCCGGCATTTCTTCGGCCATGGCGTGTTTTCGGCCGACGGTGCGCTGCTCTATGCCACCGAAAACGACTTCGACAACGCCGCCGGCGTCGTCGGCGTCTATGATGCGCGGGCGAAATTCAGCCGCATCAGTGAGTTCCCGACCTATGGCATGGGTCCGCACGAGCTTCTGCTCCTGGGCGACGGCAGGACGATTGCGGTTGCAAATGGCGGCATCGAGACTCATCCGGACTACGGCCGCGCCGAGCTCAACATCGCCACCATGAAGCCGTCCTATGTGCTGATCGACCGCGTCACCGGCTATGTCATCGAGAAACACGAATTGCCGGCCGCACTGCATCAGCTGTCGATCCGCCACATGGACACCGATCCGGCCGGAACCGTCTGGTTCGGCTGCCAGTACCGGGGACCGGGCAGCGATCGTCCATTGCTGGTCGGTCGCGCCGCGCGCGGCAAGGATCTGCAGTTGCTCGACATGCCGCAGGACGTTTTGTCCGGCTTCCGCAACTACATAGGCTCGGTCGCGGCCAATCGGGCTGCCGGAACCGTCGCCGTTTCCTCGCCGGAAGGCAACTCGCTTGTCGTGATCGATGCGGCCAGCGGCCGGGTCGTTGCGAACAGCGCGTTGGTCGAGGTCTGCGGCGTGGCCCCCGATGGAACCGGCTTCATGGCCACCACCGGCGCCGGCGAGATCGTCGAGGGCAGCGGCGCGACACGCTCCGAACCGGACTATGTCTGGGACAACCACATGCTGCGCATCGAACAGGCCGCATAGTCTACCAGCGAAGCCGTTTAACGAATTATGCACTATCCCCTTGCGGTGGCGGGCCGTGGCGGGCACAGGGAATTGTTTTTCGAACCGGTTGCCTCATGAAATTGCTTGCCATCGACTGTGCCGCCAACCTTTGCGCCGCTTGCGTCTATGATGCTGTGGCGAAGCGGGAGCTTGGCCGCTCGGTGCTCGATCTCGGCAAGGGCCATGCCGAGCACCTGATGGCGGTCACAGCCGAAGCGCTGGAGGCAAGCGCAACCGACTATGCCGGTCTTGGCGCCATTGCCGTCTCTGTCGGCCCCGGTTCCTTCACCGGTCTGCGGGTCGGCGTCTCGACCGCGCGTGGCCTGGCGCTGGCGCTGAAGATACCGGCGATCGGGGTGACGACCCTGGAGGCGCTGGCCGCCGAAGCAGCAGCCGCATTTCCCGGTCGCGCCGTGCTGGCGGCGCTCGATGCCGGCCGTGAGGAGATCCACGCCGCCTTTTACGACGAAACGTCAGCCTTGGCTTACGGTCCGGCCGTGGCCACGCTGGCTGACGTGGTGGCCATGGCGATGGAAACGTCTCCGGTGCTTGCCGGCACCGCGGCAGCGCTCATCAGCGCATCGGCCGGGCGCGAATTTGATGTCGGCCCTCGGACAGCCACCGCCGACATTGTCACCTACGCCCGCCTGGCTGCCGCCAAGGGCGCAGGCGAACGGCCGAAACCACTCTATATGCGCGGCGCCGACGCCAAGCCGCAGGCTGGCTTTATTCTATCAAGGCAAGAAAGATAAATGCGCATACCTTTTCTCCAACCACGCCGCCGGGACTACGCGCTCGAGCCGCTGAGGATCGCCGACAGTCCGGCGGTCTCGCTGCTGCATCGCGAGGACTTTGTCCGCCCCTGGACCGATGGCGAATTCGCCGCCCTGCTCGAACAGGACACCGTGTTCGGCTATGCCGCGCGCGAAACCGGGCAGGGCTCCAAGCCGCCCGTCGGCTTCGTGCTGGCGAGGCTTGCGGCAGGCGAGGGCGAGATCCTGACCGTCGCGGTGGCGCGATCGCATCGTCGCCAGGGGTTGGGCTGGCAATTGATGGACGCGGTGTTGCGCGAACTGCACGCGCAGCGCGCCGAAGCGCTGTTCCTCGAGGTCGATGAGACCAATGTCGCGGCGATCGCGCTTTATCGTCGGCTGGGCTTCCATGAGGTCGGCAAGCGGCCGAATTACTACAGATCGGCCGAACACGGACCGACCGGCGCGCTTGTCATGCGCCGCGATCTTCGCTAGCGACACGGCCGGGATGAGGCGATGATCAAGAAAATCAGGATTTTCCTGGCGCTGGGCCTCGTTGTCGCCGGTTCGCTGGTCCTCGTGCCGTTACAGATCCTGTCGATGAAGACCGGCTGGTGGCCGGAAACCTTCATCCTCAAGATCTGGCACAGGCTGATCGTCAGGGCGCTCGGCATGCGCATCCATGTCAAGGGAACGCTGTCCGACAAGCGCCCGCTGCTGGTTGCGTCCAATCACATCTCCTGGACCGACATCATGGTGCTCGGCTCTTTTGCCGACGTAAAGTTCATCGCCAGGGCGGATATGGAAGGCTGGCCGCTGATCGGCATGCTGTCGAAGCTGCAGCGCACCGTGTTCATCGAGCGCGAGCGCAAGCGATCGTCGGGCGACCAGGCAAGCGAGATTGCCAGCCGCATGGCCAAGGGCGATGCGATGGTGCTGTTTGCCGAGGGCTCGACCGGCGACGGCAATATGGTCCTGCCGTTCAAGAGCACGCTGTTCGGCGCCGCCTCGATGGCGATTTCCGAAGGCGCGGCGGAACAGGTGTTCATCCAGCCGGTGGCGATCGCCTATACGCGTCTGCACGGCGTGCCGCTCGGCCGCCGGCATCGCCCGCTTGCCGCCTGGATCGGCGATGAGGATCTGATGCCGCATCTCAAGGTATTGCTCGCTGAGGGCGCGCTCGACGTCGAGGTGCATTTCGGCGAGGCAATCGCCTTTTCCAAGGGTTCGAACCGCAAGGAGACGTCGAAACTGATGGAAAGCCAGGTGCGTGAGATGATGCAGGCGGCGCTTGCCGACCCGCGGCCGAGCCGGTAGCTCCGGCATGCCCTTGCTGGCGCGCCGAGAATCGTCTGTTTTTTGTCACGGAAAGGCGTTAGAAGCCGCCTTATGGACTTGAACACGATAGAAAGCGACGACATCGGCACTACGGCTGGACAGCCGGCGGTGCTTCCCGCGGCAGCGAGAAAAGTCTTCATCAAGACCTATGGCTGCCAGATGAATGTCTATGATTCACAGCGTATGGCCGATGCGCTGGCTGCCGACGGCTATTCCGCGACCGATGCCATTGGCGAGGCCGACCTGGTGTTGCTGAACACCTGTCATATCAGGGAGAAGGCGGCCGAAAAGGTCTATTCCGAGCTCGGCCGTATCCGCGACATGAAAGCCGAGCGTGCCCTGGCCGGCCGTGAGATGCTGGTCGGCGTCGCCGGCTGCGTGGCGCAGGCCGAAGGCGCCGAGATCATCCGCCGTTCGCCTGCCGTCGACCTGGTCATCGGTCCGCAGACCTATCACCGGCTCCCGGACGTGCTGGCGCGGGTGCGCGGCGGCGAAAAGATCGTCGAGACCGACTACGCCATCGAGGACAAGTTCGAGCATCTGCCGCAGCCCAAGCGCGCCGAGGTCATCAAGCGCGGCGTCACCGCCTTCCTCACCGTGCAGGAAGGCTGCGACAAGTTCTGCACCTTCTGCGTTGTGCCCTACACAAGGGGCTCCGAAGTCTCCCGGCCGGTGGCGCAGATTGTCGCGGAGGCTGAGCGCCTGGCCGAAGCCGGCGTGCGCGAAGTGACGCTGCTTGGCCAGAACGTCAATGCCTGGCATGGCCGGGGCGAGGCCAAAGGGGGCAAGACCGAGGAGTGGGGCCTTGGCCGCCTGCTCTTCAGGCTGGCCGAAATCCCCGGGCTGGCGCGTCTGCGCTACACCACCAGCCACCCGCGCGACATGGATGACGAACTGATAGCGGCCCATCGCGATCTGCCGGCGTTGATGCCCTATCTGCATCTTCCGGTGCAATCCGGCTCCGACCGCATCCTCAAGGCGATGAATCGCCGGCACACGGCGAGGGATTATCTGGCGCTGCTCGACCGTATCCGTGCCGCGCGGCCTGACATCGCGCTCTCCGGCGACTTCATCGTTGGCTTCCCCGGCGAGACAGAAGCGGATTTCGAGGCGACGATGGAGTTGGTGCGTCAGGTGAATTACGCCTCGGCCTTCTCGTTCAAATATTCGCCGCGCCCCGGCACGCCGGGCGCCGAAATGTCCGATCATGTGCCCGAAACGGTCAAGGACGAGCGCTTGCAGCGGCTGCAGGCTCTGCTTGTGAAGCAGCAGCAGGATTTCGGCTTGAGCCTCGTTGGAAGCACCATCGACACGCTGATCGAGAAGCCCGGCCGTCAGGCCGGCCAGAAGGTTGGCCGCTCACCTTGGCTGCAGCCGGTTATTGTTGATGAAAAGGCCGGCGAAATCGGTGACATTATCCAGGTGCGAATCACGAAGACGGGCTACAATAGCCTGTTCGCCGAATTGGCCTGAGGGTCTCGGCAGATGAGGAGAGACGGTTGAGCGCAGCAGAGCTGAAGAACCTGCCCCCGGTACCGGCATCTGGGGCTTCTGACATGGCGCACATCGTTCTGACTTTCGACAACAACAAGCTTGCCAGCGCCCTTTATGGTCAGTTCGACGAAAACCTCGCCAGGCTGGAGCAGAAGCTTGGCGTCGACATCCGCTCACGCGGCAACCAGCTGACCATCAAGGGTTCGGCGTCGGCCGCCGAGCAGGCGCGCCGCGCGCTCGACAATCTCTACGGCATTCTCCAGAAGGGCGTCGATATCGGCCAGTCCGACGTCGATGGCGCCGTGCGCATGGCGATTGCCGCCGACGATCAGCTGACCCTGCCGACGCTGGAGCGTAAGGGCAAGGTTTCCGCCGCCCAGATCGCCACCCGCAAGAAGACGATCTATGCCCGTTCACTCAACCAGGACGCCTATATGCGGGCGCTGGAACGGTCGGAACTGGTGTTCGGCATCGGCCCGGCCGGCACCGGCAAGACCTATCTGGCGGTGGCGCATGCGGCGATGCTGCTCGAGCGCGGCATGGTCGAGCGCATCATTCTCTCGCGGCCTGCGGTCGAGGCCGGCGAACGGCTGGGCTTCCTGCCCGGCGACATGAAGGAGAAGGTCGATCCCTATCTGCGGCCGCTCTATGATGCGCTCTACGACATGATGCCCGCCGACAAGGTTGAGCGCGCCATTGCCGCCGAAGTGATCGAGATCGCGCCGCTCGCCTTCATGCGCGGCCGCACGCTGGCGCATGCCGCCGTCATCCTCGACGAGGCGCAGAACACCACGCCGATGCAGATGAAGATGTTCCTGACGCGTCTGGGCGAAAATTCGCGCATGATCGTCACCGGCGACCCGACCCAGATCGACCTTCCCTCCAACACCAAATCGGGCCTGGTCGAAGCCTTGCGCGTGCTGGACGGTGTGGCGGGCGCGGTCACCGTGCGCTTCAACGACGGCGATGTGGTCCGCCATCCACTGGTGGCGGAAATCGTCAGGGCCTACGACCGGGACGCCAAGCTGGCGCGCGGCCTCGGCGCCGAGAATTGATGTTGACGATGCGGCTTCATGCCTGAGGACATAATATCCGGCGACGGGAATGTTCCCGTCGACATCGACATATCGGTTGAGGCGGGCAACTGGCCCGACGAGGTAAGCCTGACGCGGCTGGTCGATGGCGCGGTCAAGGCGGCTTTTGCCGAAACCGGCGTGGCGGGCCGTTCCGAACTCAGCCTCGTTTTTACCGACGACGCCCATGTCCAGCTCCTCAATGCCGGCTGGCGCGGCAAGGACAAGCCGACCAACGTCTTGTCTTTCCCGGCTTTTCCGTTTGCGCAAGGCGGTCCGTTGCCGCCGATGCTGGGCGACATCGTGCTGGCCGCCGAAACGGTCGCCCATGAAGCGGCACTGGAAGACAAGCCGGTCGAGAACCATATCACCCATCTCGTCATCCACGGCCTGCTGCATTTGCTGGGCTACGATCACGAGACCGAGGCCGAGGCCGAGGCGATGGAAGCCGTCGAACGCGCGGCGCTTGCAAGGCTTGCCATTCCCGACCCCTACGCGTAACTACATCTGATCAATTGACCGGACGACGATGAACGACAAACCAGAGACTGCCGCCCGCCCCGACGCCGGCAGTGCGAACAAGGCTTCCGACACGTCGGAAGAGGGATCAAGTCCGAGTACCGTTACGTCTGGCGCTAGCAGTACCTCTGCTGCTGCCGGTGCTGGCAGCGCTGCCAGCGAGACGTTGCCTGCCGGTCCCTCACTGTTCGACCGCGTTCTGGGCCTGTTCAGGCAACGCAACGGAACCAGCCTGCGTGAGGAAATTGCCGGCGCGCTAGCCGAGACGACGAGCGATGCCGGCGCCTTCTCGCCCGGCGAACGCGCCATGCTCAACAACATCCTGCGGCTGCGCGAAGTGCGCGTCGAGGACGTCATGGTACCGCGCGCCGACATTCAGGGGGTCGAAATCACGACGACGCTCGGCGATCTCCTGGGCACTTTCGAACAATCCGGCCATTCGCGCATGCCGGTCTATTCCGAGACGCTCGATGATCCGCGCGGCATGGTCCATATCCGTGACGTGCTGGCCCACATCACCAAGATCGCGCGCGTCAAGAAGGGCCGCACGACCAGGAAAACCCCCGCTGCCACGGTTCTCGATCTTGCCCAGGTCGACCTCGCACGCACCATTGGCGACCTCAATCTGATCCGCCCGGTGCTGTTCGTGCCGCCGTCGATGCTTGCCTCCGACCTGATGGGCCGCATGCAGACGACGCGCACCCAGATGGCGCTGGTCATCGACGAATATGGCGGCACCGACGGCCTCGCCTCGCTGGAAGACATCGTCGAGATGGTGGTCGGCGACATCGAGGACGAGCATGACGACGACGAGCCGATGATCACCCAGAGCGGCGACGGCGTGTTCATCGTCGACGGCAAGGCCGAGATCGACGACGTCGCCAAGATGATCGGCGGGGATTTCGCCGCCGGTGAACATGGCGAATATGTCGACACGATCGGCGGCATGATTTTCAACACGCTTGGCCGTGTTCCGGCCCGCGGCGAGGTGGTGCAGGCCATACCCGGCTTCGAGTTCCACGTCCTCGACGCCGATCCGCGCCGCGTCAAGCGCGTGCGCATCGTGCAGAGCCAGAAGGGTGAGCGCCGCCGGCGCGCCACCGCGCGCACCGAACAGGCGTAAGCATGATGCCGAAAAGTTGCAGACTTTTTGGATGAACATCATGCGGCAAAACCAGGGCTTAAGCATGATGCCGAAAAGTTGCAGACTTTTCGAATGAACATCATGCGGCAAAACCAGAATCCAGGCGCTTAGGGATGGCGGTCGAGGACCCCTTCAAGCATCCAAGTCTGGGGTCCGGTGTTTTCTATAAGGACCCTCGTGCCGCGCTGGACTGGCTGGAAGCAGCCTTAGGCTTCGCGCGCAGCATGGTGGTCAGCGATGCCGAGGGAAACTCGTCCATGCAGAGATGCGATTCGGCGACAGCTACATCATCGTAGATTCCGAATGGAGCGATTATGTTGCCAGCCCGGCTTCGGTCTTGGGCAAGAACACGCAGTCGATCTATGTCAGGCTGAAGCGCGGCCTGGATGCGCATTGCGAGCAGGCGCGGGCGGTCGACGCTGATATAATCCAGGAGCCGGCGGATCAGTTCTACGGCGAGCGCCAGTATCGTGCACGCGACCCCGAAGGCCATGTCTGGACCTTCACGCAGACCATCCGTTCGGTTCCGCGCGAGGAGGCCGAGCGGCTGGGCGGCGTCCAAATCGAGGGTTGGCACCGGTAGGGCAGGGCCGAAGCTGTGCATCTCAGCCAGCCCATCCGCCGTTTGGAGCGCGGAGCGCAGCCTGTTAAATCTTGTGTCCTGATTCGCGACTCGGAAGTATGCATGGAGCGCCTCACCGGCCGGATAATTCTGCTTTGGGGTTGGCGGCGTGCGCTCGTGGCGTTTCTCGCAGGCGCTTTTGCCGTGCTTGGGCAGGCGCCTTACGATTTCTTCGCCGCCTGTTTCGTCTCGTTTCCGCTGCTGGTCTGGCTGCTCGACGGCGCCACCGGCGAAGCTTCCGGCAGCCTGTTCCAGCGCCTGCGGCCGGCTTTCGCCGTCGGTTGGTGGTTCGGTTTCGGCTATTTCCTCGCCGGCCTCTGGTGGATCGGCTCGGCGCTGCTGGTCGAGGCCGACAGTTTTGCCTGGGCGCTTCCCTTCGCGGTGGTCGGCATTCCTTTCATGCTCGCCTTTTTCTACGGCTTTGCGGCAATCGTTGCCCGGCTGCTGTGGAGCAACGACATTGGCCGCATCGCCGCCCTTGCCTTCGGCTTCGGCCTGGCGGAATGGCTGCGCGATTTCCTGTTCACCGGTTTTCCCTGGAATGCCGTCGGCTACGCGGCCATGCCCGTGCCGCTGCTGATGCAGAGCGTCTCGGTGACGGGCATGATCGGCATGAACGCGCTCGCGGTGTTCGTCTTCGCATTGCCGGCACTGCTGGCGGCACGTCGGCATCTGCGCCTCGGCGCGGCACTGTTTGTCGTGCTCGCCGCCGCCCATGTCGGCTTCGGCTATGTCAGGCTTGCCGCTCCCGAACCGCCAGCTTCACGCAGCCTGGATGTCCGCATCGTCCAGCCGGCCGTTGACCTGTCGGAAAAATGGGATGCCTCGGTGCGCGACCGCATCTTCGCGGTCCTGATGGGGCTCTCGGCCAAGGCGCCGGACCCAGGCCATCAAAAGCCGCAACTGATCTTGTGGCCCGAAACCTCGGTGCCGTTCCTCTTCACCGAGCGTCCGGACGCATTGACGGCGCTGGGGGACATGCTCGGACCCGGCCAGATGCTGATTGCCGGCGTCGTTCGCGAGGAAGGCGGTTCGGCCGCGAATGCCGACAGCCGTTACTACAACTCCGTGGTGGCGATCGACGACAAGGGTGAAATCGCTGACGCCGTCGACAAGGTTCACCTGGTGCCGTTCGGCGAATACCTGCCTTTCGCCGATCTGCTCCAGCGTTTCGGCATCGAGCAACTGGTTGCCGGGCCGATGAGTTTCGCGGCCGGCAATGAGCGCCACGCCATCACGCTGCCCGATGGCATCCGTGCGCTGCCATTTATCTGTTATGAGGTGATCTTTCCCGATCTTGTGGCAGTTGACGCTGCGTCAGCGCAGCTTATTGTGAACGTTACCAACGATGCGTGGTTCGGCGACACGCCGGGTCCGTATCAGCATTTCAGGCAGGCCCAGATCCGTGCGGTGGAAAATGGATTGCCATTGGTGCGTGCTGCCAACAACGGCATCTCGGCCGTCGTCGATCCGCGTGGGCGCATCGTCGATGCGCTTGCGATCGACGCACGCGGCGCCATCGACGCCCACATACCGATTTCCGGACAGGCGCTCATATCTCCCGGCCAACGGCGCATTAACGGAATGCTGATCATGTTGCTGTTTGCCGTTGGGGCAGCGCTGTTGAACGTAAGGCAAAGGCTACGGGTGAATTGACAGCCCACACATTAGAAACTCATACTGTAAGTGCCTGAAAATTTCTCGAAGCCGGTGGATCGTTCTGTTGGGGCAGTTGCCTCCGGCTTTGTTTGGGCAGGAAAAAAATAGAGAAAGCCGAAAAAATTCGGCGAGGAAAAAATGACAGAAGACAACAAGAAGAAACCGAATCCGATCGACATCCATGTTGGCAGTCGCATCCGGCTTCGCCGCAACATGCTGGGAATGAGCCAGGAAAAGCTGGGAGAAAACCTCGGCATCACATTTCAACAGATTCAGAAATATGAAAAAGGCACCAACCGCGTCGGCGCCAGCCGATTGCAGGCGATAGCGTCCATACTCGGCGTGCCTGTCGCCTTCTTTTTCGAGGATGCGCCCGGCCAGGAGCCCGTGGCGGGCCGCGGATTTGCCGAGGACGCGTCGATGGCTTTCGCCGTCGAATTCTGCGGCAGTCCCGAAGGACTCCAGCTCAACCGGGCCTTTGTCAAGATCGCGGACGCCAAGGTGCGCCGCAGGATCATAGACCTGGTCAAGTCCCTCTCCACCGACGATCCCGACTGATCGGCAATCACGCCAGGACTGGCGGCGTCTTGCCGCCGGTGGCACAAGATAACTGCATCGACATCATGCCAGAACCGAAGCACCGCTTGACGAGCGGCGCTTCGCCCCGCTAACACGTGGCGCGCCAAAATCGGCAGCCTGCCGATCGTTTTTCAAGAGGGGACACCCGTGACGCGGCAGAACTACTTCTTTACCTCGGAATCCGTTGCCGAGGGCCATCCCGACAAAGTCTGTGACCGGATTTCCGACGAGATCGTCGATCTGGTGTATCGCGAAGCCAAGAAGACCGGCATGGACCCGTGGAAAGTCCGTGTCGCCTGCGAGACGCTGGCCACCACCAACCGTGTCGTGATCGCCGGCGAAGTGCGTGTTCCCGACACGTTGCTCAAGCGGGACAAGGCCGGCAATATTCTCAAGGATGCCGCCGGGCATTCGGTCGTCAATCCGGCCAAGTTCAAATCGGTCGCCCGCAAGGCGATCCGCGAAATCGGCTACGAGCAGGCCGGCTTTCATTGGAAAACGGCGAAGATCGAGGTTCTGCTGCACGGCCAGTCGCCTGACATCGGCCAGGGCGTCGACAATGCCTCCGACCGTCAGGGCGAAGAGGGTGCCGGCGACCAGGGCATCATGTTCGGTTACGCCTGTCGCGAGACGCCGGATCTGATGCCGGCGCCGATCTACTACAGCCACAAGATCCTCGAACTGCTGGCTGCCGCCCGTCACGAAGGCAGCGGTGAAGCCGGCAAGCTCGGGCCGGATGCCAAGAGCCAAGTCACCGTTCGCTATGTCGACGGCAAGGCCGCCGAGGCGACGCAGATCGTGCTGTCCACACAGCATCTCGATGCGAGCTGGGATTCGAAGAAGGTCCGCAAGGTCGTCGAACCCTATATCCGAGAGGCGCTGGGCGACCTCAAGATCGCCGACGATTGCATGTGGTACATCAATCCGACCGGCAAGTTCGTCATTGGCGGGCCGGACGGCGATGCCGGACTGACCGGCCGCAAGATCATCGTCGACACCTATGGTGGTGCCGCACCCCATGGCGGCGGCGCCTTCTCCGGCAAGGACACCACCAAGGTGGATCGTTCGGCGGCCTATGCGGCGCGCTACCTGGCCAAGAACGTCGTGGCGGCGAAACTCGCCGACCGCTGCACCATCCAGCTTTCCTACGCCATCGGCGTTGCTCAGCCGCTGTCGGTCTATGTCGACTTGCACGGTACCGGCAAGGTCGACGAGGCAAAGCTCGAGGACGCGTTGCGCACGGTGATGGATCTGTCGCCGTCGGGCATCCGCCGTCACCTCGATCTCAACAAACCGATCTACGCCAAGACGTCGTCCTACGGCCATTTCGGCCGCAAGGCCGGCCGTGATGGGTCTTTCTCCTGGGAAAAGACCGATCTCGCCAAGGCACTCAAGGACGCGGTCGCCGCCTGACAGCGGCACCGCAAAGTCCCGCCATGGATCCGAAGGACAGACCAAGCCGCGCGACCGAAGCCTTTTTCGGTCGCCGGCGCGGCAAGACCATGCGCCCGCAGCAGGCGGCCGCGCTGGAAAGCGGCTTCGGCACATATCGGCTCGATCTGGCGGCCGAGCCGCCGGCTGATCTCAGCGCTTTGTTTGAGACGGATGTCCGCGCGGTTCGCCTCGAGATTGGCTTCGGCGGTGGCGAGCATCTCCTGCATCGTGCGACCGAGGCCCCAGCGATCGGCTTTATCGGCGTCGAGCCCTTCGTCAACGGCATGGCCAAGATGATGATGGCGGTGCGCGAGAAACCGCTCGCCAATCTGCGGGTCTATGACGACGACGCAACAAGGCTGCTGGACTGGCTGCCGCAAGCCTCGCTCGACGGCATCGATCTGCTCTACCCCGATCCCTGGCCGAAGAAGAAACACTGGAAACGGCGCTTCGTCAGCCCGGTCAATCTGGAGCGGTTCGCGCGTGTGCTGAAGCCTGGTTCAAAATTCCGCTTTGCGTCCGACATCGACACCTATGTCAACTGGACCCTGCTGCATTGCCGCGCGCATGGCGCGTTCGCATGGCAGGCTTGCGAGGCGGCGGACTGGCACCGGCCTTATGATGGTTGGCCGGGCACCCGTTATGAGGCGAAGGCCATTCGCGAGGGACGGCGGCCGGCCTATCTTACCTTCATTCGGAAATAGGCTCGCGGTCTTAGAGCAATTCCAGGAAAGGTGTGAAACGGTTTTCCGTCCGGAATTGCGTCAAAGCTAGAAGCGGCGGCCGATGCGATCGAAGGCGGCAGGCTCGACGCCGAGGTTGCGCAGGTCGTCGGCGCGCGGCCTGCGACCGGCTTCCACGGCCCGTGAAGCGGCCACGGCGCTGCCGAATACGGTGAAGAAGTCGCCTATTGCAGAAAATATCTTGCGATTGCTCATGATCATGTCCTTTCGCACGTCTGACGCACGGCCACATTTGTGCGGCGCAACATAAATAGGTGCGTTTCGGCGCCGATCCCATGGGTATCGCCGCATAGGCGCCATGCGCCCCATGCAACGCTGGCGCGGGCCGCCTCGATGGCGGCGTTGCCCGACCAGCATAGCGGGCTTGAAACACAGGCCATGATCGTTTATATCAGCCTCAAATTCTTGGTCGGTATGACGAAGAGTGGGTCCACCCGGTCCCGCTCTTTTTTATTACCTGCCGATAACTTGGTAGAACGACAGGGCTTCAATGACTGCAACGGCAAGCGAGGGCGACGATCGCATCATCCGCGAAAGCGGCATCGATGCGCGCATCGCGCTGATCGTCCAGCCGGTCCTGCGTGGCATCGGCTTCCGCCTCGTGCGGGTGCATCTGTCGGGCCAGAACGGGCTGACGCTGCAGATCATGGCCGAACGCGAGGACGGCACCATGACCGTCGAGGATTGCGAAGAGGTCAGCCGCGCGGTGTCGCCGGCGCTCGACGTCGACGATCCGATTGAAAAGGCCTATCATCTTGAAGTCTCGTCGCCCGGCATCGACCGGCCGCTGGTCCGTAAATCGGATTTCACGACCTGGACGGGCCATCTGGTGAAGATGGAAACATCGATGGTCGTCGCCGACCGCAAGCGCTTCAAGGGCAAGATCGCCGAAGCCGGCGAAGACGATGTGCTGATCGAGCGCGACAAGGCCGCCTATGGCGAGGAGCCGACGGTGCGCGTCCCCTATGATGCGATTGCCGATGTGCGCTTGATCCTGACAGACGATCTTATCCGCGATGCCCTGTCGAAGGACAACAGGGCGCGCAAGGAAGCCAAGAAACGCCGCGGCGAACCGGACGACGACGAGTCGGGTGCGGAAGCGGACGCCACGGAAGAACACGAACAGGAACTATGATTGAGCTGCCGGGCGCAAAGGTCCGGCAAACAGGCTCGGGAGAAAAACGATGGTTGTAAGCGCCAACAGACTTGAATTGCTGCAGATCGCCGACGCGGTCGCGCGTGAAAAGTCGATCGACAAGTCGATCGTCATCGCCGCCATGGCCGATGCGATCCAGAAGGCGGCGCGCTCGCGTTACGGTCAGGAGACCAACATCCGCGCCGACATCAACCCGAACACCGGTGAGATGAAGCTGCAGCGGCTGATGGAAGTGGTCGAGAAGGTCGATGACTACGCCACGCAGATCGCCATTTCCTCGGCGCGCGAGCGCAATCCCGACGCTCAGCTCGGCGACTTCATCGCCGAACAGCTGCCGCCCATGGATTTCGGCCGCATCGCCGCCCAGTCGGCCAAGCAGGTCATCGTGCAGAAGGTCCGCGAGGCCGAACGCGACCGCCAGTATGACGAGTACAAGGACCGCATCGGCGAGATCGTCAACGGTACCGTCAAGCGCGTCGAATACGGCAACGTCATCGTCGATCTCGGCCGCGGCGAAGCGATCATCCGCCGCGATGAGCTGATCCCGCGCGAGAACTACAAATATGGCGACCGCGTCCGCGCCTATGTCTACGATGTGCGCCGCGAGCAGCGCGGCCCGCAGATTTTCCTGTCGCGTACCCATCCGCAGTTCATGGCCAAGTTGTTCACCATGGAAGTGCCGGAAATCTATGACGGCATCATCGAGATCAAATCGGTCGCCCGCGACCCAGGTTCGCGCGCCAAGATCGCCGTCATCTCGCGCGACAGCTCGATCGATCCGGTCGGCGCCTGCGTCGGCATGCGCGGTAGCCGCGTCCAGGCCGTCGTCGGCGAATTGCAGGGCGAGAAGATCGACATCATTCCGTGGTCGCCTTCGGCGGCGTCCTTCATCGTCAACGCGCTGCAGCCGGCGGAAGTCGCCAAGGTCGTGCTCGACGAGGATGCCGAACGCATCGAAGTCGTGGTTCCCGACGACCAGCTGTCGCTGGCCATCGGCCGCCGCGGCCAGAACGTGCGTCTCGCTTCGCAGCTGACCGGTTGGGATATCGACATCCTCACCGAGGCCGAAGAATCCGAGCGCCGCCAGAAGGAATTCGTCGAGCGTTCGTCGCTGTTCATGGAAGCCCTCGACGTCGACGAGATGGTCGGCCAGGTGCTGGCCTCCGAAGGCTTCACCAGCGTTGAGGAAGTCGCTTATGTCGATTCCGGCGAGATCGCCTCGATCGACGGTTTCGACGAGGACACCGCTTCGGAAATCCAGACCCGCGCCCGCGAATATCTGGAGAAGATCGAGGCCGAGCACGACGACAAGCGCAAGGCGCTTGGTGTTTCGGACGAATTGCGCGAAATCCCCGGCGTCACCACCGCCATGATGGTGACGCTTGGCGAGGACGGCGTGAAGACGATCGAGGATTTCGCCGGCTATGCCGCCGACGACCTGACCGGCTGGAAGGAACGCAAGGACGGTGAGACCAAGGTCTATCCGGGCGTGCTGGCCAATCATGGCGTGACCCGCGCAGACGCCGAACAAATGGTTCTGGCCGCCCGCCTCAAGGCCGGCTGGATCACCGAAGACGAGCTTGCAGCCGAAGAAGTCTCGGCTGACGAAGCCGTTGGTGCGTGAGGTGAAACCGCATCGCACCGAACCCGCCCTTGGACGAGATGAACGATCGCACCTGCATCGTTACGCGCAAACAAGCCGAACCGGATGATCTGATCCGGTTTGTCGTCGGCCCGGATTCGGCCGTCGTTCCCGACATTAAGAGAAATCTGCCCGGCCGCGGTTGCTGGGTGAGCGCCGACCGCCTACATATCGACAAGGCTGCGGCGAAGAACCTCTTTGCCCGCGCCTTCAAGGCACAGGTGGTCGTGCCGCCCGATCTTGGCGGCATGATCGACGGGCTACTTTCCAGGCACGCTCTGGGCATGCTTGGTCTTGCCCGCAAGGCAGGCGCAATTTCGCTGGGTGCCACCAAGGTCGAAAGTGCTGTCCGCGGTGGATTGGCGCTTTTCGTGCTCCACGCGACCGAGGCGTCCGACGACGGCGTGCGCAAGATCAGCCAGGCGCGACGGGCGACAATCCATCTCGGCGGGCCCGCTATCCTTGCCTACAAACTTTTCTCCGAGGCCGAGTTGAGCTTGGCATTGGGGGGTACAAATGTGATACATGCTGCCGTTCTCGCGGGAGACGCGGGCAGGGCGGTCCAGAAGCGCATGGTTGCGCTCGACCGGTATCGGGGCGGTTCCCCGGACGATCTGGCAATGCTTGCGGCTGTTGCTGACGAAGATGATGCCGCAGAGGATATGGAATGAGCGATACGAAATCGGGTGACGACAATACGCTGAGTGTGACGCCGAAGAAGACCTTGACGCTGAAGCGCCCCGGTATGGAACAGGGCACTGTGCGCCAGAACTTCTCGCACGGCCGCACCAAGCAGGTCGTCGTCGAAACCAAGAAGCGCAAGTTCTCGATGCCCGGCGACAAGCCGGAGCCTGTTGCCGCCCCCGTCTTCACACCGAAGCCGGCGGTCGTGGCCGCACCCGTCGTCGTGCCGGAAGCACCGAAGGCGCCACCACCGCCGCCGGCCCCGGTCGAACGCAGCGGTATGGTGCTGAACGAACTGTCGCGCAGTGAAATGGAAGCGCGCCGCAGGGCGCTCGAGGGCTCGAAGGTTCGCGAGGTCGAGGACCGCCAGCGCGCCGCCGAGGATGCCAAGCGTCGCGCCGAGGACGAAGAGCGCCGCAAGCGCGAACGCGATGAATCCGCACGCCGCCAGGCCGAGGAAGAGGCGCGGTTGCAGACCGAGGCCGAATCCCGCCGTCGGGCTGAGGAAGAGGCCCGTCGACGCGCGCCATTGGCCGCCGAACTGGCAACAGTCGATGACGAGGAAGTGGCCAAGCCGAAACGTGTTGGTGCCGGCGCACCGGTGCGCCGTCCGGTCACGCCCGAAGTGGCGCGTCCGGCCAAGCCGACCAAGGCCGAGGAAGACCGCCGCCGCGGCAAGCTGACGCTGAATTCAGCATTGTCCGACGAAGACGCGCGAGCCCGGTCGCTGTCGTCGATGCGTCGCCGCCAGGAAAAATTCAAGCGCGCGATGCACAATGAGCCGCGCGAGAAAGTCATGCGCGAAGTGATCCTGCCAGAGACCATCACCATCCAGGAACTGGCGCAACGCATGTCCGAGCGCGCGGTCGACCTGGTCAAGTTCTTCATGAAGCAGGGCCAGATCCTGAAGCCGGGCGACGTCATCGACGCCGACACGGCCGAGCTGGTTGCCACCGAATTCGGCCACACGGTCCGCCGCGTCGCCGAGTCCGACATCGAGGAAGGCCTGTTCAACATCGCCGACAGTGCCGAGGACCTGGTTTCGCGTCCGCCGGTCGTGACGATCATGGGTCACGTCGATCACGGCAAGACCTCGCTGCTCGACGCGATCCGCAACGCCAATGTCGTCTCCGGCGAAGCCGGCGGCATCACCCAGCACATCGGCGCCTACCAGGTCGAGAAGAACGGTCACAAGATCACCTTCATCGACACGCCCGGCCACGCCGCCTTCACAGCGATGCGTGCTCGTGGCGCCCAGGCGACCGACATTGCCATCCTGGTGGTTGCGGCCGACGACAGCGTCATGCCGCAGACGATCGAATCGATCAGCCATGCCAAGGCGGCCGGCGTTCCGATCATCGTGGCGATCAACAAGATCGACAAGCATGATGCCGATCCGCAGAAAGTGCGCTCCGAGCTGCTGCGCCACGAGGTTTTCGTCGAATCCATGGGGGGTGAAGTTCTGGACGTCGAAGTGTCGGCGACCAAGGGCACCAATCTCGACAAACTGCTCGAGGCGATCCTGCTGCAGGCCGAAATTCTCGACCTGAAGGCCAATCCGGATCGTACCGCCGAAGGCGTCGTCATCGAAGCCCAGCTCGACAAGGGCCGTGGCCCCGTCGCCACTGTGCTGGTGCAGACCGGCACGCTGATGCCGGGCGACATCCTGGTTGCCGGCAACGAATGGGGCCGGGTCCGTGCGCTGGTCAACGATCGTGGCACGCAGATCAAGGAAGCGCCGCCGGCGATGCCGGTGGAAGTGCTTGGCTTGCAGGGCACACCGCAGGCCGGCGACCGCTTCGCCGTGGTCAACAACGAGGCCCGTGCCCGCGAGATCACCGAATACCGCCAGCGTCTGGCGCGCGAGAAGGCGGTTGCCAAGCATGCCGGCCAGCGCGGGTCGCTCGAGCAGATGATGTCGCAATTGCAGACAAGCGGGCTGAAGGAATTCCCGCTGGTCATCAAGGGCGACGTGCAGGGCTCGATCGAGGCGATCAACGCCGCGCTCGACAAGCTCGGCACCGACGAGGTGCGTGCGCGCATCGTCCATGCCGGCGCCGGCGCCATCACCGAAAGCGACGTGTCGCTGGCGGAGACTTCGGGTGCCGCGATCATCGGCTTCAACGTCCGCGCCAACGTCCAGGCACGTGCCGCCGCAGCGGCGGCTGGCATCGAGATCCGCTACTACTCGATCATCTACAACCTCGTGGATGACGTGAAGGCGGCTCTGTCGGGCCTGCTGTCGCCGGAGCGTCGCGAGACCTTCATTGGCAACGCGCAGATCCTCGAGATCTTCGACATCACCAAGGTCGGCAAGATCGCCGGCTGCCGTGTCACCGAAGGCAAGGTCGAACGCGGTGCGGGGGTGCGCCTGATCCGCGACAACGTCGTCATCCACGAAGGGACGCTGAAGACGCTGAAGCGCTTCAAGGACGAAGTTTCGGAAGTCCCCGGCGGCCAGGAGTGCGGCATGGCCTTCCAGAACTACGAGGACATGCGCGTCGGCGACGTCATCGAGTGCTTCCGCGTCGAGATGGTGACCCGGACACTCTGAGTTCGAGTGACTTGTCCATACCGGGCGGTGGCCGAGAGGCCGCCGCCCGAGGTCTATTGAGAACGACCCATATGAGACATGCGGCACGGTCCCATCCCGCGCCTCACGCTTCAGGATAGAGAAAAATGCCCCGTCCAACCACATCCAGCCCATCCCAGCGCATGCTGCGCGTCGCCGAACAGGTGCGCCATGCGCTATCCGAAACCCTGCAGCGCGGCGAGATCATCGATCCGCTGATCGAGAGCACCGTGGTGTCGGTCTCGGAAGTGCGCATGTCGCCCGATTTGAAGGTCGCTACCGCTTTCGTCTCGCCGCTCGGCGCCAAGGATACCGATGCGGTGGTCGAGGCGCTGAACAAGCATGCGAAATTCGTCCGTGGCCGTGTCTCCGGCGCGCTGCGGCAGATGAAGTTCATGCCGGAGTTCCGCTTCAAGCTCGACACCTCCTTCGACAATTTTGCCAGGATCAATGACCTGTTGAAGTCACCTGAAGTGGCGCGCGATCTGGGTCCTGAGGACCAGGAAAACGCGCACCAGGGCAAAGACGACAACAAGGACACCGAATAGTGGCGCGCCGCGGCAAGAAGAAGGGCCGGCCGATCTCGGGCTGGCTGATCCTGGACAAGCCGGTCGGCATGGGCTCGACCGAAGCCGTCTCCAAGATCAAATGGCTGTTCCAGGCCGAAAAGGCCGGCCATGCCGGCACGCTCGACCCGCTGGCGTCCGGTATGCTGCCGATCGCGCTTGGCGAGGCCACCAAGACCGTTCCCTACGTGCAGGACGGCGCAAAGATCTACCGCTTCACCGTTGCCTGGGGGCAGGAGCGCTCCACCGATGACCTCGAGGGTCCGGTGACGAAAGAGTCCGACCTGCGCCCGTCGCAAGCCCAAGTGCTCGCCCTGCTGCCGAAATACACTGGCGTCATCATGCAGACGCCGCCGCAATTCTCGGCCATCAAGATCGCGGGCGAGCGTGCCTATGATCTGGCCCGCGACGGCGCGACAGTCGACATACCCGCGCGAGAGATCGAGATCGGCCGTCTGGACGTTGTCGAGCATGGCGCCGACCATACTGTTTTCGAGGTCGAATGCGGCAAGGGCACCTATGTGCGCGCGCTGGCCCGCGACATGGGCCGCGACATGGGCTGTTTCGGCCACATTTCCGAATTGCGCCGGGTCGAGGTCGAGCCGTTCACGGCGGAGGATTTCGTCACCATCGCCGAACTGGAAGCCGCCCGTTTCGGTGTCCAGGACGAAGACAGCACGACGGACGTCACTGACGCAACGGAAGCCGCTGACACGACAGAGGCTGTCGACAAGGTGGAAGTACCAATCGACTTCGACGCCATCGATGCGCTTCTGGTCGATACGTCGGCGGCTCTCGACTGCCTGCCGCAGATCGCCATCAGCGACGACGCGGCGACCAAGATCCGCCTTGGCAACCCGGTCATCATCCGTGGCCGCGACGCACCGGTGGAAGCCGAGGAAGCCTGCGCCACGGCGCGCGGCAAGCTGGTCGCCATCGGTGCCATCGAGCAAGGCATGTTCAAGCCCAAGCGGGTCTTTGCCGGGTGACTCCTGTCGTCTAATATCGAGGCGAGGACTCGCACGAGGGGCATATGGCAAAGGCTGAGACCGTGAAGACGCGGGCACCAGTGAAAACGCGGCGGCCGCCGGTCGGTGCGTCGCCCGGCACGCTGATCGCCGATCCCTCGGCGCGGCGCAGCGAACTCAGGCTGACGCTGATCTCGCCCGAAAAATTCAAGACTATCGAAAATGCCAGCATCGACGACCTGAACACCCATTGCGATAAATGGCCGGTCCTCTGGCTCGATTGTACCGGCCTCGCCAACATCCCGCTGATCGAGGAGATCGGCCGTATATTCAGCCTGCATCCGCTGGCGCTGGAGGACGTCGTCAACACCGGCCAGCGGCCGAAGGTCGACTTTTTCGAGGATCATGCCTTCGTCGTCGTCAGGATGATCGACGACGTCGCCTCGCACCGCTATGAGCAGATCGCCGTCTTCTTCGGCAATAATTTCGTCGTCACCTTCCAGGAGCGTGAAGGCGATCCGTTCGATCCCGTGCGCAAGCGCATCGAAAGCTCAGCGCCCAACCGGTTGCGCGCGCGCGGTGCCGATTACCTCGCCTATGCGCTGATCGACGCCATCGTCGACAGCTACTTTCCGCCGATCGAGGCCGCCGGCGACATGGTCGACAGCATCGAGGACGAGATGCTGCATTCGCCGCACAAGCATCAGATGCGGCAGCTGCATGAATTGCGGCGCGACGCCAACGTGCTGAAAGGCGTGCTGTGGCCGATGCGCGATGCGCTGGCGACGCTGATCCGCAACGATGTGCCCTATGTGAAGGCCGAGACCAAGATCTTCCTCAACGACACGCTCGACCATGCGCTACGGTTGATCGAGCTGGTCGAAACCCAGCGCGACATGCTGACCGGCCTGATCGAGATGCACCTGTCGCTGAGCCAGGCGCGCACCAACGACGTCATCAGCTATCTCACCATCGTCTCGGTCATCTTCATGCCGCTCACCTTCCTGGTCGGCATCTGGGGCATGAATTTCGATCCGGAGTCTTCGCCCTGGAACATGCCGGAACTGAAGGCCTATTATGGCTATCCCTTGTCGCTGCTGTTCATGGCGCTTGTCGCGTTCGGGCTGATCGCCTTCTTCAAATGGAAGAAATGGCTTTGACAATGCTAAAACCTGCCATTTTGGCCTGAAAAGCCGGCTTGTGAATTGGGCTGGTGTTTTCCGGGGAATTGCACTATATGCGCCGCAGCATAGCGCTATGACGTTTTGCTTGCACCGGCCCCTGCTGGACGACATCCCGGCTGAGGGCGACCCGTTTCCTCAAACAGATAAGGAAAAACACGATGTCGATTACTGCCGAGCGCAAACAGGAATTGATGGGTGAATTCGCAACCGCCAAGGGCGATACCGGGTCTCCGGAAGTCCAGGTGGCCATCCTTTCCGAGCGCATCAAGAACCTGACCGACCATTTCAAGGACCACAAGAAGGATAACCATTCCCGCCGTGGTCTGCTTGCTCTCGTCTCCCAGCGCCGCAGCCTGCTTGATTATCTCAAGCGCAAGGACGACGCGCGCTACCAGACGCTGATCGAGAAGCTCGGTCTGCGCCGTTGACGAATTGACCGGCGGGCTTTCGAAGGAGAGCCCGCCGGTCGCGCATTCTGCCAGTCGCATCGACTGGCCAGACCCGGTTTCGATCGTGCAGAGGGCACTCGAAACCGCCCATGGACGGTCATGGGGCAGGATTGCAGGACGCTCGCGCGCGCACCGCGCCGAAATCACCCGAGCTTCCCGTTGTCTTGCCCGTGGCTGCCCGAGAAAGGAAGCCAGGGAAAGGGCATCCGCGCACCGTGAAACGGCGCGGCCCTTTCCTCATATTAAGGACAAGACATGTTCAATCACCACAAAGTGGAAATCGAATGGGGCGGCCGTCCGCTCATCCTCGAAACCGGCAAGATCGCACGCCAGGCTGACGGCGCGGTGCTCGCCACCTACGGCGAGACCAAGGTTCTCGCCACCGTCGTTTCGATGAAGGAGCCGAAGCCCGGCCTCGATTTCTTCCCGCTGACCGTCAACTACCAGGAAAAGACCTACGCCGCCGGCAAGATCCCGGGTGGCTATTTCAAGCGTGAAGGCCGTCCGAGCGAGAAGGAAACGCTGGTTTCCCGCCTCATCGACCGCCCGATCCGCCCGCTCTTCGCCTCCGGCTACA
Source organism: Mesorhizobium sp. M0140 (assembly GCF_040322475.1). Taxonomy (NCBI): domain Bacteria; kingdom Pseudomonadati; phylum Pseudomonadota; class Alphaproteobacteria; order Hyphomicrobiales; family Phyllobacteriaceae; genus Mesorhizobium; species Mesorhizobium sp. M0140. The sequence goes on along the minus strand of NZ_JAMYTM010000005.1, from coordinate 71,602 downwards.
AGAACGACACCCAGATCGTCGTCACCGTCGTCCAGCACGATCTCGAGAACGATCCGGACATCCTGTCGATCGTTGCCACTTCGGCCGCCCTGACGCTCTCCGGCGTTCCCTTCATGGGCCCGATCGGCGGCGCTCGCGTCGGCTATATCAACGGCGAATATGTGCTCAACCCGCATGTCGACGAGATGCAGGAATCGAAGCTCGATCTGATCGTCGCCGGCACCACAGATGCCGTGCTGATGGTCGAGTCCGAAGCCAAGGAACTCGGCGAAGAGCTGATGCTCGGCGCGGTCATGTTCGGCCACAAGGGCTTCCAGCCGGTTATCGACGCCATCATCAAGCTGGCCGAAGTTGCCGCCAAGGAGCCGCGCGACTTCACCGCGCCGGACTATTCCGCGCTTGAAGCCGAGATGCTGAAGATCGTCGGCGACGAACTCAGCAATGCCTACAAGAACGTCGACAAGCAGAAGCGTTACGCCGCCGTCGACGCCGTCAAGGCGAAGGTCAAGGCAGCGTTTGCCCCGGCCGAAGGTGAAGACGCCAAATACACTTCCGAGCAGATCGGCAGCGTGTTCAAGGAACTCCAGGCCAAGGTCGTGCGCTGGAACATCCTGGACACCGGTTCGCGCATCGACGGTCGTGACCTGAGCACGGTTCGCAAGATCGTCTCCGAAGTCGGCGTTCTGCCGCGCACCCATGGTTCGGCGCTGTTCACCCGCGGCGAGACCCAGGCGCTGGTCGTTGCCACGCTCGGCACCGGTGAGGACGAGCAGTATGTCGATTCGCTGACCGGCATGTACAAGGAGAAGTTCCTCCTTCATTACAACTTCCCTCCCTACTCCGTCGGTGAGACCGGCCGCATGGGTTCGCCGGGCCGCCGTGAAATCGGCCATGGCAAGCTCGCCTGGCGCGCCATTCGCCCGATGCTGCCGAGCGCTGACCAGTTCCCCTACACGCTGCGCGTCGTCTCGGAGATCACCGAGTCCAACGGTTCGTCATCGATGGCCACTGTCTGCGGCACCTCGCTGGCGCTGATGGATGCCGGCGTGCCGCTGGCCAAGCCCGTCGCCGGTATCGCCATGGGCCTGATCAAGGAAGGCGAGCGTTTCGCCGTTCTCTCCGACATCCTGGGTGACGAAGATCACCTCGGCGACATGGACTTCAAGGTCGCCGGCACCGCGAACGGCATCACCTCGCTGCAGATGGACATCAAGATCGAAGGCATCACCGAGGAGATCATGAAGATCGCGCTGGACCAGGCCAAGGATGGCCGCCAGCACATCCTCGGCGAGATGGCGCATGCTCTGACCGGCGCGCGTTCGGAACTGGGTGAGTTCGCACCGCGCATCGAAGTGATGCACATCCCGACCGACAAGATCCGTGACGTGATCGGCTCGGGCGGCAAGGTCATCCGCGAGATCGTCGAAAAGACCGGCGCCAAGATCAACATCGAGGACGATGGCACGGTCAAGATCGCTTCGTCCAACGCCAAGGAGATCGAGGCGGCGAAGAAGTGGATCCACACCATTGTCGCCGAGCCGGAAGTCGGCGAGATCTACGAAGGTACGGTCGTCAAGACCGCGGACTTCGGCGCTTTCGTCAACTTCTTCGGTCCGCGTGACGGCCTCGTCCACATCTCGCAGCTTGCCAACGACCGGGTCGCCAAGACCTCGGACGTGGTCAAGGAAGGCGACAAGGTCTGGGTCAAGCTGATGGGCTTCGACGAGCGCGGCAAGGTCCGCCTGTCGATGAAAGTCGTCGATCAGGCCACCGGCAAGGAACTCGCCCGCGACAAGAAGACCGAAGGCGAAGAAAACGCCGCCTGATTGGTCTGAGGCCATGAATCGAAACGGGCGCGGCTTATGTCGCGCCCGTTTTCATTTTCAGCCTGGGTTTCAAAGCGCTTAGACAAGTCGAGATCGAACAATGTCCGCCGAGCCGTTGAAGACGCTTTTCCATCCCTTCGAGGCGGAGGCTGTTCCTCTGCCGGGAAAGGGCACGCGCGCACTGTTTCTCGGCGCTGAGCCGGGTTTTCGCCTGCCTGAAGGCTTTGAGGCGACGCTTCACCTCGTACAGGGCTTCCGGCCGCATTTTAGCGCGCTGCAGGCGTCGGGCTTCGTCGTCACCGCGCAAGTGGAAGGCGATGGCTTCGATATGGCACTTGTGCTGGCCGGCCGGCATCGCGGCCTGAACGAGGTGCGCATCGCCGATGCGCTTGAGCGCGTGGCGCCTGGCGCCTTGGTCGTCATTGCCGGCGGCAAGGATGACGGCATTGCCAGCCTGCGCAAGCGCGTTGACGAACTTGTCCCCCTTGAGGGCCATCTGCCGAAATATCACGGCATCGCCTTCTGGTTACGCCGTCCCGCGGATCTCGCCGTCGCGGAAGAACTGCGCGCCGCCAATCCCGCTCTGCTGGTTGAAAACCGGTTCCGCACCGCGCCCGGCATGTTTTCCTTCGACCGGATCGATACCGGCTCCAAATTGCTGGTCGAGAACCTGCCCAATGATCTGCGGGGCAGCGTTGCCGATTTCTGCGCCGGCTGGGGGTATCTGGCTGCCGAGATCGCCGCCTGCTCCCCCGGCGTTCAGGCGCTCGACCTCTATGAGGCCGATTTCGCCTCGCTCGAAGCCGCAAAGCTCAATCTGGCAGGAGTCGGCCAGTCGATCGCCAGGAATTTCTTCTGGATCGATCTGCTGAAGGAACCGGTCGAGAAGCGTTACGACGCGATCGCCATGAACCCGCCCTTTCACCGCAGCCGGGCGGCCGAGCCGGAGATCGGCGCCGGCATGATCCGCGCGGCGGCCAAGGCCTTGAAACCAGGTGGGCGGCTGTTCATGGTCGCCAACCGCCAGCTTCCCTATGAGCCGATCCTGGCGGCCGCTTTTTCGAGCCATGCCGAACTCGCTCGCGACGGCATGTTCAAGGTGCTTGTCGCTCGTCGTTGAAGCATGATCCCGAAAAGTGGATACCGGTTTTCGGAAAAGGTCATGCTCAGACGAAAACAGACATCGCGTCGCACTCAATGCAGATTGGCGACGTGCCGGACGTCATCGGTGACATGCGCGTCGCCGATCCTGATCTTGAGGGGGGCGGGCCTGCCGTAAAGGTAGCCTTGCACCACCTCGCAGCCGGCTGCCCTGAGCAGCGTCGCCTGGCTTTCGGTCTCGACGCCTTCGGCAATGATGCTGACCCCGAGCGCGCGCGAAAGCCCGACGATCGTCGAGACGACCGCGCCGGAGCTGGAGTCGGTGTCGAGGCGGCTGACGAAGGACCGGTCGATCTTCAGCTTGCCGAATGAGAAATCGATCAAGTAGCTCAAATTGGAATAGCCGGTACCGAAATCGTCGACGGCGACCGAGATGCCCATATCCGCAAGCTCCTTCAGGATGGCGGCGGCGCGGTCGCGGTCCTGCATCATCGCCGTCTCGGTCACTTCCAGCTCCAGCCGCGACGGCTTGATGCCGGTGCTCGTCATAGTGTCGCGCACGATGCCGACGAAGTCCTTGGTCATGAATTGGACGGGCGAGATGTTGACGGCGACGAAGCAATCATCGGGCAGATGCTGTGCGTCGCTGCAGGCTTTGCGCAGCACCCATTCGCCGATCGGGCCGATCATGCCGGTTTCCTCCGCGATCGGAATGAACTCCATCGGCGGGATCATGCCGCGTTCCGGATGCCGCCAGCGGATAAGCGCTTCATACCCGACGATGCGGCCGGTCGGGAGATCGAGCTGCGGCTGGTAATGAAGGTCGAAGTCACCACGCTCGAAGGCTATATGCAGTTCGGATTCGATCCATTGGCGATGGTCGGCGACCCTGCCCATTTCGGCATGGAAGACCGACCAGTTGCCGACGCCGCTGGCGCGCGCGTTCTGCAGCGCCAGATTGGAGCGGCGCAGGATGAGGACCGGATCGACGCCGTCCTTTGGCATCGCCACGATGCCGACCGACAGGCTGACCGATTGCAGGTGCGTACCGAGATCATAGGGCTCCATCATCTCGTCGATGAGCCTCTCGACGGTGCTTTCCAGCGATCCGGACACCTGATTGTCGGGCAGCAGGATCGCGAATTCACCGGCGCCGATGCGTCCGATCAGCGCGCGCGGCGGCACGCACGTCTTCAAGCGCTTGGTGAAGGCGCGGATCAACTCGTCGCCCTGGCTGTAGCCGATGGCGTCATTGATCTGCTTGAAGCGGTCGATGTCGATATCGATGAGGAACATCGGCTCGCCGGTCCGGCTGGTCGCGCATGCCGCCTCGGCAATCTTGCCGACCATCGCCGGGCGTGCCACCAGGCCGGTCAGCTTGTCGAAATGGGTTTCCGTGAAGACGAAATCCGCCGATTCATCGACGCCGGCGAAGAAGGACATCGCGGCGACCGATGCCGCCAGTGCGCAAAGAGCGGCCATCACCGAGACCATCATGTCCGCGGAGATGCCGACAAAACCATCGCCGAGGCCGAGCTTCAAGCCCCAGAGCCCGAGGACGAAACTGCCGAGACCCGAACTCGCTATGGTGAGCAGTCGGAACACCGGTGTTCGCTTCGGGTTGCTGACGGCGAGCATTGAAAGTTCCCCTGAGTACGGGGCTTTCTAGCGGATATCTCCTTAAAATGAGTTTCCGCGAATGAATCCAATTTTACTGGACCGAAAGTATTTCTTGAGCGGATCAATACGCCTAGCGCTGAAATGGATTCAGTTGGCGCGCTTTAAGCTTCGTGTCTTCAATGTCGCCATTCCAAAACCGCCGCGCACCTTTGGGCGACAGGCGTTAGTCTCGTCCGCCGTCGGTCTGCTTCAATTCGTCGAGTGTCGGCATGGAAACGATGTGATAGCCGGAATCGACATAGTGGATCTCGCCGGTAACCCCGGAAGACAGATCCGACAACAGATAAAGTGCCGAGCCGCCGACCTCGTCGATGGTCACCGTGCGGCGCAGCGGCGAGTTTCGCTGCTGGTAGGAGAACATATGGCGCGCATCGGAAATACCGGCGCCGGCGAGCGTGCGCACCGGTCCAGCCGATATGCCGTTCACCCTGATGCCGCGCGGACCGTAATCGTTGGCGAGGTAGCGGACACTCGCCTCCAGCCCTGCCTTGGCGACGCCCATGACATTGTAGTTCGGCATGACGCGGACGGAGCCCGCATAGGTCAGCGTGATCATCGATCCGCCGTCCTGCATCAAGGTGGCTGCATGGCGGGCGACCTCGGTGAAGGAGTAGCAAGAGATCACCATGGTACGGACGAAATTGTCCCGGCTGGTGTCGGCGTAGAGGCCTTTCAACTCGTTCTTGTCGGAAAAGCCGATGGCGTGGACGATGAAATCCAGCCCGCCCCATTCCTTGCCCAGGGTCTCGAATGTGGCGGCGACCGAAGCGCTGTCCTCGACGTCGCACGGCACCACCAGCGAGGCGCCGAGCTTGTCGGCCAGCGGCTTGACCCGGCGTCCGAAGGCATCGCCCTGATAGGTGAAGGCGAGTTCCGCCCCATGTTCGGACAATTTCCGGGCAATTCCCCAAGCGATCGAATGATCGTTGGCGACACCCATGACAAGCCCGCGCTTGCCCTTCATCAATCCGTCCATGGCCGGCAAATCCTTATGCGGAATAGCGCTGGAAAACGAGCGTGGCGTTGGTGCCGCCGAAGCCGAACGAATTGGACAAGACAGTATCGATCCTGGCGTCGTCGATGCGCTTTCGCACGATCGGCATGCCCTCGAATTCGGGGTCGAGGGTCTCGATATGGGCGCTTTCGCCGATGAAGCCGCCCTGCATCATCAGGATCGAATAGATGGATTCCTGCACGCCGGCCGCGCCCAGCGAATGGCCGGTCAGCGACTTCGTCGAGGTGATATACGGCATCTCTGGGCCGAACACCTCGCGGATCGCTCCCATTTCCTTGGAATCTCCCACCGGCGTCGAGGTGCCATGGGTGTTGATGTAGTCGACCGGTGTGGAAACCGTGGCCAGCGCCTGGCGCATGCAGCGGACCGCGCCCTCGCCTGAAGGAGCAACCATGTCGTAGCCATCCGACGTCGCGCCATAGCCGACGATCTCGGCATAGATCTTGGCGCCGCGCGCCTTGGCATGCTCAAGCTCTTCCAGCACCAGCACCCCGGCGCCGCCAGCGATGACGAAGCCGTCGCGATTGGCGTCATAGGCGCGGGAAGCGGTCGATGCCTTGTCGTTGAATTTCGACGACATCGCGCCCATGGCGTCGAACAGGTCCGACATCGTCCAGTCGAGATCCTCGTGGCCGCCGGCAAAGATGATGTCCTGCTTGCCCCACTGGATCAATTCGTAGCCATTGCCGATGCAGTGCGCCGAGGTCGAACAGGCCGACGAGATCGAGTAGTTGACGCCGTGGATCTTGAACCAGGTGGCAAGCGTTGCCGATGCGGTTGATGACATTGCCTTCGGCACCGCGAACGGACCGATGCGCTTGGGACTGCCATTCTTCAGCGTCGTTTCGGCAGCTTCGACGATGGTGCGGGTGGATGGTCCGCCCGATCCCATGACGATGCCGGTGCGCTCATTGGTGATGTCGCTCTCGCCGAGGCCCGCATCCGCGATCGCCTGATCCATGGCGACATGGTTCCAGGCAGCCCCCTGGCTCAGGAAGCGCATCGCACGGCGGTCGATCATGGCCGATGGATCGAGCGTCGGCGCTCCCCAGACCTGGCAACGGAAGCCGTGTTCGGCGAAGGAATCGGAGAAGCTGATGCCGGATTTGGCGTCATGCAGAGAGGTCTGCACCTCGTTGGCATTGTTGCCGATCGACGACACAACGCCGATGCCTGTGACTACGACACGTCTCATTCGCAACTCCTTCCAGGGATGCTGGCCAGAGAGCTGGCCAGGGATGCCGGTCAGCCAACCGCCGACTGCTTGGACAGACCGACTTTCAAATCCGTTGCCGCGTATATGGGTTCGCCATCCGCCTTCAGCCAGCCATCGGCGATGCCGAGCACCAGCCGGCCCCGCATCACGCGCTTGAAGTCGATGCCATATTCGACCTTCTTCACCGAGGGCGTGACCATGCCCTTGAATTTCACTTCACCGGTCGACAGCGCCATCCCCTTGCCGGGTTCGCCCAGCCAGCCAAGATAGAAGCCCGTCAATTGCCACATGGCGTCGAGGCCGAGGCACCCCGGCATGATCGGATTGCCGATGAAATGGCAGGCAAAGAACCACAGGTCCGGCTTGATGTCGAACTCCGCGCGGATGAAACCCTTCTCGAAGGCGCCGCCCGTCTCGCTGATCTCGGTGATGCGGTCGAACATCAGCATCGGCGGATAAGGAAGCTGGGCGTTGCCCGGTCCGAACAGTTCGCCGCGGGCGCAGGCCAGCAATTCGTCGTACTCGTAGCTGGATTTACCCGCCATCAATCTCATCCCATATCGTTCCGGGCTATCGGGTGCCCTTGTCGTTGGTTTCCTAACACAATCTGTTTCAGGCCGGAAACCGGCGTTTGCGCTTAGCCTGCTCGTCTGCCTGGGTCAATGCGCGCTATTGATCGCATTCGGACGACAGAATATATGTCCTGAGAGGTCCGGTTTCGGCAGACGTTCATTTTTTTGCCATTCTGGGCGTGTCTTGGGGCGGAACTGTGGGGTTCGACGAGAAGATGGACCTGGACGGCCGGAAGGAAAATGTCGCTGTGGACAAGCGGGTCCGTGAAGCCGGCCTGAGGCCGACGCGTCAGCGCATTGCGCTGGCCGATCTGCTTTTCGCCAAGGGCGACCGGCATCTGTCGGCCGAGGAACTGCACGAGGAGGCGGTTGCCGCCGGCGTGCCGGTGTCGCTGGCCACCGTCTACAATGCCCTTCACCAGTTTACCCAGGCGGGACTTTTGCGCATCCTCGCCGTCGAGGGCGCGAAAACCTATTTCGACACCAATACCTCCGACCACCACCATTTCTACATCGAAGGCGAAAACCGCATATTCGACATCGACAGCGGTCCGGTGACGGTTGCCAACCTGCCGGAGCCTCCGGAAGGGATGGAGATCGCCAATGTCGACATCGTGGTGAGGCTGCGCCCCAAACGCCGCGAATGACCGGCGAGGCCCCCTGACCGTGCCCGCGCTGTTGCTGCTCGCCGGGCACATGTGGGGCAATGCGATGGCGGTTGCTGATCTGGATCGCCCACATCGCCATTGACCGTGCGCTGGGCTATGGCCTGAAGCTGTCGACCGGCTTTCCGGACACCATCTCGGCCGCATCGGGACTAGATGACCACGCCTGATGCAGGCGGCCGGACCGCTCATGGCTCCGCTAGATATCGCCTCCCGACACCGGCATCGTGGAAACCGTCTCGAGCATTCGCTCCGTCGCGTCGAACAGTTCATGGGCGAGACCAAAAAGCCGGGGATATGGCGAGAACACCAAAATCGGGTTCAAGGCGCAGACCGTCACGCCGGCTGCTTGTTCGCTGACCACGAACTTGAACGGCGCTTCGGGCACGGCGCCAGGATCGGTCAGCAACAGGCGCGCCATGTATCGCGGGTGGAACCAAAGCAGTTGACGGAGCCGAATGGTGGAGATCCCGCCTTTCCTGAGCAGGGCCTGCGGATCGATCTCATGGATGATCCATAGCTCGGCAGCAGCGATGGCGTCGCGAAGCCGTTGCAGTGTCTCATCGAAACCATAGCTGGAGGAAACGACGATCTGGTGACGCGGAATGGTCGCCATCGAACTCGGATCGAGGGTCACGAGGTCAGTCATTGAGAAGCACTGTCCGTGGAAAGTCGAGTTCTGGCTGGGCGAAGTGATTGAGGATGTTGGAATAGAAGTTGAGTGCGACATGCGCGATCACCTCTGCCAGTTCCTCGTCGTCGAGCCCCGCGGCCCTGGCGGCGCCGAATGCCTGGTCGGTGACGGCTCCGCGGCTACGCGCCACATCCGCAGCCAACGCCAGCGTGGCCGCCACTCTGGCATCGCTTGAATCGCCCCTGCGATTTAGCTCCAATTCCGTATCGGAGATGCCGATCTTGGATCCGCGAAATGCGTGGGCCGAAACGCAGTATTCGCAGCGGTTCACCTCAGCAGTTATCAGGGCGATCTGCTCGCGCAATTTCGAACTGAGACGGCCGCTCTGCAGCGACTCGCGAAATTGCAGATAACCTTTGAGAGCGACCGGAGAGTTGGCCAGGACGCGATAGAGGTTCGGGACGCGTCCGAGCTGGCGTCGCGTTTCCGCCAGAAGCTTGCCGGCTTCCGTGTCGGAATCTTCGTTTATTGGCGATAGGCGAGACATCTAATCATTCTCCTTCCGGGTCAGCCGGCAACCGCCGTGCTTCGTCGGAATCCATATGACTCGACGAGGAGCATTTGGAAATGTCATAGTAGCTGTCTCTATGATATGAGTACGAAATGAAGCATCTTGCCATCGAACAGCTTCGCAGCTTCGTGCTTGTTGCCGACTGCGAGAGCTTCACCACCGCGGCCGATCTTCTCGGGACCACCCAGTCGGCGATCAGCCTGCGGGTCCGCAAGCTCGAGCAAGCGATGGAGCGGCGTCTCCTGGCGCGGACGCCGCGCGCGGTTTCGCTGACGCCCGAAGGCGCGCGGTTCCTTGCTTCGGCGCGGCAGGTCCTCGAGGCTCATGACCGGGCCGTGGCTACATTCGATGCTGGCACGCAAACCACCACGCTCCGGGCGGCCATCGGCGATCACGCCGCCGGTGCGCTTCTGGAGTCGGCGTTTGGGCGTCTGAGCCAAGTCTTTCCGGAATTGCTGCTGGAAGTGTCGGTGGGTCTCTCAGCCGAGATGCAGGCCCGCTACGACGCAGGCAAGGCCGATTTTGCCGTCGTGCGCATGGATATCAGCCGGCGCCAGGGCATCCCGCTCTACCGAGACCAGCTTGTCTGGTGTGCAAGGTCGCCTGACGTCTGGCGGTCGTCTGCCGCGTTGCCGCTGTTGGCATTGCCCGGATCCTGCACCGTCCGACTGGCAGCGGAACGCGCGCTCGATGGCAGCAATACCGCCTGGCGCCTCGCCTTCACCGGCGGTTCGGTGACTGCGTTGCAATCGGCCGCCAGCGCGGGCTTGGGAGTGGCGGCGATCGGGCAGAGCCAGGTACCGGCCGATTGCGTGATACTGAACCGGTCGCATGGATTGCCGGATTTGCCAGCCAGCCGGATTACGCTCCTGACACGGTTGAGCAACCCGCTGAGAGGCGCAATCGCTGCCGCATTCGCAACGGACGCGAGCGATCGGCGGCGTGAATGACAATGCTGCAATTGAGTTTGATGAAGCGGAGGCGCAAGCACCTTGTTGCCGTATCCGTGATTGCCGGCCTATTTCTGATCCCGAGTTCTTCCGAGCCTCGCGATGAAGTTGTCAGTCCTTGACCCGTTCGCCGGGATAGGCGCCCCAGACAACCGACTGGGCAAGCCAGCCGGTGTGGCCGTCGAACGTCATTTCGCACCACTGGCCGTCGCAGGATTTGATCGTACCCATGACGCCAGGTTCAATCATCGCGACCACTCTTGCGTCCTTGTCGGGACTGTTGAGAAGGTCGATCTGGGCGCCCTTGCCGCGCTGCCATGGTGCGACGATTGCCGTGCGTCGGCCGGAAAGCAGCGACTGGTTGATCCAGCCTTCCGAACCATCGGCATCGCGCACGCGGCGCCATGTGTCGAATTCCTGGATGATCTCCATCGGCAGGCCGGCCTTCATATACATCCAGTCGACCGAGTAGTTGGCCCCGGGACCGACGCGCGAGTTGACGCGGCCGGATTTCAGGCTGACGAAGCGCGGCAGCGGCAGGCCGCTCGGACCAAGCGTGACGACGCCCTGGGCAGGTGCTGCGGCACTCTGCGCGCCCGCAAGCGGAGAATAAAGCAGAGCGCCGAGAAATGCTGCGCTGAGGGTCAGGCGAAGCGACGCGAAACCAGACACTTTCATTCCTTTCGGCGCTTGCCCATCGGCCTCGGCGCCCCTTTTTCTTTGTCTTCGGCGGCACCGCTTGTTACAGGGAGTAATCGGCACCGCGACCGGCTTTCAGTTTCGCCGGTCTTGGTTAAAGAGGTCTCAACGAGATCGGGTTAGAAGCAATTCCAGCAAAAGTGTGAAGCGGTTTTGCGTTCGGAATTGCGGCAAGTACTCGAGAGGGAAACAATGGCAGGCAAAAAGAAGCCTCTCGTCGTCATCACGCGAAAGCTGCCCGACCCCGTCGAGACCCGCATGCGCGAGTTGTTCGACGCAAGGCTGAATGTCGAGGACCGGCCGATGACGCAGCCGGAACTGGTCGCGGCGGTCAAGGAGGCCGACGTGCTGGTGCCGACGGTAACCGACCAGATCGACGCCGCACTGATCGCCCAGGCCGGCGACAACCTCAAACTGATCGCGAATTTTGGCAATGGCGTCGACAAGATCGATGTCGCGGCCGCGGCCAAGAGGGGCATCACCGTCACCAACACGCCGAATGTCCTGACCGAGGACACCGCCGACATGACCATGGCGCTGATGCTGGCGGTGCCGCGGCGGCTGGCGGAAGGCGCCAATGTGCTCACCGGTGACAAGAAATGGGCCGGCTGGTCGCCGACCTGGATGCTGGGCCGGCGCATCTGGGGCAAGCGGCTCGGCATTGTCGGCATGGGCCGCATCGGCACCGCCGTCGCCAGGCGGGCCAAGGCCTTCGGACTGTCGATCCATTATCACAATCGCCACCGCGTGCTGCCGGCCGTGGAAGACGGGTTGGAGGCGACCTATTGGGAAAGCCTCGACCAGATGCTGGCCCGCATGGATATCATCTCGGTCAACTGTCCCTCGACGCCGGCAACCTTCCATCTGCTTTCGGCGCGGCGGCTGGTGCTGCTGCAGCCGACTGCCTATGTCGTCAACACCGCACGTGGCGACATCATCGACGAGGAAGCGCTGGTCAAGCTGATCCAGGACGGCAAGATCGCCGGCGCCGGGCTCGATGTCTACGAGCATGAGCCGGCCTTGAACAGCAAGCTGCTGAAGCTCGCCGCCAAGAACAAGGTCGTGCTTTTGCCGCATATGGGCTCGGCGACGCTCGAGGGCCGCATCGACATGGGTGAAAAGGTCATCATCAATATCCGCGCCTTCGTTGACGGCCACCGCCCACCAGACCGCGTGCTGCCGCTCAGGACCTGACGCTGTCGCGGCCCACAAACCGTAAGATAAACCTTACGGGATAGCTTTGCGCATGGTGATCGAGGTCGGCCTGGCATAGCCCTCGTGCGCCGTCCGTTCAGTTTCGCGAAAGCCGAGGCGAGCAAAGGCCGCATGATTCCCGGTCAGCTCGATCCGCGTCTGAAGCTCGATTGCCGCCTTGCCGCGGCTGCGGGCAAGGTCTTCGACCGCCTGCATCAGCCGCCGGCCAATGCCTTGTCCCTGGCAGTCCGGCGCGACCGCGAGCTTGCCGACATAGAACTCTGTCACCTTTTCAAGGGCAAAGACGCAGCCGACGATCCGATCGCCCTTGAGCGCCACGAAGCCGGTCTCCCACCGCGCCTTGTCCCGCAGAGTGTCGGTGGTCAAAAGGTGGGCCGAGGAGGGCGGGTCGATGACGCCGTCCATCGAGGCGAAAGCGCGCATGATCAATGCGAGCACATCGTCCCAGCGGTCGAAATCGGTCGGGATCCGCGTGATGGAGGCAGCTTCGATCCGGTCCAAGAATTCAGCTTCTCTTGTAGCGGATGGTGTCGAAGCGCGCCGCCAGCCCGTCATAGAGCAGCAGCCGGCCGACCAGCGGTTCGCCGACGCCGGTGATCAGCTTGATCGCCTCCATGGCCTGCAGCGTGCCGACGACGCCGGTCAGCGCGCCAAGCACGCCGGCTTCGGCGCAGGACGGCACCAGGCCCGGCGGCGGCGCCTCGGGAAACAGATCGCGATAGCCTGGATTGGGTTTGCCGTCCTTGCCGTCTTCGAATGGCTTCAGCACCGTTACCGAACCATCGAAGCGTCCGACGGCGGCATGCACCAGCGGCTTGCCTTCGCTCGCGCAGGCATCGGCCACGGCATAGCGCGTTTCGAAATTGTCGGAACCGTCGACGACGATGTCATAGCGGGCGACGAGGGCGGGCGCATTGTCCGTGGTCAGCCGGATTGCGTGCGCTTCAACAATTGTGTTGGGATTGATGCGAACGATTGCCGCCTTGGCGCTATCGGTTTTCAGCAGGCCGACAGTGTCGGTACCGTGAATGACCTGGCGCTGCAGATTGGACAGCGAAACGGTGTCGTCATCGACCACGCCTAGTGTGCCGACGCCGGCGGCGGCGAGATATTCAAGCACCGGCGCGCCCAGCCCGCCAGCGCCGATGACCAGCACCCGGGCCTGTTTCAGCCTTTGCTGGCCGGCTCCGCCGATCTCCGGCAGCACGATGTGGCGGGCATAGCGTTCGATCTCGTCTGCGGTCAGGGCGGCAGTGGTCATTGCCTGATCATACAGGGACTGAAAAACCTTGTCAGTGGTCTTCGGTTGGCCCAACCGTCCCATGGTCGACAGTCAGGAATTGCGCGCGTCCCTGGAGACTGGAAAACAGCGCAGCATCGGTTCCTGTCATGAACGCCTGGCAGTTCAGTTCCTCCAGGATGGAAAACAGCGCCGTGCGGCGCCGGCTGTCGAGATGCGCGGCGATCTCGTCGAGCAGCAGGATCGGCGTCATGCCCGACATTTCGCCGGTCAGCCTTGCATGCGACAGCACGATGCCGACCAGCAGCGCCTTTTGCTCGCCTGTCGAGCAAAGCTCGGCCGGCATCGCCTTGGGGCGGTGCCGAACCATCAGGTCCGAACGATGCGGGCCCTCGAGCGTGCGCCCGGCAGCGCGATCGCGGTCACGACCCTCGACAAGGGTTCGGCGGAAGCGCTCCTCGACATCGACTGCCGGCGCGGTCGCAATTTCGGCTTCCAGGTCTCCCGAAAGGCCAATATCGGCCTGCGGAAATGGCCCCGTGTCGGGCAGCCTGTCGATCATGGCGGTCAGAAGGCGCACCATCTCGGCTCGCGCGGCGGCGATCGCCACACCGGTTTCGGCCATCTGCGTCTCGATTGCGTCGAACCAGCGGTCGTCTCGAGAGCCTTCAGTAAGCAAGCGGTTACGGCCACGCATCGCCTTCTCGTAATCGATCGCACGTTGCCCGTGGCCGGGATCGATCGCCAGCACCAGCCGGTCGAGAAAGCGCCGGCGATCCGCGGCCGGCCCGGTGAACAACGCGTCCATGGCCGGCGTCAGCCACACCACGCGCAGCCATTCCAGCATGTCCTCGGCCGAACGCGCCGGAGCTCCGTTGATGCGCACCCGCCTGCCGCCTTCGCCGGCGGTGTCGCCGCCGGAAATGCCTGTTCCGATCTCGACTTGGCCGTCAGGTCCGTCGAGCCGGGCATGCAATGCAAAGCCGCCGTCGCCGCCCTCGCGTGCGACATCCGCGTAAGGGGCGCGGCGCAAGCCACGCCCCGGTGTCAAAAAGGAGATCGCTTCGAGGAGATTGGTCTTGCCGGCGCCGTTGTCGCCGGAAAAAACCACGGCACCTGGCGCCAGATCGATCGTCAGCGCCGCATAGTTGCGGAAATTAGTAAGTGTTAGCTTACTTATATGGTTCTGTCCCGGCAACCGCTATCCGCCTATAGAGCGCTCCATCGTTTCACGGAAACGCAGGACCGCTCTATCTCTTTGTTTTGACGCAACTCCGTACGGAAAACCGCTTCACACTTTTCCTGGAATTGCTCTAGGAGTTGCCGTAAATATCGCGCTTGCCGCCGGTCCACAACAGGACCGAAGTGCTGACACCGTGCCGCTACACCCGCATCGGCATCAGCACATAGAGTGCGGTCTCGTCGGCCATGTCGTGGATCAGCGTCGGCGAACCGGCGTCGGCCAGCATGAACTTGGCTTCCGTGCCGGTCAGTTGCGCGGCAACGTCGAGCAGGTACTTGGCGTTGAAGCCGATCTCGATCGGATCGGATGAATAGTCGGCGGACAGCTCTTCGGTGGCGCTGCCTGAATCGGGATTGTTGACCGCAAGCGTCACCTGACCCTCGCTGATCGACAGCTTCACCGCGCGGCCGCGTTCGGAAGAGATGGTCGAGACGCGATCGACGGCGGCGGCAAAACTCTGGCGGTCGATGATGAGCTTCTTGTCGTTGCCGGTCGGAATGACCCGCTGATAGTCGGGGAAGGTGCCGTCGATCAGCTTCGAGGTCAAAACCACGCTGCCGATGGTGAAGCGGATTTTGGTGTCCGACAGTTCGGTGGTGACCGCGACATCCGGATCGTCGACCAGCTTCTGCAGCTCGCTCACCGTCTTGCGCGGAATGATGATGCCCGGCATGCCTTCGGAACCCGCTGGCGCATCGATCTCGGCGCGCGCCAGGCGGTGGCCGTCGGTCGCCACCGAGCGCAGCTTCAGCTTGCCGCCGACCTCATGCGTGTGCAGGTAGATGCCGTTCAGGTAATAGCGCGTCTCCTCGGTGGAGATGGCGAATTGGGTCTTCTCGATCAGGCCTTTCAGGGCAACCGAGTCGAGACGGAAGATATGCGAGAAGGATCCGGCCGAGAGCTCCGGGAAGTCGGATTGCGGCAGACACTGAAGGCGGAAGCTCGAGCGGCCAGACGTCACCGTCATGGCGTTGCCGTCCTCGTCCGTCTTCAGCATCACCTCGGCGCCATCGGCAAGCTTGCGCACGATGTCGTAGAGCAGATGTGCCGGGACTGTCGTCGCCCCGCCGCGCTCCACCTTGGCGGGCGTCGCTTCGGTCACCTCGAGGTCGAGATCGGTCGCCTTCATTTCAAGGCTGGCGCCTTCGGCGCTGAGCAGCACGTTGGACAGGATCGGTATGGTGTTTCGCCGCTCGACCACACGATGGACGTGGTTGAGCGACTTCAGGAGATTTGACCGTTCCAGGATAACACGCATGACGAAACAGGCTCGCTTGAATGAATGACGGGTCACCAGTGGGCGGCGTCCCGCGAAAGGTCTGAACAGGCTCAGAATCTGCGTAAACTGACAGGAAAAAACCAGCAAACGCAAGCCCGCGCCACCGGTTCAGGCCGGCTAGGCGGGCTTTCTGGGGATAACGCGCCCGAAGTCCGCTAGCCAGTGTCGTAAAACCGAAATCCAGATCGCTCCCAGGCGGCGCCACGAGCCCGATCCAGGCCCAGCGCCGCACTGGCAAGCCATTGAATTCCGGTATTGTTCCGGCTCTGCCATCCCCGGAGGATCAGGCCTGGTCGTTGATCAACCGCCTCAGAAGCTCAAGTTCCTGCGCCAGCGTGTTGTCGTTGCCGGAAAGGTCCTCGATCTTGCGCACGGCATGCAGCACCGTGGTGTGATCGCGGCCGCCGAAACGCCGTCCGATCTCAGGCAGCGAGCGCGGCGTCATCACCTTCGACAGGTACATGGCGACCTGCCGCGGCTTGACGATGGTGCGCGTGCGCCGGTTGGACAGCAATTCGGTCTTCGACACATTGTAGTGACGCGCCACGATGCGCTGGATGTCCTCAATACGGACACGCTTCGGCTCGCCGGTGCGATAGATGTGGCCGAGGATTTCGTCGATCCGGTCGATGGTGATCTGCGGCTCGAAGGATTGACGGAACAAAAGCTGATTGAAGGCGCCTTCCAGCTCGCGTCCGCTGCCGGTCACGGTGCGGGCGACGTGATTGAGGATCTCCTCCGAAATGTCGAGCGACGCGTCGTCGCTCCTGGCCGTGGCAAGGCGCAATTTGAGCATGCCGAGGCGCATGGCGAAATCGGGCGCCGACATTTCAAGCGCGACACCGCCATTGAGGCGCGAACGGACCCGCGGTTCGAGCGATTCCAGTTCCGATGGCGGCCGGTCGGCGGCGACGACGACCTGCTTGGCGCTGTCGAGCAGCATGTTGATGAGGTGGCAGAATTCGTGCTGGATCGACTTGCCCTGCAGAAACTGCATGTCGTCGATGATGAGCAGGTCGATGTCGCGCAGCTGTTCCTTGAGCGTCAGCGCGTTGTTGTCGCGGATCGCGGTGGCAAAGCGCCACATGAAATACTCGGCCGTGAGATAGACGACGCGCGACTTGGGGTTCTGCTTCAGCGATTCCGCGGCGATGGCCTGCAGCAAATGTGTCTTGCCGAGCCCGACGGTTGCGTGAAGGAAAAGCGGATTGAAGCGCACCGCGCTCGATTGCGATTCCGCCACTGCCTTGGCGGCGGCGAAGGCCACCCGGTTCGACGGTCCCTCGATGAAGGAGCCGAACGTGTAGCGCGGATCGAGCGGTGATCCCAAAACGTTGTGGCGGAATTCGCTCTCGATCGGTGTGCCCGGACGCGGAGCCGGTGCGCGCTCCACCCGGCTGGGGCTGACTGTGCCGGCGGCAAGCGCCGTCTGCGTCTGCCGTGTCACCTTGCTGCGTGCTGGCGTTACCTCTGGCTCGGCCTGGCTGCGTCCCTGACGGGTTGCCGTGCGCACGACGATGTCGATCTTGAGGAGATCGGGATCCTCCTGCTTCCACAACTCGGAGATGAGGTCGAGATAGTGGCCGTTGATCCATGAGCGCAGGAAGGCAGTAGGCACCGAGATGCGGACGATGCCCTTGGAAGCCTCGGCGACCTTCATGCGGCCAAACCAGCTCGAATAGACTTCGGTTCCCAGGCGCGCCTTCAACTGGGCTTTGACCCGGTCGAATTTCTGTTCCGCGTCGCTGGACACCGCCATGTCGTTTGCTCCGATCAAAGTTCCAGGAAATGGGAGGTCGCCCGTAAGCTCCCTTTCGATGCCGCTCTGCATGATCTTTTCCTTGTTCTTCCGTACCTGTTTCCACCGGGGATGCGCCTCCTGCATCCGGTTCCGGCGACCTAAGTCTTTGCTACGATGTCCGCTGCCGCCGCCGGCAGATGAACGTCGCCCATTATCTGCGGGAACCGGTGCCGGCCCATGGAAGCCAGTCCGCGTTGGGTATGTCAGGGCAATACAACACCGTCCGGCGAAAGGAGCGCCGGCGCGCCGTCTACCTGCCATGTCTAGTTACGCCAGTCCCCTACCGTATCGAAAAAGACAAACCAAACCCGTCCGCGGACTTGATCCGCGTTGCAAATCCCGCCAATTTAAGCTGGCCGATTCAGGCTTGGGTTAAGAGCCAGAGCCCGTCCCTTTCGATAGATCGACACTACCGAAATCGCTGTGGATAGGGCAAGGCCACGTCTAACGGATTTTTAAGGAATCTGGTTACTGGAGGCGGGTTCGAGTGGCGTGCCGTGACGGCACATTTTAACAAAGCCATTGTGATTCAAACCCTTTTCCGGCGAATATGAAAAACCGGACGCTGAGAGAAATATTCTGAAATAATTCGCTTGACAGCGACTTGTCCCCGATCGGGTCGGCCCGGTGTGGACAAGCTGTGGATCACCATCAGTAAGTGTCTGAAAATTATAAGCTATTTCTGACAGTTAAGAATCATTAAGCTGGCCCTTTTCAAGCATGCCGATCAACAGCAGGCATGCATATGCCGGCAAACTATTCCCAATTGTGAAATCCGCCTAAGACGCCGTTTCCGGACATTCTTTTTAAGTGCTTGCCGGCAAACGAAAAAACCCGGCACAAACGGCCGGGTTCGAAGAACGTCAGTCTAGGCAAGTAATGTCAGGCCGACAGTACCTTGACCCGCTGAGCCAGTCGCGACACCTTGCGGGACGCCGTGTTCTTGTGAATCACGCCCTTGGTCGCGGCGCGCATCAATTCCGGCTCCGCGATCTTGAAGGCAGCCTGTGCGGCAGCCTTGTCGCCGGAGGCAAGCGCCTCTTCGACCTGGCGGATATAGGTGCGGACGCGCGAGCGGCGGTTCTTGTTGATCGCTGCGCGGCGGACGATCTTGCGCGTTGCCTTTTTGGCCGAGGATGTATTGGCCATGATGCCTCTCTTCTGATCTGGTCGGCGCATGCGGAATGCCGCAGGGCGCAAAAAACAAACGGGCAGCCACGGGGCCGCCTCGGTTGGTGCGGCTTATAGTTCAGCTTTTCCGGCGCGTCAACGCTGCCCGGTCTTCTTTTTGGCGGCCAACAGCCATCTTCTTCGCGGCCAAGGGATTGGCGTCAGCGGTTGGTGAAATTCGGCTTCCGCTTCTCGGCAAAGGCCGCCATGCCTTCCTTCTGATCGTCCAGTGCAAACAGCGAGTGAAACAGCCGGCGCTCGAACCGCAATCCCTCGGCAAGCGTCGTCTCGAAGGCGCGGTTGACAGCCTCCTTCGCCATCATCACCGATGGTAGTGAGAAAGCGGCGATCTTGGCTGCGGCCTTCAGCGCCTCCTCGACAAGCTCGCCGGCAGGCACGACCCGCGACACCAGACCAGAACGCTCGGCCTCGGCGGCATCCATCATCCGCCCGGTCAGGCACATGTCCATCGCTTTCGACTTGCCGACGAAGCGGGTCAGCCTTTGTGACCCGCCCATGCCTGGAATGACGCCGAGGCTGATCTCGGGCTGGCCGAATTTGGCCGTGTCGGCGGCGATAATGAAATCGCACATCATCGCCAGCTCGCAGCCGCCGCCGAGTGCATAGCCCGCCACCGCCGCGATAATAGGCTTTCGCGCCCGCGTCAGTTCCTCCCAGCCGACGAAGAAGTCTTGAGCGTAGGCGTCCGCGTAGGAGATGGACTGCATCTCCTTGATATCGGCGCCGGCGGCGAAAGCCTTTTCGGAACCCGTGATGACCATGGCGCCGATATCTGGATCGGCGCTGAACCCGTTCACGGCTGCCACCACTTCGGTCAGAATCTGCGAATTCAGCGCGTTGAGCGCCTGCGGCCTGTTCAGCGTGATCAGCCCAACCTTGCCGTGCGTCTCGGTGATGATCGTCTCATAGGCCATGGCTGCTTCTCCTTGCTCACGCTCGTCTAGAGCGGTTCATCGTTTCACGGAAACGCAGAACCGCTCCCATCTCCTTGTCTCGACGCAATTCTCGACGGAAAACCGTTTCACACTTTTCCTGGAATTGCTCAAACTCACCGCTGACATGTCCGGCAATAAAAGGTCGATCGGCCGCTCTGCACGATCCGTTCGATGTGGCCGCCGCAGCCGGGCTTGGAGCAGGCCTCGCCTTCGCGGTCGTAGACGGCGAAGGCGTGCTGGAAATAGCCCAGCGACCCATCGGTCTGCATATAGTCCCGCAGTGAGGAGCCGCCGGCTGCGATCGCATCCGATATCACCGAACGAATGGCTTGCGCGAGGTGTTCGCTTTGGGCTTGGGCTTTCTTTCCGGGCCTGGCGATCGTGCCCGCCTCGCGCAGCGGCGACAGGCCGGCACGCCACAACGCCTCCGACACATAGATGTTGCCGAGCCCGGCGATCAGCCTCTGGTCGAGAAGCGCTGCCTTCAGTGGTGATCGCCGCCCCTTCATCAATGAGGCGAGCAGCGCACCGTCCAATGTGTTGCCCGTAGGCTCGACGCCAAGTCCAGCCAGCATCGGGTGAACGTCCGGCAGTCCCTCCGCAAACAACATGAAGCCGAAGCGGCGCGGATCATTGAAGATCACGCGGGACCGGGCACCGGTTGGAGACTCGACATGGAAGACGACGTGGTCGTGATTGGAGCTTTTCGAGCGGTCGTGCCGGAAGATGCCGGGCATGTCGCTGCCATCGGCCGTCTCGACGCGGAATGAGCCCGACATGCCGAGATGGCAGATCAGCACGGGCCCGCCTTCCAGGTCCATCGTCAGATACTTGGCCCGGCGGCCGAGTGCCGTGATCGTCTTGCCGGTCAGCCGCTGCGCGAATTTCTCGGGAAATGGAAAGCGCAGATCCGGTCGGCGCGCCTCGACGCGGGCGATGGTGGCGCCTTCCAGAACCGGCTGAAGTCCGCGCCGGACGGTTTCGACTTCCGGCAATTCAGGCATGACCGCCGATCGCCGTATAGAAAGAAGTGCCGTAGCGTCCGGGCGCCAGCCCGAGATGCTCGGCCAGGGTCTCGCCAATGTCGGCGAATGTCGTTCTCAGTCCGATGTCGCCGCCCTTGAGACCCGGTCCAGTGCCGATCACCGGAATGCGCTCGCGCGTGTGATCGGTCCCGCCCCAGGTCGGGTCGTTGCCGTGGTCGGCCGTCAGGATGAGAAGATCGCCCTGCCGCAGCCTCGCAAATGCTTCCGGCAGCCGCAGGTCGAAGGCCTCGAGCGCGGCAGCATAGCCTGCGACATCGCGGCGGTGACCGAATTCGGTGTCGAAGTCGACGAAATTGGCGAAGACGAGGTCACCGTCGCCGGCATCATCGATCGCACCCAGCGCCTCGTCGAACATCGCCATGTTGCCTGCCGCCTTGCGCACTTGCGAAATTCCGCGATGGGCGAAGATGTCGCCGATCTTGCCGACGGCGATGACACGGCTGCCACGCGCCGTCAGCCGGTCGAGCAGGGTCGGTTCCGGCGGAGGCACGGCGTAGTCATGACGGTTGTATGTCCGCTCGAAAGTGGCGGTGGTTTCGCCGACGAACGGCCGCGCGATCACCCGTCCAATCCTCAGCGGGTCAACCAGCCTGCGCACCACCTGGCAGAATTCATAAAGCCGGTCGAGGCCGAAATGGACTTCATGCGCGGCGATTTGCAGGACCGAGTCGACCGACGTGTAGCAGATCGGCTTGCCGGTCCGGATGTGCTCCTCACCGAAGCGCTCGATGATCTCGGTGCCCGGCGCATGGCAATTGCCGAGAATGCCCGGCACCTTGCCTTCACGGATGATCGCCTCGGTCAGTTCGGCCGGAAAGGCCGGAACCGTATCCGGGAAATAGCCCCAGTCGAGGCGCACCGGCAGGCCGGCGATTTCCCAATGGCCGGATGGCGTATCCTTGCCGCTCGAAACCTCCTGTGCGGCGCCGTGAAAGGCAGTTGGGAGCATATCCGCCCCGCTGTTGGCAAATCCCAGTCCCGTCGCGGTTTCGGCAGCCTTGCCAAGCCCGAGTGAGGCCATATGAGGGACAAACAGCGGTCCACTACGAGACCCTTCGCGATCCGCACGGCCCTCCGCACAGGCCTCTGCGATGTGCGCGAATGTGTTGGCGCCGGCGTCACCGTAGCGGTCGGCGTCGGCCGCGCCGCCGATGCCGAAGGAATCCAGGACGAAGAGGAAAGCGCGCGCCATCAAGTTGTTGCCAGTTTGACCGACCAGACATAGGGTTCCGCGACTTCATTGGCAATTCGGAAACCAAACGGCAACGGGCAGGCGTGACAATCAGTGCATATCGCCCAAAAGTGCGCAGCGGTTTTGGGGGCAACGACTTGCCCAAAGCAAGCAGTGCGTCGCCCAAAAGTGCGCAGCGGTTTGGGAATGACGATCTGAGCATCGATCCGGGAAAACAGACGGCGGTTCTGTCATGAGGGTTGCGTTAAAGACATATGCCGCTCTGTTGCTGGGGCCGGGCGCGCTCGTCGGGCTCTGGTCCAACCCGGCGCATGCCGACTGGCGCGATGATATCGGCACGTTTCGCATAGGCATCGTTGCCGAGCCAGGTGCCGGCAACGCCGTTCCGGGGCTGGCTGTGTTGACCGACGCCTACACCAAAGCATTGGGCATGAAGGTCGAGTTTGTCGTTGCCCGCAATTATGCCGCGCTGATCGAGGCGCAGGCCGATTCCCGCATCGAATATGCGATCTATTCGGCCACCGCCTATGCAACGGCCTCGCAGCGCTGCTTATGTATCGAACCGCTTGTCGCTCCGGTCGATTCAGACGGCGCGATCGGCATCCGCTCCGTTCTGCTGACGCGGGACGGCAAGCTGCCCGACCTTGCGGCGATGGACCGCCATCGTATGGCCATGGCGCCTTCGGACAGCGTCGGCGGTTCTCTCCTGCCATTGGCGGCGTTGGCCGCGGAAGGCCGCAAGATCGCGGAAGATGCACCGTTTCTGGCCCGTGCCGATTCGGCCGCGGCGGCCGAGACGATGCTGGTCGACGGCAAGGCTGATGGCCTGTTTGGCTGGGTGACGGCCGCTGCCGACGGCCCGCGAGAACCGTCGGGCACGCAGGCCAGGTTGGAGGCGGCAGGGCTCTCGGTGACGGCGCTTCGTGTCGTGTGGACGTCGGGTCTGCTGAGATACGGCCCGCACGCGGTCCGCAGCGATCTCGACCCGGAAGCCAAGCGTCGACTTGCCGTGTTCCTCACCAACCTCAAGTCGACGACGCCCGATATCTACGCCCTCCTGGAATCGGGACATTCCGGCGGCTTCGCTCGCGTGGCGCCAAAAGACTACGAGATGGCCGCTGCTATCGTGCGCTTCGTTTCGGACCGTGAGCCGCAGCAGTAGCGGCCCTGCGCAGGGCCTAGCTGGTTCTGTTCAACAGTCGCTGCAAGGGATCGTCACGCTTCTGCGGGGGCGCAGATAATAGGTTTCGCCCATGGTTATGTTGCTGAAAGCCGAGGTCAGTCCAAGCTTCTGTTGACTGCTCGCGCTCCACGCGATGGCTGGCGTATAGCCGAGGTTGCTTTCGACGCGAATGAGAAACGTGTTGGCGACTCTGAGCGACGTCGGGATCGTTGTCTCGGTGGTGGCGCCGGCGCCACGGCTGGCGACGCCGGCGACCAATTTGCGTGACCAAACCACCAGTGCCCTCGTCGCATCGGGCGTAACCTGTATCGCCGTGATGGTGATGCTAGGGGGCGAGCGGTTGTAGGGCTGAAGGGTGACGCTGCCGATCTGCATGATGGCGTCGACATCCGCCTTGAGGACGCTTGTCTGCTGGGTGACGAGATCGGCCACCATGCTGCCGATACGGCTGACCTTCTTGCTGGTCTCGATGGCTTGCGACGCTTCCATTGTGAGGAGATACATGATCAGCAGAATTGGCATGATCAACGCGAATTCAACCGCCGCGATGCCACGGCGATCGGACCAGAATCGACTTGCTTTCCGCCAAACTCCCGTAATCATAAGATGTGCCCCCGCACGCATCATGCCCTTGCCCTTTTCTTATACTGCTCGTGCATTCCGCTCAGTTGTCGAACGGCTCGTTCTGCCAGGTCACCGATGCGAAATGCAGGGTCTTGTTGCCGCCCATCGACTGCGCCAGCAGATCGGTCATAACAGGCCACTTGTAGAAGACCCGAAGCATGTTCCTCGACTCCGCCGCACCCGCTGTCACTGAGAACGATTGGGTTGCGGTGCCTTTCGTCAGTACGACATCGCCGTTCTGGATCTTGAAGCCAGCCGTGGCCGCATCGGCGAACGACGTATATTGGCGAAGATCCACCAGCAGTTGATTGGGACAATCCTGGGAAACGATGATCTGCAGTTTCGTGCAGATCATGTCCCTCAAATTGGTTCCGGCAACGTCAGCCGCCCTCAACTGGCCGGTGCGCAGCTTGCGCGCCACATCGTCGGTGACGTTGGCCATCACCTCCTGGCCGGCAAACGAGATGCAGCTTTCCAGAATGGCAAAGACAAGCAGCGCGAAGGGGACTGAAAGGATCGCGAATTCGATTGCCGTGGCGCCGTGCCGGTCACGAAGGAAGCGGGCGAAAAACCTTCGGCGTCCCGCTCTGTGGTCGCCTGCGCAGCCGAATTCCGTGCTCATGTCCAATCCTGCCGATCTCTATGCGGTCTCGGAAGGAGCATTAGCGCAAACCGATTGAGGTCCGGTTTGGATGATCGTTAAAGTCGGCGCAGGCCTCTTAACCAGCCAATAACCGGAACGGCAGTCGGCAACGCCACCTATCGGCTGACGCTCATCTCCGCTTCCGAAGACTTCTCCGCTTCGCTCTTGTACGAGCTTTCGCAATAGGGTGTGCACGACATCGTCTGGATTTCGGCGCGCCGATAGATGCGCACGGACGAGGCGGCTTGCCGCACCACGGTAACCTGCTCGTCGACGATGGGGCTGCCGTCCGTATCGAGCACAACCAGATTGGTGACCCCAAAGCCTTTGCCGGTGAGCACGATCGTTGAAGCGTCCTGCACCGAAGCGTCGGCGATTGCCGGGTTGCCGACCACGATGGTGTCGGCGGGACGCGACAGTTTGACGATCTTGGCCTGGTTCATCGTGACCTCGATGCCGGCGCCGGCCATGGCGGGCGCGACGAAGCTCGAGACGGCAAGAAGCGCGGCAATCAGGATTGACGATCTCGGCTGGGCCATTGAGGCGCTCCACGCAGGCGGACTGATCAACGGAACATGAACGAGATTGGTGAACCAACGGTTAAGCATGCGGTGTCGCCAATGATGCGATGGCAGACAAGGACGCCCGCCGGGCGCTGTCCGGAAGTCCACAAACCCGGGGCGAGAAGGCTCAGTGGTATATTAGCCCCAGGTTAACCACGCAATATGTTCGAACCGGGAAAGGAATCGGTAAGGCTGTTTCTTAAGCCGATCGAAAGAGCTTCTCCCTAGATTGGCAGCATCCGATCAACCATCACAGAAGTTGACGGAAGTGCTGTAACACGTGGAGTAGGAGCTCTCGAATGTCTAATCTCATCGCACGTTTTGTGAAGGACGAATCCGGCGCGACCGCTATCGAATATGGTCTGATCGCCGCTCTCATCGCGCTCGCCATCATCACTGGCGCCGGCACGCTCGGCAATGCGCTCAATGCTAAGTTCACCAACATCGGAACCACCTTGAACGGCACGCCGAGCGGCAGCTGATCGGCCTTATCGCCGAGCATTTGGATTGCGTTCTGGAAAAGGGCCGCCACGTGGTGGCCCTTTTTCTATGCCGCCGCCAGTATAGGTCGTCTTTTCGTTCCTGGCCTCATCAATCGTTAATCGAACATACTTAGATTGAGCCCCGTGAAATCGGACAATAGGCATAGCGCCGATGCTTGAAGCCCTGATCTTCGTCGTCTTTCCGTTCTGCATGCTGTTTGCCGCGATCTCCGACATGCTGTCGATGACGATCGCCAATCGCGTGCCGGTGCTGCTCGTCGTCGTTTTCGCGCTGGTCGCGCCGCTGACGGGTATGGACTGGGCGGTCTATGGCGGACATTTCGCCGCCGGCGCCCTGGTCCTGGCTGTGACGTTCGGCCTGTTTGCAATGGGCGGCATGGGCGGCGGCGACGCCAAGCTTCTGGCCGCCAGCGCGATGTGGATGGGCCTCAATATCAATCTCGTCGAATATTTTGTCGCCTCGACAATCATCGGCGGCCTGCTGACGCTCGCCATCATCCTCTACCGGAAGTCGCTGCTTGCGGCCGTTACCGGCCAAAATCCGTTTCTGCGCCATTTCGCCGACGAGGCAAAAGGTGTCCCCTATGGCGTCGCGCTCGGCCTTGGCGGGTTGCTGACCTATCCGGATTCGCCTTTGATGGTATGGGCGCTTGCCAGGCTGGCGGCTTGAGCACGATCTTATTTTTATTGTCTGTCAGCATTGCCGAAACCCCGTTCTCAACAGGGCCGGCCCGGCCATTTTGGCCGTCCAGACCACATTCCGGCTAATTTATGTAAACCTTAAATTAATCACGATCGTAAGCATTACATTAACCTTGTTTTGACGATTGCCGCTGCAAAGTCCGGCTTGGCTACGTGGTTTGCCAGGGCAAGGGTTCGGACAAATGCCAGCATCGCGATTGATAATTCTGAGCGTGGCGGTGGCTGCGGCGGGTGGCGCTGGCTATGTCGCGAAGAACATGGTGGCACCGCCGCCCCAGGTCGTCGTCGATTCCGGTCCCCAGGCCCCGGCAGTGGCACTCCAGGATGTGCTTGTGCTTTCAGGCGACGTTCCGATGGGCAGCCCGATCCAAAACAACATCGCCTGGCAATCCTGGCCCGCCGACGGCGTCAACGCGAATATCATCACCCGCACCGCCGAGCCCGAGGCACTGGACAAGCTGAAGAGTTCCGTTGCCCGTGTGGCGATGTATGCCGGAGAACCGCTGCGGCGGTCCAAGCTGATCGGCGAGGGGCAGAGCTTCATGTCGTCGATCCTGCCTTCCGGCATGCGGGCGGTCGCCACGGCCATCTCGGCCGATACGTCGGCCGGCGGCTTCATTCTTCCCAACGATTTCGTCGACGTCATCATGACCCGCAGGGCCGATGCCGCCAGCGGCGCCGCCGGCTTCAACACCGAGACCATCCTCAAGAACATCCGCGTCCTGGCCATCGACCAGACCATTCAGGAGGACGAGGAAGGCAAGAAGACCAGGGTAGGTCAGACTGCAACGCTGGAACTGACGCCCAAGCAGGCGGAGATCATCACCGTCGCCCAACAGATGGCGGATCGCCTGACCCTGGCGCTGCGGGCAGTCGCGGACACGCAGGAAAAGAATCTGGGTGAGGCCGACTATCTCGTTTCCGGCAATGGCCGCAGGGGAACGGTGAGGCTGATCAAGTCGGGCGAAGTTTCCGAAGTGGGAGCAAGGAAATGAGGCTAAGCGGTAAACTGCCGGCAATTGTAGCCGCGGCGTTCGGCCTGCTGCTCGTCGGATCGAATTTGCAAGGCAGCGTCGTCGAGGCAAAGAACGCGCAGGTCACGGCATCGACGGCCACCCAGCGCGTCAAGCTCGGCCTCAACAAGTCTGTGGTCATCGACCTGCCGAGCGATGCCTACGACATTCTCGTTGCCAACCCGGCAGTTGCCGATGCGGTGACCCGCACCGCGCGGCGCATCTATCTGTTCGGCAAGGCGGTCGGCGAGACGAACATTTTTGTCTTCGGCCCGAATGGCGAGCAGATCGTCAGCCTGGACCTGGCTGTCGAACGCGATGTTGCCGGCCTTGAGGATTATATCAGGCGCTTCCTGCCGACGTCCACCATCAAGGTGGAACTGCTCAACGACAACGTCGTCCTGACCGGAACGGTCGACACGCCGCTGGACGCAAAACGCGCGGTCGACCTGGCGACGATCTTCGTTTCGGGTGGTGAAGCGACGACGGGACAATATTCGCAGACGGCGGCCGGCGGTTCGGCCCAGAGCGGTGTCGACATCAACAACCCGGACCAGGAGCGCCGCACCAGCAAGATCGTCAACCTGCTGCAGATCATTGGCGACGACCAGGTCACGCTGAAGGTCACGGTCGCCGAAGTCAGCCGTTCGGTGATGAAGCAACTTGGCGTCAACATGGTCGGCAGCGGTGGCAGCAACGGCATCAGCTACGGCTCGATCAGCGACAACTTCACCGGCCTTGGCAAGCAGCTGTCGAATTCGGGCTTCCAGATCGGCGCGTCGGGGCTGCAGGCCTATATCAACGCCATGGAGCAGTCCGGGGTCATGAAGACCTTGGCCGAGCCGACCCTGACCGCCGTATCAGGCGAGAAGGCGACCTTCAAGGTCGGCGGTGAATACAATATGGTGAGCAGCGTCTCCCAGAACGTATCCTCCGACAACCAGACTGGCCTGAAAACCTACACCCTCGACAAGATCGAGTACGGCATCGGCCTGGAATTCCAGCCGGTGGTGTTGTCTCCCGGCCGCATAAGCCTGAAGGTCAGGACGTCGGTTTCCGAGCCGACAACCGAGGGATCCGTATCGCTCTCCTCGGGCGTGACCAGTCCCGGAATGAATGCCCTGTCGCTGCGCAAGCGTCTTGCCGATACGACGGTGGAACTGCCCTCAGGCGGCTCCATGATGATCGCCGGCCTGGTTCGCGACGATGTCAGGCAAGCCGTCAATGGGTTGCCCGGACTGACAAAGATACCGGTGCTCGGCGCGCTCTTCCGCAGCAGGGACTTCGTGCGCAACGAGACCGAGCTCGTGATCATCATCACGCCCTATCTGGTGAAGCCGGTAGCACGCAACGACCTTGCCAAGCCGGACGACAATTTCAACGCCGCCAGCGATGGCGCCGGCATGTTCCTTGGCCGCGTCAATCGCGTCTACGGCACCATGCAGACAGACAAGCCCAACGGCCGCTACCACGGCGTTGTCGGCTTCATCTACAAGTGAGCGGGGAAGCGGACATGTCTCAGTCAGCATTGAAGGCAAGCACCATCGCGGCAGCGATGCGCTTTGGCCGCTCGCGGGTCTGCCGGGGAGCCGTTCCTGTCCTGGCGGTTGCGGTGGCGGCTCTGCTGGCCGGCTGCGCCCAGCGCGACAGCATCACGGTCGGCGCCATTCCGGACGATTACCGCACCAACCATCCGATCGTGATCGCCGAGAAGAATCAAAAGATCGACCTCCCGGTTGGTGCCGGTGACCGCGGCATGACCGGCTCTCAGCGCGATACACTTCTTGGCTTCCTCGATGGCTATGACAGAAGTGCCGCCCCGACGCTGACGATCCAGGTCCCGAGCGGATCGGCCAACGAGGTCGCCGCGACCGCGGCGGCCCGTGATTTCGCCCGGCTCGCGATCGCCAGCGGCGTCAAGCGCAACCGGCTTGTCGTCACCTCTTACCAGGCCGCCTCGAGCGAGATATCCTCGCCGGTCCGCGTCGCTTATGTTGCGGTGAGGGCGCAGACCGACAAATGCGGACGCTGGCCAGCCGACCTCGTCGATACGTCGGAGAATAAGCACTATGCCGACTTCGGCTGCTCCTATCAGAACAATCTTGCCGCCCAGATGGCCAACCCGGCCGATCTGCTCGGCCCGCGCAAGCCGTCCACAATCGATGCTGAAAATCGCGGCGCGGTGATCGATGTCTACCGTGCAAGAGGCATTTCGGATGAGTTCCTGGGCAATTCGGAAGTAGACTACTAAGCCGCCAGTCTCGGATAGAACAGGCCACGGGAAAGAGCATGACGATGAGCAACCTTGCCTACGACGCCCCGGTGGATGGCAGCGATACCTCGCAGCAGGACATCGCCGCGATGCAGGCGTTGCGGCCGATCCCGCGCATCTCGATCCAGGCATTCTGCGAGACCGAGGGTGTCGCCAACCCGGTCGAGCGCGCCGGCGAGGACCGCCGCATGACGAAGGCGCATCTCAAGGTCCATATGGGCGGCGTCCCCACCGCCATCGAATTCTACCAATCGGCGCCGACGCCCAACCTGATCCTGCTGGAATCGCGCAGCGAGCCCAAGCAATTGCTGGAACAACTCGCCCAGCTTTCGGAATATTGCGATCCGACGTCGAAGGTGGTGGTGATCGGCCACTACAATGATGTCGGCCTTTACCGCGAGCTCATCCGCAACGGCATTTCCGAATATGTGATCGCGCCGGTCTCGATGGCCGACATCGTCAGCGTGGTGTCGTCGATTTTTATCGATCCGGAAGCCGAGCCGCTCGGCCGCTCGATCGCCTTCGTCGGCGCCAAGGGCGGTGTCGGCTCCTCGACGATCGCCCACAATGTGGCTTGGGCGATGTCCTCCCTGTTCAAATCCGAAGTGGTCGTCGCCGATCTCGATCTGGCTTTCGGCACCGCCAACATGAATTTCGACCAGGATCCGGCGCAAGGCATCGCCGAGGCGGTGTTTTCACCGGAACGCATCGATGAAGTCTATCTCGACCGGCTGCTGACCCAGTGCGCCGAGCATCTGTCGCTGCTGGCAGCACCTTCGACGCTCGAACGGGTCTATGATTTCGATCCCGAGGCCTTCGTTCAGCTCATCGACACCGCCCAGCGCAGCGTGCCGCTTCTGGTGCTAGACGTCCCCCATGCCTGGACGGGCTGGACCAAGAACACCCTGGTCAAGGCCGACGAGATCGTCATCACCGCGACACCGGAACTTGCCAATCTGCGCAACACCAAGAACCTCGTCGATATGCTCAAGCGGCTTCGTCCCAATGATCCGCCGCCCAAGCTGATCATCAACCAGGCCGGCGTGCCGAAGCGCCCGGAGATTTCGCCGTCCGACTTCGCCGAGCCGCTCGGCTTGTCGCCAATGTCGGTCATTGCTTTTGATCCGTTGCTGTTCGGCAATGCCGCCAACAACGGACGCATGCTTGGCGAAATGGATGCCAAGAACCCGGTCGTCGCGATGATCAACGAAATGGCGCATGTGCTGACCGGGCGCAGCGAAATCAAGATCAAGAAGAAGGCCGGGCTCGGCAGCCTGCTCGGCAAGCTCTCGCGCAACAAGAAGTGACGCTTCAGCAGTGGAATCGGTAGTCGATCATGTTTGGTAAAAGAGGCAGCGACGACGGCAACCGGTTCACGCCGGAATTTCGCCAGCCAGCACCGGCGCCCGTTGCGCCGCCGGCTGCAGGTTCCATGGACACGGCGGTTCTGACCCGGCCCGCGGCGGCGCCAAGCGCGCCTGTCGCACCGCCGGCGCGCCGTGCGGTCGAGGCACCGCCATTGGCGCCTGAGCCGAAGCGGGCACAGCGCGAAAAGAGCGAAACTTATTACGATACCAAGAGCCAGGTCTTCTCCGCGCTCATCGACACCATCGATCTGTCGCAGCTTTCCAAGCTTGATCCTGAAAGCGCGCGCGAGGAAATCCGCGATATCGTCAACGACATCATCGCGATCAAGAACTTCGCAATGACGATCGCCGAGCAGGAAGAGCTGCTCGAGGACATCTGCAACGACGTGCTCGGTTATGGGCCGCTCGAGCCGCTGCTCGCCCGCGACGACATCGCAGACATCATGGTCAACGGCTCCAGGAACGTCTACATCGAAGTCAACGGCAAGGTCGAACAGACCGGCATCCGCTTTCGTGACAACCAGCAGCTCCTCAACATCTGCCAGCGCATCGTCAGCCAGGTTGGCCGCCGCGTCGACGAATCCAGCCCGATCTGCGACGCGCGCCTTCCCGACGGCTCCCGCGTCAACGTCATCGCGCCGCCACTCTCCATCGATGGCGCCACGCTCACCATCCGCAAATTCAAGAAGGACAAGCTGACGCTCGATCAATTGGTCAAGTTCGGCGCCATCTCGCCGCAGGGCGCCGAAGTCCTCAAGATCATCAGCCGTGTTCGCTGCAACATCGTGATCTCGGGCGGCACCGGTTCGGGCAAGACGACGCTGCTCAATTGCTTGACCAACTATATCGACCGCGAGGAGCGCGTCATCACCTGCGAAGACTCGGCCGAGCTGCAATTGCAGCAGCCGCATGTGGTACGCCTCGAAACCCGCCCGCCCAATCTGGAGGGCGAGGGTGAGGTGACGATGCGTGACCTGGTCAAGAACTGTCTGCGCATGCGGCCCGAGCGCATCATCGTCGGCGAAGTGCGTGGACCCGAAGTGTTCGATCTGCTGCAGGCGATGAACACCGGCCATGACGGCTCGATGGGCACGATCCACTCGAACAGCCCGCGCGAATGCCTGAACCGTATCGAATCCATGATTGCCATGGGCGGTTATTCGCTGCCGCAAAAGACAGTGCGCGAAATCGTCGTCGGCTCCATCGACGTGATCATCCAGGCGGCGCGCTTGCGCGACGGATCGCGCCGCATCACCCACATCACCGAGGTGATCGGGATGGAAGGCGACGTCATCATCACGCAGGACATCGTCCTCTACAACATCAAGGGCGAGGACGCCAACGGCCGGCTGCTGGGTGAGCACGTATCGACCGGCATCGGCCGTCCGCATTTCTGGGAGCGTGCACGCTATTACGGCGAGGAGCAGCGTCTCGCCATTGCGCTCGAGGCGATGGAGAAACGCGCTGACTGACGTATGCTGGGGTGTAAGGGTTCGGGCCAATGTTTGGAATTGACGGCACAGTACTGGCGTTTGTCGTGCTCGCCGGCTTCAGCGCCGGCGCCGTCGCCTATGCATTTCTGTTCACCCGGATCAGCAACGAGAAACAGGCCGGCAAGCGGCTCGAAACGATCAGGACCGCCGAGACGGATCGCTCCGTCGTCAAGGCCTCGCGCGACCGCGTGGCGGAAGCCACCAAGCGGCGCAAATCGGTTCAGGATTCTCTCAACGAACTCGACGCCAAGCAGAAAACCAAGGACAGCCGCGTCAAGAAACCGCCGCTGAAAGCCCAGCTTCGTCAGGCCGGCCTCAAGACCACCATCGAGCGTTTCTATATATATTCCGCAATATGCGGCATCGTTTTGACGATGGTCGCCTTTGTGGCCGGAGCCCCGCTGATCGCCTTGCCGGGCGTGCTGTTGGCCGGGGGGCTGGGCCTGCCGCGCTGGTTCGTCACGTTTCGTCGCGCCCGCCGGGTCAAGGCATTCCTCAACGAATTTCCAAACGCGCTCGACATCATCGTGCGCGCGGTCAAATCCGGCCTGCCGCTGAACGACGCCGTGCGCTTGATCGCCAACGAATCGCCCGAACCCGTGAAGACCGAGTTTCGCCGCATCGTCGATTCACAGCAGATGGGCCTCTCTATCCCCGACGCGACCTTGCGCATGCCCGAAACCATGCCTTGCACCGAGGCAAGCTTCTTCGGCATCGTTATCCAGATTCAATCGCAGGCCGGCGGCAATCTCTCCGAGGCGCTGGGCAATCTTTCGCGCGTGCTTCGCGATCGCAAGAAGATGAAAGCCAAGGTCGCGGCGCTGTCGATGGAAGCGAAGGCGTCCGCCGCGATCATCGGTGCGCTGCCCTTCATCGTCGCCTTTCTCGTCTACCTGTCGAGCCCGGCCTACCTGATGCCGCTCTTCAACACCAGCGTCGGAAACCTGATCCTTGGTTGCTCTGCGGTCTGGATGTCGATCGGCATCCTGGTGATGCGCAAGATGATGAACTTCGAAGTCTAGGATGCTGGCATGACCGAGCAAGTCATCAAGACCCTGACGGATCCGAGCTTCCTGATCGCGATGCTGGTCGCGATAGCGGTGTTTGCGACCGTCCTCACCTTGCTGCCGGCGTTTGGCGGAAACCAGCTCAAGTCACGCATGAAATCCGTTGCGCTGGAACGCGACGAACTGCGTGCGCAACAGCGCGCCCGGCTTGCGGTCGAGGCCGACCGCCGTCGCAAGGGCTTGCGCGAGGAACAGTCGATCGGCATGCGCAACATTGTCGACCGGCTGGATCTGAGACGCGCGCTCGCCGATGAGAGCACATTGCAGAAACTCAAGGTGGCCGGTTTTCGTGGACAGAATCCGCTGACGCGGTTCCTTTTCTTCCGTCTCGTGCTTCCTTTTGTCGGTTTCGCGCTGGCCGCAATCTACATCTTCGTGCTCGGAGGGCTGCCCGACAAGCCACTGGTCATCAGGCTGTTCGTCTGCGTCCTCGTTGCTTACGGCGGCTTCTACGCACCGGTCATCTACGTCAACAACCGCGCCACCAAGCGCAAGCAGTCGATCCAGATGGCATGGCCGGATGGGCTCGATCTGATGCTGATCTGCGTCGAATCGGGCATGTCGGTGGAAGCGGCACTGCGCAAGGTCGCCGACGAGATCGGTGCGCAATCGGTGGCGCTGGCGGAAGAATTCATCCTCACCAACGCCGAGCTTTCCTATCTGCCGGAGCGCAAGCAGGCCTACGAGAACCTGGCAAGCCGCACCGGCCTGGATTCGGTCAAGTCGGTGTCGCAGGCGCTCGTCCAGGCCGAGCGTTACGGCACGCCGGTGGCGCATGCACTGCGCGTGCTTGCCGCCGAAAGCCGCGACATGCGCATGAATGCGGCCGAGAAGAAGGCGGCCGCCCTGCCGCCAAAACTTACCGTGCCGATGATCCTGTTTTTCCTGCCGGTGCTCTTCGCCATCATTTTGGGTCCCGCCGGCATTCAGGTCAGCCAA
Organism: Mesorhizobium sp. M0140; assembly: GCF_040322475.1. Taxonomy (NCBI): domain Bacteria; kingdom Pseudomonadati; phylum Pseudomonadota; class Alphaproteobacteria; order Hyphomicrobiales; family Phyllobacteriaceae; genus Mesorhizobium; species Mesorhizobium sp. M0140. The sequence goes on along the minus strand of NZ_JAMYTM010000005.1, from coordinate 37,162 downwards.
CGCGGTATCTTCGGCGATCATGCGGCGCCGGCAACAAACGCCCAGTAGCGGCGAGGTAAATTCCTGCATTCCCTCAAACGAAGAAGCCGCGCATGCAGCGCGGCTTCTTCGTTGGGCATCGGGATTGTGGTCTCAGTTGGTCGCGGATTTCGGCTTGTCCTGGTCCTTGAGCTGGCTCCAGGCATTCTGCTGGGCCAACATCTGCCTGAGATAGGCGACGTTTGCCTGCGCCTGTTCGGGCGAGAGCTCCTGCGAGGCGATCTTCTCGGCCTCGTCGAACCGGCCTTGCAGGCCGACGACCAGTGCCAGGTTCTGGCGGACGCGGCTGTCCGCATTCGGCTGCTGCGCGGCCGAGCGCATATAGGTTTCGGCGGTGCGCAGGTCACCTTCCAGCACATACGACATGCCAAGATTGGAGAGCACGGAAGGCTCGTTCGGCTTGAGGTCGAGCGCCTTGCGGTAAAGCTGGCGTGCATCGTCCTTCTGGCCAGTCTGGTCGAGAATGGCCGCTTCGGCCGACACCAGCTTCCAGTCGGGATATTCCGGTGTTTGAGCGCGGCGCACGGCGTCGAGCGCCGCCTCGAACTGGCCATTGGCGGCCAGCGCCTTGCCATAGGAGGCAAGCACGTCACGATCCTTGGGGAAAGCGATGGCGAGCTTGCGCATCACGGCGAGCGACTGATCGGCGTCGCCATCCATCTGCAATGCCGCCGCATAATTCGTCGCGATCCGCTTGTCGTTGGGGTTCTTCGCGTAGGATTGGCCGAGTGCGCCGGTGGCATTGTGCAGTTCCCCGGCCGACATGCTTTCCAGCGGTTTGCCGCCGGTGCGTGCGATAGAGCCGGTGGAGAGCTTGTCGGTTCCGCAACCGGCGACGCCCGCCGCCAGCGCCAGCACAAGGGCCGTGATGATGAGCCGTTTTCCCCTGGCATCGATCCTGCGGTTGGTCGGCATGGCCACCTAAGCCTCCATTCATGCGCGGCCATTGCGTGGCCGTCTTCCCTCCCGCAGAAATATTCTGTTAACCCTAACGGACGGTTAAGAATGGCGACTCACACGGAGAACATCGCATGCCTGTCGAACTCGTCGGGAAGACATTGCCGGGCGCGCTGCCGGTCCATCTGATCGCCAGGGACGGTCTGGACGCGGCCGGCCTTGCGCCGGCCGCTGTCGCCTGGGCCAGGGCCAACGGCTTTTCCGGCGAGGCAGGCAGGACGCTGGTCGTGCCCGGCGAAAACGGGGCGCTCGGCGGCGCCTTGTTCGGCGTCGGCGATGGCGAGGGCGCGCTCGCCCTCGGCGCACTGTCGAAGGCCTTGCCGGAAGGCGACTGGCATTTCGCCTCGGCGCCGGTCGAGCCCGAACTCGCGGCCACCGCACTGGTGCTCGGCGGCTATGTCTTCACCCGTTACGGCAAGAAGTCAGGCAGGGCGCTGCGCTTCGGCCTGCCGGCAGGCGTCGATGCCGGGCGCGTTCGCCGCATTGCCGATGGCGTCTTCCTGACACGCGATCTGGTCAACACGCCGACCAGCGATATGGGCCCGGAAGATTTGGAGGAGGCGGTGCGGACCCTGGCTGCCAGGCACAAGGCCGAAGTCTCGGTGGTCAAGGGTGACGATCTCCTCGACCGGAATTTCCCGATGATCCATGCTGTCGGCCGTGCGTCGGCCGGCGCGCCGCGCCTGATCGATATGCAGTGGGGGCAGCAAGGGGCGCCGAAGGTAACGCTGGTCGGCAAGGGCGTCTGCTTCGACACGGGCGGTCTCGACATCAAGCCATCGTCCGGCATGCTGCTGATGAAAAAGGACATGGGCGGTGCCGCCAATGTCCTTGGCCTTGCCTCGATGATCATGGCTGCCGGGCTGAATGTGCGGCTGCGCGTGCTCATTCCCGCGGTCGAAAATTCGATTGCCGGCAACGCCTTCCGGCCCGGGGACGTGCTTGCGAGCCGCAAGGGCATCACTGTCGAGATCGGCAACACGGATGCCGAGGGGCGGCTGGTGCTGGCCGACGCGCTGGCGCTGGCCGACGAGGAGGAGCCGCAGCTTCTGATCGACATGGCGACGCTGACCGGGGCTGCCCGTGTCGCGCTCGGCCCCGATCTGCCGCCGTTCTACACCGGCGACGAAATGCTGGCATCCGATCTTGCGGCGGCTTCCGTCGCGGTCGAGGATCCGCTGTGGCGCATGCCGCTGTGGCAGCCATACGATGCAAAATTGTCGTCGAAGATCGCCGACATCAACAATGTCACCCCGGATGGTTTCGCCGGCTCGATCACCGCGGCGCTGTTCCTCAAGCGCTTCGTCGAAAAAACCGCGGGCTGGGCGCATTTCGACATCTTCGCCTGGAACCCGGCTGACCGTCCGCATGGCCCCGCCGGCGGTGAGGCACAAGGCATCCGCGCGCTGGAGCGGATCATCGCGAAACGCTACGGCTGACGGTTGCAGGCGAGAGACGGCAATCGCTTTGACTGAAACGGAACCGAAACAATTTGCCGTCATGCTGGCGCGATGTCGATTGCGATGCGCCCGAGCCAGGCCTTGCGACTGTGGCAGCAGGTGATGCTGTCGCAGGTGCGCGACGACGCGCCCGATCTGACCATGCGCCAGACGGCAATCCTGTTCACCATCTATCTCGATCCGCCGCCGCACACCGTGCGCGGGCTCGCCGCGCGCCTCAATGTCACCAAGCCCGTGATCACCCGCGCGCTCGACACGATGGGCGCTTTGAAACTCGTCTCGCGCCATCGCGACGAACTCGACAAGCGCAATGTTCTGATCAGGCGCACGGTCGAGGGCGCGCTCTTTGTCGAGCGCTTCGGCGATGGTATCATCGCCAAGGCGCTCGAACTGCCGATGTGAGCGAATTACCTTTTCAACAGAGTGCTCGATTTGACCGCCAGGGATGCCCGCCTTCACGCTTTTCGCTCCGATCTCGCCGATGCAAGGCTGAAGGGCGAGGTCGCCGCCGACCGCTTCGTCGCCGGCCGGCCGGCGCGGGTCATCGCGTCAGTGGCCGATATGCGCAAGGCGCCGCGGCCTGATGCCGGCGTCAACACGCAAGCGCTGTTCGGCGACGATGTCCTGGTCTTCGATGTCGCTGAAGGCTGGGCCTGGGTCCAGGCCGAACGCGACGGCTATGTCGGCTATGTCGCCGACACGATGCTCGGGGGCCGGGATCACGCGGCCACTCACATCGTCTGCGTGCCGCGCACCTTCCTTTACCCCGGGCCGGATCTGCGCTTTCCGATCGCCGGACAATTGTCGATGGGATCGACGGTGACAGTGACGGAGGCCGCCGAGACGCGCGGTACGCATTATGCGGTCCTGCCTTCCGGCGAGGCGCTGATCGCAGGTCACCTGCGGCCGCTCAGTGAAGCTGGCTCCGACTATGTCGCGGTTGCCGAGGCGTTTCTCGGCACGCCCTATCTCTGGGGTGGCACTTCCGGGTTCGGCATCGACTGTTCGGGCCTAGTGCAACTGGCGATGCGCATGGCCGGCAGCGACGTGCTGCGCGATTCGGACATGCAGGCGGCGACACTTGGCGAGCCGCTCGAACCGGGACCTGATTTCTCAGGCTTGCGACGCGGCGATCTGGTGTTCTGGAAGGGCCATGTCGCCGTCATGACGGATGCCGACACGATGATCCACGCCAATGGCCACACCATGCTGGTGTCGCACGAGGGATTGAAAGACGCCGTCGCGCGCATCGGCTATCTCTATGGCAGCCCGACAGGGTTTCGGCGGCCTTAGGGAAGAACGATCCCCTTTTGTTCCGATTCTTCTTGGCGATTAGCCGCCGTCGCGCTACCTCTGGCGGGTGACAGAGCAGCCGCGCCTTGCCGAACAGAATGCCGCCGTGGCCCTGCCCGAACCATTCATCAGATGGTTTGGTGAGAAAGGCTGGTCGCCGCGCGCCCATCAGATCGAACTTCTGGCGAAAGCCCAGGCCGGGCAATCAGTCCTGCTGATTGCGCCGACCGGTGCCGGCAAGACGCTGGCCGGATTCCTGCCTTCGCTGACCGAACTGGCCAACAGGCCCAAGAGAAAGCCGGGCCAGGCGCGTCGCGGTATCCACACGCTCTACATCTCACCGCTGAAGGCGCTTGCCGTCGATATTGAGCGCAATCTCGGCAAGCCGGTGGAAGAGATCGGCCTGCCTGTCACCATCGAAACGCGCACCGGCGACACCCCCGCCCACAAGCGCCAGCGCCAGAAGCTGGTGCCGCCCGACATCCTGCTGACCACGCCCGAGCAACTGGCGCTACTGATTGCGGCCGGCGATGCTAAACGTTTCTTCGAGGATCTGCGCTACGTCGTGCTCGACGAACTGCATTCGCTGGTGACGTCGAAACGCGGACATCTGCTGGCGCTCGGTCTGGCGCGGTTGCGCAGCTTTGTCCCTGGTCTGCAAACCATCGGGCTGTCGGCGACGGTGGCCGAGCCGGACGAGTTGCGGCGCTGGCTGGTCAGCCAGAATCCGCCCAAGGGTTCGACAGACCATGACATGGCGGAACTGATCGTCGTCACCGGGGGCGCGAAACCGGAGATTTCTATCCTCGATTCCGAAGAGCGGGTGCCATGGGCGGGACATTCGGCGCGCTACGCCACGCCTGAGATCTACCGAGAGATCAAGCGCCACAAGACGACCCTGTTGTTCGTCAACACGCGCAGCCAGGCGGAGCTGCTGTTCCAGGAATTGTGGCGGGTCAACGAGGATACGTTGCCGATCGCGCTGCATCACGGTTCGCTCGACGTCGCCCAGCGCCGGCGCGTCGAAAAGGCGATGGGGGAAAACGCACTGCGCGCCATCGTCGCCACCTCGACGCTCGACCTCGGCATCGACTGGGGCGATGTCGATCTGGTCGTGCATGTCGGCGCACCAAAGGGGGCGAGCCGGCTGGCGCAACGCATCGGCCGCGCCAACCACCGCATGGACGAGCCGTCCAAGGCGATCCTCATCCCGGCCAACCGCTTTGAGGTGCTGGAATGCCGGGCCGCCCTCGACGCCAACTATCTCGGCGCGCAGGACACGCCTCCCTTGATCGATGGCGGTCTCGACGTGCTGGCGCAACATGTACTCGGCTGCGCCTGCGGCGCGCCGTTCCGTGCCGATGATCTGTTCGAGGAAGTGCGAACGGCAGCACCCTATGTCAGCCTCGACCGGCCGACTTTCGACCGCGTCATCGATTTTGTCGCCACCGGCGGCTATGCGCTCAAGAATTACGAGCGCTACGCCCGCATACGCCTGAACAAGGATGGATTCTGGCGGGTGTCCAATCCGCGCGTCGCCCAGCAATACAGGCTGAATGTCGGCACCATCATCGAGGTTCCGGCGCTGAATGTGCGCTATATCAAGGCCGGCGGCAAAGGTGCGGCTTCGCGCGGCGGCCGGGTTCTCGGCAAGATCGAGGAGGCCTTCCTCGAAACGTTGACGCATGGCGACACCTTCATGTTCGCCGGCAAGGTTCTGCGCTTCGAAGGCATCCGCGAGAATGAATGCTTCGTGTCGAACGCGCCCGGCAGCGATGCCAAGGTGCCTTACTATGGCGGCGGCAAGTTCCCGCTTTCGACCTATCTCGCCGAACAGGTCCGCATCATGCTGGACGACCCGCAGCGATGGAAGAAGCTGCCCGAGCAGGTCGCCGACTGGCTGCGATACCAGGCCGACAAATCGGTGCTTCCCAAACGCGACGACCTGCTGATCGAGACCTTTCCACGAGGCAACCGCCACTATCTGGTGGCTTACCCGTTCGAGGGCAGGCTGGCGCACCAGACGCTCGGCATGCTGCTCACCCGCCGCCTTGACAGAGCAGGAGCCAGGCCGCTCGGCTTCGTCGCCACCGATTATGCTTTGGCGATATGGTCACTGGGCGACATGGGCGCGATGTTCAAAGCCAGGAAGCCTTCGCTTGGCGCGCTTTTCGACCAGGACATGCTTGGAGACGACCTCGAAGCCTGGCTGGCCGACAGCTGGCTTCTCAAACGCACTTTCCGCAATTGCGCGCTGATTTCGGGGTTGATCGAGAAACGCCATCCGGGCCAAGAAAAGAGTGGTCGCCAGGTCACGGTCTCGACCGACCTGATCTACGATGTGCTGCGCAGCCATGAACCGGACCACATTCTGCTGCAGGCAACACGCGCCGACGCAGCGACCGGTCTGCTCGATGTCAGCAGACTTGCCGACATGCTCTCGCGCATCCAGGGTCGAATCGTGCATAAGGCACTCGAACAGATATCGCCGCTCGCCGTGCCGATCATGCTCGAGATCGGCAAGATGCCGGTCCATGGCGAAGCCGATGAAACGCTTTTGATGGATGCGGCGACATTGGTCGAGGAGGCCATGGGGCCGGGAATGAGTGTGGAATGAAATTTTCGCTGGCGCGCATATCGCTGATCGCCGAGGCCGATCTCGTCGGCATCGCCGGCGAGCGCGCTGTCTGCGACCCGCGCGGCGTGCTCTATTTTCCGGATCTGCGGCTTCTGGCCGTGTCCGATCTGCATCTGGAAAAGGGTTCGTCGCTGGCACGGCGCGGCACGTTGATCCCGCCCTACGACACCGGTGCGACCTTGCTGCGGCTTCAGGCGGTGATATCAGACTACCAGCCTTCGATCGTCATCAGCCTGGGCGACAGCTTTCACGATGGCGGCGGCGCCCAGCGCATGCATGCAAGCTTCCGCGAGCGGCTGGAAGCGCTGATATCAGGCCGGCAATGGTTCTGGGTTGCCGGCAATCATGATCCGGAAGCTCCAGCCGATCTGCCCGGCGAAACGGTGCGTGAACTTGCTATAGGCTCCCTGCTGTTCCGGCATGAGCCGTCGAAGCAGCGTGTCGAAGGCGAAATAGCGGGCCATCTGCATCCCTGCGCCCGCATCGTGCAGCAGGGCCGCTCGGTGCGGCGCCGCTGCTTTGCCGGCGATGGCGGCCGCATGATCATGCCGGCCTTTGGCGCCTATACCGGCTCGCTCAACGTGCTCGACCGCGCCTATGCCGGGCTGTTCCGGCTGGACACGCTGATGGCTTATATGCTGGGCGCCCAACGCATCTTTGCCATTTCCGGCTCGATGCTGCGGCCGGGCTGAGGTCGCCGCTTAGTCTTGATGGAATTCAAGTTTTCTTCAATGCTGCCTGTATGCGGTCGAGCGCCTCTTCCGCACCATTATGCCCTTGCGCTGCGGAGCGTTTCAGCCATTGGACAGCAAGCTCGATATTCTTCTCGACACCAACGCCTTTCAAGTACATCACGCCCAAGTTGAACTACGCTTTGCCGTTATTTTGCTGCGCGGCCTTCTCGTACCAATAAAAGGCCAGCTTGTCGTTTTTATCCACGGCCTCGCCGGTCAGGTAGGCAGTGGCCAAGTTTACCTGCGCGTCAACGTTGCCTTGTTCCGCTGCTTTGGTCGACCAAAGAACCCCATCGGCACCGCTTTGGGGTACTCCTTTGCCAAGAAAATACATGTATCCAAGATATTGCTGAGCCTCGACCAAACCTTGAACAGCGGCACCGCGCCAAAGTTCCACCGCTTTCGCATCGTCTTGCTGAACGCCTTTTCCCCAAGAATACAAAAGACCAAGATTCAACTCGGCCACTGCCATGTCCTGATCCGCCGCCTTATCCCACCATTCGGCAGCCTTGGAATAATCCAGAGGCACACCAAGCCCCCTGGAATACAGAAATCCGACATTAAACTGCGCAGTGATATCGCCCCCTAAGGCGAGGGCCGTCCATTCTTTGTACGCTTCTGTATAATTCTTCGCCTCAAAGGCGGCGTCGGCTTCGAGCGCGCCTGCTATTAAATCGTGGGAGGCAAAAACCAAAATGCCTGCAACGCAAACCCCTCGTGCGAGATGCGACGCTAAATTGAAGGGAGTGAGGATCATCGCCTGCTATGCCAATCCGGAAGATGCCGTTCCTAGAACTACGACACATTCTTCCGAGCCACAACTTACGACAACACTAACTGACATCCAGCAATTGCGAGGGCATGTTGGCGTTCCCTACCCGCCGTAGTAGAGCGTGACGGTGTGCTTCGCTTCGGCGAAAAACAGCCAGCGTTCGACCAACATGCCGGCGAACTGCACGATCACGGCGAGCACCGACAGCGCCGCTGCGAAGGGCCAGGGTAGGGCGAAAGCAGCCGCGAGCAGCAGGGCGGGCAAGGCAAAGGCCAGACCCTGTGCGATCTGGCGCAGCCGCGCGCTGTGTTTGCGTGCAATGCGAAAACCCATTTCCTTGAGTAGATAATTCTCCTCGGTGTGGGGCCATTCCAGCGACCGCACCGTGCCGCCGGCCAGCCCGGTCGCGGTGTTGGCGGTGGTCGGAATTTCCAGCCGGTCATTGTAGCGCCAGGTCGCCAGCTTCCAGCTCCAGCCGAGCAAGGTCAGGAGCATGGAAGCCACCAGAAGAATTTTCGAGCCGACAGCAAAACCTTGCAGCAGCGCATTCAGAAGCATGCTGCCGGTCATCGCCGAAAAGATCAGATAAGCCGGCAGCGTATAGCGGCTGTGCCATTGGGCGATCGGCTTCAGCGACGCGTAGATCATGCCTGTGGTGCAGACGGTGACGACGGCACCACAGGCCGTCAGCAATCCGGCCACCGTCACCCAACCGCCGCTGCTGCCGAAAAACACCCAGCCGATGCCGAACAGTCCCGCCGGGATAAAAGTAATGACCGAGGCAACGCCTTCGCGCGACAGCCAGGAACTGCGCCACTGCGAGAAGGCCCGCCAGGCGCGTTCGGGGCGGCCGAGATGACCCGTCGAGGACAACAGTCCGGCTACGATCAAGCCGAGCGCCAGCCCCATGCCGATGAAGCCCAGCCAGAAATCGGGCGGGATGATCTGGAAGCCTCCGAACATGCCCAGCAGAGCCAGCAGTCCATAGCCGGCGCCGGTGGCGGTGGTGAAGAAGACGACGGAGAAGGCTGGATGCATGGGTCAGTTCGAAAGCATGCGGTCGACCCAGCCGAGGAAACCGCCTTCGGCCCGCACCGGTTCGAGTGCGGGTGCTGCCACCGATGCGGCGCGCGTGGTGTGGGCGCGCGGCGGCAGGTATTTGTTGGTCGGGCGATAGCCGAGCTCAGGCATCAGGTCGACGCCGCCACGCTCCGCCACCAGTTGCGAAACCGCCGATAGGGGATCGCCGAGATCGCCGAAATGCCGGGCGCTGGTCGGGCAGGCGGCGACGCAGGCCGGTACGCGGTCCTCTTCGGCCAGATTGTCATTGTAGATGCGGTCGACGCACAGCGTGCACTTCTTCATCACCCCGACGTCCGTATCGAATTCTCGCGCGCCATAGGGACAGGCCCAGCTGCACAATTTGCAGCCGATGCACTTGTCCTCGTCGATCAGCACGATGCCGTCCGAGGCCCGCTTGTAGGAGGCGCCGGTCGGGCAGACGGTGACGCAGGCCGGTGTCTCGCAATGCAGGCAGGAACGCGGAAAATTGACGGTGCGCCCGCCCATCTCGGTCGTGTGCTCGTAAGCGTGCACGCGGTTGAACCAGACGCCGTCGACATGGCCGCCATAGGGGTCGATGTCGGTCAGCGGTGCCATGTGGCCGCCGGTGTTCCATTCCTTGCAGGCGGTGACGCAGGCCTGGCAGCCGACGCAGGTGTCGAGATCGATGACGAGGCCGAGCTTCTTGCCGCTTTGGCTTGGCAGACAGGTCATTCGGTCGCCTCTCTTGCCCTGCGGAATTCGGCACCGAAGCGAAGGATGTCGGGTGAGGGTTCGAAATGCGGCGGCTGCCGGAAACGCTCGAATTGCGGCTCGGTGAAGCCGGCTTCTTCGGCTGCGCATTTGACGATGCGCACGCGCAGGTCGAACCAAGCCGCCTGGCCGGTGACCGGATCGGAATTCGAATAGCGCTTGCCCTGAGCGTCAGCCGAGGTCTGGTCGCCGATGATATGGTTGAGCAGGAAGCCACGGTTGCTCTCGGCCGCGTCGTCCTTCAGCCCCCAGCTGCCGCGCCGCTTGCCGATGGCGTTCCAGGTCCAGACCGTGCTTTCGTTGACCCCGTCGATCAGCTTGATCTGCCCCTTCACCCTGCCGTTGATGCTTTCGATCCACACCCAGTCGTCATCGACAAGGCCAAGGCCAGCTGCCGTCCGGTGATGCACGAACAGCCGGTTCTGGCTGGTGATCTGCCGCAGCCACGCATTCTGCGAGCCCCAGGAATGGTACATGTGCATCGGCCTCTGCGTCAGCGCATGCAGCGGATATTCTTCCAGGTCGACGGCCGCTTCCTCGAAGGGCATGTGCCAGAAGGGCAGCGGGTCCATGTAGGTCTCGATGCGCTGGCGGTCACCCTTTGGTGGCAAGACAGGGCCATGCCCACGCGCGGCAAGGCGGAAGCGCTGCAGCGGTTCGGAGTAGAGCTGGAAGACGATCGGCTCGGCCTTGGGGATAAAGCCCATGCTCTCGGCGAAGTCGAGATAGGAGCGGTTGGCCATCTTGTAGTAGCGCTGGTCGTCGGCGAAATCGTGATGCCAGAAGCCGCCATTGTCGATGTAGCGCTGCAGCTGGTCCGGGTTGGCCTCGCCCCTGCCGGTCGAGGTCCCGTCCTTGCCGCGCCAGCCGGCGAGCGGGCCGATGCCGGGCGTGCGCTCATGATTGACGATGTAGTCGGCGTAGTCGCGGTATTTGGCCGTGCCGTCCTCATCGACGAAACCGGGCATGCCGAGCCGGGCGCCGAGTTCGATCAGCACCGACTGGAACGGCCTGACGTCGCGGTCCGGCTCGACGACGGGATAGCGGATGGCGTCGCCCGGTCCGTCGGCATGGCTGATGGGCCGGTCGAGCAGGCTGATGCAATCATGCCGCTCGAGATAGGTGGTATCCGGCAGCACCAGGTCGGCGAACGGCACGGTCTCGGAATAATAGGCATCGGAATAGATGATGAAGGGAATCTTGTAGTTGCCCGCTTCGTCGCTGTCGGTCAGCATGGCAATGGTCTCAACGGTGTTCATCGAGGAATTCCACGCCATGTTCGACATGTACATCATCAGCGTGTCGATCTTGTAGGGATCGCCGGCCCAGGCATTGCGGATGACGGTGTGCATCAGGCCGTGTGCCGCCAGCGGTGCGTCCCAGGAATAGGCCTTGTCGATGCGAAGCGGCGTGCCGGCCTCATCGACCAGCAAATCGTCCGGCCCACAGACGAAACCGAGCGGCATGCCGTCAAGCGGCGTCATCGGCTTGACGGTCTTGCCGGCTGGCTTGGGACCGGGCGGAGCGGAGCGGGGGTAGGGCGGCTTGAAACGGAAGCCGCCGGGAACATCCACCGTGCCCAGCAACACCTGGAGGAGATGGATGGCGCGGCAGGTGTGAAAGCCGTTCGAATGGGCCGAGATGCCGCGCATGGCGTGCATCGAAACAGGCCGCCCCTTGATCGTCTCGTGCCGGCGCCCGGCCCAATCGATCCACGCGATCGGCAGTTCGATCGTCTGTTCGAAGGCGACATGCGCAAGTTCGGCGGCGATCCTGCGGATCGTATCGGCGGCAATGCCGCAGCGCTCGGCGACCGCATCCGGCGCATAGCTCTCATCGAGGTAGCGGTCGGCGATGAGCTGGAACACCGAGACGCAGTGGCGCCCGCCGATCGTGAAGCTGCCCGTCAGTGCCGGTTTCGCACTGGCATCGGTGGCGCCGACAGGCGTCTTCGCAACCCTGTCCCACGCCAGGGGATTGCCGTCGGCGTCGCGCACGAACAGCCCGTCATCGGCGGCACCCGGCTCCTGCACGACGAGAACATGGGCATTGGTGTAGCGCAGCAGGTAATCGAGATCGACGCGGCCCGCCTTGAGCAATTCGTGGATGAGGGCGAACACGAACAGCCCATCGGTGCCGGGCCGGATGCCGATCCAGTCGTCTGCGATGGCATTGTAGCCGGTGCGGCACGGATTGATCGAGACGACCTTGGCGCCGCGCGCCTTGAGTTTGCCGAGGCCGATCTTGATCGGGTTGGAATCGTGATCCTCGGCGACGCCAAACAGCATGAAATACCGGGTGTTGTCCCAGTCGGGCTCGCCGAACTCCCAGAACGAACCGCCGATCGTGTAGAGACCGCCGGCCGCCATGTTGACCGAGCAGAAGCCGCCATGGGCGGCAAAGTTCGGCGTGCCGAACTGGCTCGCCCACCAGCCGGTCAGCGACTGCGACTGGTCGCGGCCGGTGAAGAAGGCCAGTTTCTTGGGGTCGGTCCGGCGGATGGCCGAGAGCCGTTCGGTGGCGATCGAAAACGCCTCTTCCCACTCGATCTCGCGGAATTCGCCGGAGCCGCGAGGGCCGGTGCGCAGCAATGGCTTCTTCAGCCTTGCCGGGCTGTAGTGCTGCATGATGCCGGAGCTGCCCTTGCCGCAGATCACGCCGCGATTGACCGGGTGGTCCTTGTTGCCGTTGATGTAGCGGACCTTGCCATCCTTGATGTGCACATCGATGCCGCAGCGGCAGGCGCACATGTAGCAGGTCGTCTTGGCGATGCTGTCGGAAACATCAGGCGAGGTGTCGACGCCGTCGCCTTCGTCAGGCGCTCGCGTGTCGGCAAGCGGGCGTTGCGATGGTGCCGAATTCGCGCCGCGCGGCGGTCCCTGCATCATGATCCGGTGGCGCCTGTACGGCCCATGGATTTGGCCCGCGTCTTCGGTCCGGGGCCGCGCATGTAATGCTCTTCCGGGTGGTAGCGATCGCCGGCCAGCCGCCGTCTTATGCCGCGGGTCCAATGCGCAAGCAGGGATCTGAACCGCCCGATCATTCTGTTCTCTGCGATCTCTCGGCGAATTTTTTCTAACTTCGTTCGAAAACTTAGAATAAAGCTATCGATCTGTCTAATCAGTTGTTCTTGTAAATTCGATCGATATTGGTTCTTAATGCAGACATGACCCTGGACCAGTTGCGGATTTTCGTCGCCGTCGCAGAGCGCGGCCATATGACCAAGGCGGCGGAACTGCTGGGCATTTCGCAGTCGGCCGCATCGGCCGCCATCCGGGCGCTTGAAGAACAGCACGGCGTCCATCTGTTCAACCGCGTCGGCCGCAACATCGAGCTTGCCCAGACCGGCCACCGGTTCCTGCCGGAGGCCAAGGCCGTGCTCGAGCGGGCCGCCGCCGCGCGCAATGTGCTGGAGCATGTCTCACAGACCGTCACCGGCAGCCTCTCGATCGCCGCCAGCCAAACCATCGCCAGCTACTGGCTGCCGCGCCGGCTGGCTTCCTTCCACGAAGCCTATCCGGCCGTCAGGCTGAGCGTCTCCATCGGCAACACCAGGCAGGTCGAGGCCAATGTCCTCGATGGCGCTGCGGATCTCGGCCTGGTCGAAGGCCGCACCGAGTCCGACATACTGCGCCGCACCAAGGTCGACGTCGACAGGCTGATGCTGGTGGTTGCCAGCGCGCATCCGGAGATCCCCGAAGTCGCGCCCGGCCGCCCTGACATCAAGGGTCTGCGCTGGATCATCCGCGAGGGTGGTTCGGGTACGCGCGAGGTGCTGGAGGATCTGGCGCGCCACGAAGGGATTTCGCTCGCCGACCTCCAGATATTCCTGGTGCTGCCGAGTAATGAGGCTATCCGCCAGGCGGTCGAGGCAGGAGCCGGCGCCACCATCATTTCGGAGCTTGTCGTGGCCCGCGCCGTGGCCGAAGGCGGTCTGAGATCGGTGCCGCTCGAACTGCCGAAACGCGACTTCGCCATGATCACTCATCGCGATCGCCAGGCAAGCCTGGCCCAGATGGCGCTCAAGGCACATCTGGGTACGGAGATGAACGGGTCCGCGCCAAGATAGGGTCCGTTGAGATTCAGGTCAGGCCGAGTCGAAAATGGCTGACGCCGAGAACCGGAGCGGAGCGTACTTAAAGTACGTGAGCACCGGAAGCGCAGGTACCAGCCATTTGCAGGCCGGCATCACCTGAATATCAATGGACCCTGATCAGCCGAACTTCCGTTGGGCATCTAGCGCCAGCCCAAGTCCGACCGAGCCGAACATGTCGCCTTCGATGACGGACGCCTGCGGCACCAGCGACAGGATTTCTCGTCTGGCCAGCGGGATCGCGGTCGATCCGCCAGTCAGGAACACCGCGGTGATGTCGGATGGCTTCACCTGGGCGTCACGGATGGTCTGCGCCACCGTTGCTGTGACACGCTCGATATCCCTGGCGATCGTGGCATCCAGCCCGTTGCGCGTGATTTCGGCGGCGAACTCCGCACCCGGCAGCTTCACCACGACATCTGCGGACGATCTGTCGGTCAGCTGTATCTTGGCCTTCTCGACGAGTGCCGCCAGCGCGTGTCCATAGCGGTGTTCGACGATGTGGATGAAACGGCCGACCAGGTCGGCGCGCTCGGCCTCGTAGCGGATCTGGCGCAGATGCGTCATCGCCCTGGCGGTGTAGACCAGATTGATGCGCTGCCATGTCGCCAGATCGATGAAGTAGCTTGCCGGCAGATTGCGCTTGCCGTCCTTGGTTGGCGTCAAATAGCCGAGCTGCGGCATCACATGGGCGATGCTCAGCTGCCGATCGAAATCCGTGCCGCCGATGTGGACGCCCCGGCTGGCCAGGATGTCGTCCTTGCGGTCGAGCGACCGGGAGCGCTGCGGTGAAACGCGCACGATCGAGAAGTCCGACGTGCCGCCGCCCATATCGATTATCAGCGCCAGTTCCTCGCGCGTCACCTTCTGCTCGTAGTCGAGCGCCGCCGCGATCGGCTCGAACTGGAAAGCGATGTGCTTGAAGCCCTGGGCACGCGCGGCGTTCTCGAGTTCGCTTTGCGCCTTCGCGTCGGCCTCGGCATCGTCATCGACGAATTGCACCGGCCGGCCAAGCACGACGGTCTCGACCGTATCGCCGGCATCTGCTTCCAGCCTCTTCTTGAGATGGCCGAGGAACATGCCGACGATCTCCAGGAAGCCGATCGACCGCGATTTGATGCGGGTCTTTTCATGGGCCAGCGAACTGCCGAGCACGCTCTTCAGAGAACGCATCAGCCGGCCTTCGACGCTGTCGGTGTAGTTGGCGATGGCGTGGCGGCCAAAGCAGGTGCGGTTGTCCTCGAAGTTGAAGAATACGGCACTGGGTAGCGTCACCTGGCCGTCCTCAAGCACGACGAGCCGCGGCTGCCCGTTGCGGACCACGCCAACGGTGGAGTTCGAAGTCCCGAAGTCGATGCCGCCGAAGGCTGGTCGCATGACAAGTTCCTGTATTTGTCGTCGGCGAGCCGACAGGCGCCGAGAAATCGCGCGCTGCCCGGGGACAGGCTGCTCTGCCGAACCGAATTGTTTGTGTCTGCCATTTGGCTGGGGAGCGCGGTCTACCGCATGCCTCGGCAAAGGGAAACCACTTTTCGGGGAAAGTTCTGAAGTGCGTCGCGTTTGAGCGGATTCACGCGACGCACTTCAGGTCTTGATTCGATGCATGTCGTTCTCCCAAAACCGGGGCCACTTTTGGGCGACATGCATTAGTCCCGCCGGAAGATCAGCCTTCCAAGCCAGCCAGTCAGCATGGCCAGCGATATCGCGAAGACGCCATAGAGGAACGAATAATTGTGCGCGACACGGAAGATCGACTGTTCGAAACCGGATTTGCGGATTTCGAGCTGGGCCGAGCTTTCCTTGATGAACAGGCCGCTCTTGAACAGGAACGCGCGGGCTTTATGGGTTCCAACTGGCACATTCGGTGCCAGCCTGACGGTGGCGCGGAAAAGGTTCTGCGACAAAAATTGCACGCCGCCGACATTCTCGCTGTAGAGGCCGGTCGCCGACTTGCGCTCCCGCAGTGCCGCCGTGAACTCCTCGATCGTCGCCGGGCTGTCGCCGGCATCGGCGGGCTGCATATAGAGGTTGGAGGCGCCGAGCGACAGCTGCTTGTAGCTGTTGGGTTCGGTGATGTCCTGCAGCGGCCGCGTCGTCGCCACCGAATAGGAGACGGGCACGTTTTCGAAGGTCTCGGAGTCCAGATTGACCCAGACGCCGAGCACCCTGTCCTTGCGGCGCACCACCACCGGCTTGGGCGGACCTTCGAGCACGACGATGACGTCGTAACGGCCTTGGCGCGCGACGAGTGGATCCGGGTTTTCCAGCGAACCGAAGATGGTCAGGTCGGCCCCGGAAAAGCCGGCGGTGATCGAGACGTTGTCGGTGGAGAGCCCGATCTGGATGCCTTCGGTCAGCGGGACCTGTGCCTTCGCCGGCACGGCGGCCGCAAGCAGCGACAGGACAATGGCGGTTGCGAATGTGTTGCGAGCCCTCATCAGTTGAGGCCCGCGGCAGACAGCGAATAGAGGTTGGGCGGGGTGACGAACAGATCGATCGCCAATCGTATCGCCACCGCCAGCACGAGCAGCGCCAGCAACGCCCTGAGCTGCTCGCCGCGCAGCCTCTGGCCGGCCTTGGCGCCGTACTGCGCACCGGCGACGCCGCCCGCCATCAGCAGGAAGGCCAGCACGACATCGACCGTCTGGTTGGTGGTGGCGTGGACCAGCGTCGTATAGGCGGAGGTGAAGATGATCTGGAACAGCGAGGTGCCGATGACGACGTTGGTCGGCACTTTCAGCAGATAGATCAGTGCCGGCACCATGATGAAGCCGCCGCCGACGCCCATGATCGACGACAGGAAGCCGATACCGGCGCCAAGGCCAAGTACGGGGATGACGCTGACGAACAGTTTTGACGCCCTGAACCGCATCTTCAGCGGCAAGCGGTGGATCCAGTTGTGCTGGCCGGATTTCTTCAGCACCGGCGCCGCACCGCTGCGCGTGGCGCGTAGCGCATTGACGCTTTCGACCAACATCAGCCCGCCGACGGTGCCGAGCAGCACGACGTAGAGCAGCGAGATGAACAGGTCGAGCTGGCCGAGGCGGCGCAGGAAGGCGAAGACGTAGATGCCGCCGGTGGAGCCGACAATGCCGCCGGCCAGCAACACCCCGCCGAGCTTGAAATCGAGCGTACCGCGCTTCATGTGCGAAAGGACGCCGGAGACGGAGGAGGCGATGACCTGGTTGGCGCCGGTGGCGACCGCGATCGCCGGGGGTATGTTGTAGAAGATCAAGAGCGGCGTGATGAGGAAGCCGCCGCCGACGCCGAACATGCCCGACAGGAAACCCACCGCCGCGCCCATGGCCAGCAGGACGAAGATATTGACGGAAATTTCCGCGATCGGGAGATAGATGCCCACCCGTCAGTCTCGATCAGTTCTGCCGTCGGCGAATGCAACCGTTGCGGGCATCTTGGACCGACAAGCCAATTCGTTCTTGCGCCGGAGGTGCTGCGAAGTCAAACCGCGCTACGCCGCCGAAACAAAAAACATCTCAATCAGTTAACAGGCGAATGTGTGGCAGAGGCGTCGTGGAAACGACGCCTCCGCCGTTATTTGCGCGCCAGCAGCGCCTTGACCAGTTTTTCATCGACTTCGCCGGTCGCCGGCATCTTGTTGTCGGTCTGGAAAGCCATGATCGCGGTCTTCGTCTTCTGGCCCATCTTGCCGTCGGCGCCGCCGGCGTCGTAGCCGTTCTTGTTGAGAATGCGCTGGATGTTCTGGACGGCCTTCTTCATGTCGATGCTGGCTGTCGTCTGCGGTGTGCCGTCCTGCCAGGATTCAGGAATGTCGGCCGAATTGGCCGCCGCATCCAACGGCTTGGCCTTCCACAGCTCAGTCGCGGCGCGGGCGCGTTCGAGCTGCTCGGGCCGCAGCGCATTGGCGATCTCGTCACGCTTGGCCGCCGCATCCTTGTCGCCGGTCTTGGCGACAAGCGCGAACCATTTGTAGGATTCCTCGAGGTTCTGTTTCATGCCGACGCCCTTAGCGGCGAGGATGCCGAGGTTGAACTGGCTGTCCTTGACGCCGACATCGGCCGCCGCCTGGAACCAGTGCGCGGCCGATTCATTGTCGGTCACGCCGTCTGCCGCCATGGCGAACAGGACGGCTAGATTGTGCATGCCGCTGGCGTTGCCCTGTGCTGCGGCAAGCTGGTACCAGGTCTTCGCCTTCTTGATGTCGCGCGCGACGCCGACGCCCTTTTCGTAGAAATTTCCGATGCGGTATTCGGCCGGCGCGAAGCCGAGTTCCGCCGATTTCTCGTACCACTTGGCCGCTGCCGCCATGTCTTCCTTGACGCCGCGCGACTCGGCATAGCGCGAGCCGATTTCGAACAGCGCCTTGGCGTCGCCGCCGGCGGCGGCATCACGCAAGGCGGGCGGGCCGGCGTCAGCGGGAATGTCGAACTTTGCCGTCGTCGCCGGCGAAGCGTCCACCGGCGGAACCGCGCCCGTGGTGTCCTTGGCGATGGTCGGCTCTGCCGCCATAGGCTGGATGCCGGTGTCGGTATCGGCAGCTTCCGGGGCGACCGGAACGGTCGAGGGCGGCGCAGCCGGGGCTGTTGTCTCGGACACCGCTGGGTTCGCATCGGCCGATGTGGCCAAGGCGACGGGCGCCGGAACCGGCTCGGCGGTCGGCGCGGCACCCATCGACGGCTCGGCGCCTGACGGCGTGGCAATCATGCTTTGCGCGGCCATGTCGTCCTTGGTTGCCGGTGCGGACGGCTCGGCCTGTCTGACGGCATGGTCCGGCGCGCTTTCCACTGCCGCGGGCTGCGCGTCCGTCTTTGGCTGGCTCGCGGCATCGAGCGAGGCGGTCTGCACCGGCTGCGAGGCGACGATCGGCGCGACATCGTTGCTCGCCACCTGGGCCGGATCAGCGAAGAAGGCCTTGCCCAGTTGCAGAGCGCCCAGCGCCAGCAGGATCGCGGTTGTCCCCATCAGGATTGGCTTGCGCCGTGCCTTGAGCAGGTCGCCGATCCGCAGCGCCTTCACCGGTCCGGTCACCGTCGACTGGCGCTTCAGCGCATCGGCCTCGGCGGCGGGGGCCTGCGCCGCGCGCCGGGCCGCGGCGATGAAATCCGATTTGGCGGCATCGGTGTCGCTGGGCTTGGCCGGCTGGCCGCGCTCGTCACGCACGCGCTTCATGATGGCATTGAGGTCAGGTGCGCCGGAGCCGGGCTCCAGCGGCCGGTTGGCCATTTTCGGATCGAGCGGCTCGTCGAGATCGACGCTCGGGATCGGGGCACTCGGCGCCGAGCCGGCCAGTGGCGGCATGTCCGCCTCCTTCTTGCCCTTGAAGGCGCGAGCCAGGCCACCGAACAACGACTTGCGGCCGCCTGCCTGTTCGCCTTTCTCGGCGATCGTGTCCGAACCGAGCGCGGCCATGGCAGCCGCCGCCGCAGCCTCGGCCGGCGTGCGCGTGCCGATACCAATACCCAGGTCGCCACGCGTACCCAGGTCGCCACGCGTACCCAGGTCGCCACGCGCACTCGGCTCGTTGCGCAGGATGGCGGCGGCACGGCCATCGAGATCGGCCATGTCCCCGGTCAATGGCAGGGGCTGATCGATATCCATCGACGGCGCGTCGACAGCCATTTTGGGCCGCCGGGCGCCGCGCCAGTTGCTCGGCTCGGCCGGTGCCGCATCCAGCAATTCGCTCATCGCCTCGACCGGCTCGCCGGGTTCGAGCGAACCTAGCCGGTCGACGATCTTGAGCAACGTGTCGTGGATGGCCTCGAACGTTCTCGAATTGCGCTCGTCGGAGCGCCGCGTCAGCGTTTCAAGTGTCTTCAAATCCTGGGCGAGGCCGGAAACCGCGGTCGTATTGGCGCTCGAACCGGCCAGCGATTGCACTGCGTTCTCGGCCGCTTCGCGCGCCGCGCCAAGGATGGAATCGCGGGTTCCTGCGAGCGACTTTTCAATTTCGTTGAGACGCGGGCTGATGTCCTCGAATTCCGGCAGCGGGGTGCTGGGCTTGGAAAGATGAGCGGACAGGCCGGCAACCTGTGCTTCCAGGCTGCGGATCAGCGCCGGATCGATGCCGGCGACCTGTGCGGCCGACGCGTCCAGCCGGCTTGAAATGTCTTCGAGCCGGCTCTCCAGGCCGCGGATCGCGGCTTCGCCCGCGGGATCGGGCACACGCGTTTCCATACGCTTGGCGAGCGCCGTAAAGCGGGCATCGATGGCTTCCATGATGCCGGCGCTGTCGACCTGCGGCATGCGCTGGTCGAGCCTGTCGGCAACCTCGTCCAGTCTGCGCTCGAGATCGCGGAACAGCATGTTGCCCTGTTCGATGGCGTCACCCTGGCGGCGTTCCATCATGCTCGACAGCACGTCGAAGCGCTGCTCCAGCCCATGGAAGATGTAGTCGGCGTCAGGCATGGCGGGCGCCTGGTCGATCTTGTCGGCGATGAGTGCGATCTGCTTGGCCAGGCGCTCCATCGCCTGCTCGGGCAGATTGGCGCGACCGCCGAGCTCGTCGACCCGACCGGACAGCGTGCTCAGCCGGTCCATGACCGCGTTGCCTGGACGATCCTGCGCCACTTCCTCGATCTGGCTGGCAAGCGAGTCGATCCGCCTCTCGATGCGCTCGAAAGCCTCGTGGTCGAATGAATTGGCTTGCGCCGCGACCGTGGATGCGACGATGGCGCGGGAGATCTCGTCCAGCCGCTCGTCGATCATGCCAAGTGTGTCGCTGCCGCGATTGTCCTGCTGGCTGGCGAAATGGTCGACAGCGCCGGCAAGCGTGCGCACCTTCTCCTCCAGCGAGCGCAGCGACAACGATTCCGGCAAATTGTTGACGGCATTGCTGATTTGCTCCAGCCGGGCCGTCAGAGCAGACAGGCCCGGGTCGTCCGAGCGCTTGCGCTGGTCGGCGTCGACGCGGTCTTCGAACGCCGTCCAGCGGCGATCGAAATCGTCCCAGCGGCGGTCGACCTTCTGCACGCTCTCTTCGCGTGCCAGCGTGTCGAGTGCGGCTTTGACCTGTTCGAGTTCGAGCCGCAGCATGTTGACGCTTCTGTCGTCGCTCTTCTCGGCCAGGGTCTGGATGGCGCCCGAAAGCCGCTCGAACTCAAGGCCGAGTTCAGCACTGCCCTTGGCCAAAGCACCGGGCCTTGCGCCTGACTGGAAAGCCCGCTCGATGTCCTTGCGCAGCGCTTCGAATTCCCGCTGCAGACCTGCGGTCATCTGGTGGCGCAGTTCCTCGCGCATGCCGCGCAATTCGCCGGCGATCTTGCCGACCATGGCAACGCCATCCTCCTGGCCGCGCACGCGATCGATATCGCGGGCAATGGCCTGGTAATTCTGCTCGAAAGCGGCGGCTCCCTGCAGCGGGCTCTTCGGACGCGGCGCGGGCTGCGGGTCCTCATACCAGCGCTGCTGGCCAGAGGGCCGGGCGGCGGGATAGCGCGCGTCGGCAGCATATTGGCGGGGATCGGTTTGGCGCAGATCTGGTTGGCGGGGATCGGGACGTGCCATCGGATCCTCGCGCGTCCGCTCCAGCCGCTGCTCCAGCGTCTCCAGCGACTGGTTCAACTGCTCGAGCGTGGTCTGCGGCCTGCGCTGCCTGCCGGCATTGAGTGTATCGAGATAGGACCGCTTGCTGTTCATCGGTGCGTCCGTCTTTCAGAATGGCTGGCTCGCGGCCAGTTCCCCCAGGTCCCTATCGGAACGAAGGCGACCGGCGGCGATGCCGCGGCGGAAGACGAGCTTCCCGGGCTCTCGCCCGCGCTCCGAAAAACCGTGAAAAATTCGATACAGGATAAACACGGGTAGCCGACGCGCCCACATTTCCCCCAACGTGGTAAACAACGCGTTAACCAAACTTAAGAAATTGAAAGGATGTCGGCTGCTGGCCTGACGGTGCGGCATAAAGGGCGGCGCGCAGAACGCCCTTGCGTCATCATGCGGCAATCGGTATAGAATTGACGTAAACGTAAAAGGCGCATTGAGCGCATGTTTGCGATTTGTTTGTTGAAACCACGACTGGAAGCAGGCCCCCGCTTCCAGTCAGGCGACGCACGGTCCGGGACCGCGACGCCACCAGACGGGGAAGCCAGTGACCATGAAGCTTATCTCGGCCGGCGAGACCGCGGCCAATACCAATATGTCTGCCGAAGCCGGCGAGGACCTCGTCCGCATCGGCGAGATGGCGAAGAAATATGGAGTGACGCTGCGCACGCTGCGTTTCTACGAAGACAAAGGCCTGCTCAACCCGCAGCGCGACGGTTCGACCCGTCTCTACACGCGCCGCGACAAGGCCCGCCTCAAGCTGATCCTGCTTGGCCGCAAGGTCGGGTTCTCGTTGCGCGACGTCAAGCAGATGATGGATCTCTACGATCCGACCGGTTCAAACACCAAGCAGCTCAAGCTTGCGCTGGACAAGTCGGAAAAGCAGCTTGCCCGCCTGCAGAAGCAAAAGGCGCTGATCGACGACGCCATCAACGAGCTGAGCGGCTCGATGTCGGCGGTGCGACAGATGCTGAGCGAGCGTTCGGCACCGCAGGCGAGCGCCGCCAGCTAAGTCCTCCGCCAATTGTCTGACGATCAAAGCCGCGTGGCCTGCCACGCGGCTTTTCGTTGTCCTGGCCCACTCTTATGGCCTTTCGGCGCTGGCTTGCGCAACGTCGCGCCGCTACGCTCATTGCTCCAGTGGGCGGGGAATCTTGTCGCATCGAAAAAATTGACGTTTACGCACACGTCAATTTTTGCTATCCGCTCCCAATATGGGTCCGCATGCCGCCCTGGCCTGTCTTGGGGGTATTCGGACCGGGTTTGCAGGGTGGAGAAAAGCATGCCGACATACAGGGCTCCGGTCCAGGATACGCTGTTCGTGCTCAACGAGGTTCTGGGTTATCAGCGTTATTCGAACCTTCCCGGATTTGCCGATGCCACGCCCGATGTGCTCGAGGCGATCCTCGCCGAAGGCGCCAAGCTCGCCGAAAACGTCATGCATCCGCTGAACCGTGTCGGCGACATGGAAGGCTGTGTGCGTCACGACGATGGCTCGGTGACCACGCCGAAAGGCTTCAAGGAGGCCTTCGACCAGTATCGTGAGGGCGGCTGGATGGGATTGGCCGCACCCGTCGAGTTCGGCGGCCAGGGCCTGCCCTATGCCGTGCACACCGCTGTCGCCGAATATATGGTCTCGGCCAATATGTCCTTGATGATGTATCCGGGCCTGACGCAGGGTGCGATCGCCGCGATCATCACCCACGGCACCGACGAGCAGAAGGCGACATGGTTGCCGAGGATGATCGAGGGTGCCTGGACCGGCACCATGAACCTGACAGAGCCGCATTGTGGCACGGATCTCGGCCTGTTGCGGACAAAGGCGGTGCCGAACGGCGATGGCACCTATAAAATTTCAGGCCAGAAGATCTTCATCTCGGCCGGCGAACACGACATGTCGGACAACATCGTCCATCTGGTTCTGGCCCGCATCGAGGGCGCGCCGGAAGGCGTCAAGGGCATCTCGCTGTTCATCGTGCCGAAGCTCAAGCTCGACCCGTCGGGCAATCCGGGCACCAGGAACACCGTCTCCTGCGGCTCGATCGAGGAGAAGATGGGCATCCATGGCAATTCGACCTGCGTCATGAACTATGACGAGGCTGAGGGCGCGCTGCTCGGCGAGGCCAATGGCGGCCTGAAGGCGATGTTCACGATGATGAACGAGGCGCGCCTCGGCGTCGGCCTGCAGGGGCTTTCGCTGTCGGAGATCGCCTACCAGAACGCCGTGTCCTACGCCAAGGACCGTTTGCAGGGCCGCTCATTGTCGGGGCCGAAGGCGCCGGACAAGAAGGCCGACCCGATCATCGTCCATCCCGACATCCGCCGCAGCCTGATGACCATGAAAGCCTTCAACGAGGCCGGCCGCGCGCTGGCGCTGTGGACGGCGATCAAGTCCGATGTCGCTCACCGCTCGGGTGACGACAAGGACCGCCAGGCCGCCGACGACTACACCGGCCTGATGACACCGGTGGTCAAGGGCGTGCTCACGGACAAAGGGTTCGACCACGCCGTCATGGCGCAGCAGGTGTTCGGCGGTCACGGCTACATAGAAGAGCATGGCATGAGCCAGTTCGTGCGCGATGCCCGCATCGCCATGATCTATGAAGGCGCCAACGGCATCCAGGCGCTCGACCTCGTCGGCCGCAAGCTCGGCCTGAATGGCGGCCGCGCCGTGCAGGCCTTCTTCAAGGAGGTCGGTGAGTTCTGCGAGGAGAACCGCTCCGACGAGAAAATGGCGCCATTCACCAAGGCGCTGAAGAAAGGTCTTAACGATTTGCAGGCGGCGACCATGTGGCTGGTGCAGAACGGCATGGCCAAGCCCGACAATGCCGGTGCGGCCTCGACCGACTACATGCATCTCTTCGGCCTGGTTGCTCTGGGCTATATGTGGGCGCAGATGGCCAAGGTGGCACTTGGCAAGACGGGCGCCAATGGCGCGCAATCCTCTTATGAAAACAACGTGGCTTTCTACGACAACAAGGTCGTGACGGGGCGCTTCTTCATGGAGCGGATCATGCCGGAGACGTCGGCGCATCTCGCCCGCATTTCGAGCGGCGCCGACACATTGATGGCACTGCCGGCGGAAGCGTTCTAAAGATGACCTGCGTCCCCCTCCCTCTCGAGGGGAGGGTGGCCCGAAGGGCCGGGAGGGGTCGTTGCGGCAGTGCGCCGACTTCAGCTTCGATGATGCATCTCGGGAGGAGTATCATACCAGCATGACCAACCCAGCTGAAATCCTTGGCCTTCCGAAGCCCGCCTGGGCGGCGGACGAGGTCGGCATGCTCTACGACATGGCGCATCGCTTCATGTCGGAGGAGATCGCGCCGCGCTACGACGAGTTCGAGAAGAACGAGATGGTCGATCGCGAAAGCTGGCTGAAGGCAGGTTCCGCCGGCCTGCTCTGCGCCTCGATGCCGGAGGAATATGGCGGCTCCGGCGGCACATTCGCGCATGAGAGCGCTATCATCGAGGCCATCGGCCATGTCGGTGTCGACGGGTTCGGCATCGGCCTGCACAATTCGATCGTCGCCCCTTATATCCTCCACTACGGCTCCGAGGAGCAGAAAAAGAAATGGCTGCCGAAACTGGCGACCGGCGAGCTGATCGGCGCCATCGCCATGACCGAGCCCGGCGCCGGCTCCGACCTGCAGGGCGTCAAGACGCGGGCGCAGAAGGATGGCAACCAGTACAAGATCAACGGTTCCAAGACCTTCATCACCAATGGGCAGCTTGCGAACTTCATCATCGTCGTCACCAAGACCGATCCGGAGAAGGGCGCCAAGGGCACCTCGCTGATCGTCGTCGAGACCGATGAGGTCGAAGGTTTTCAGCGCGGCCGTAACCTCGACAAGATCGGGCTCAAGGCCAACGACACGTCGGAGCTGTTCTTCAACGACATGCGCGTGCCGACCTCCAACCTGCTCGGCCACGAGGAAGGGCAGGGCTTCGTACAGTTGATGCAGCAACTGCCGCAGGAGCGACTGCAGATCGGCACCGGTGCCATCGCCATGATCGAGCGGGCGCTGGCGCTGACTATTCGTTACGTCAAGGAGCGCAAGGCGTTCGGCAAGGCGATCATCGATTTCCAGAACACCCAGTTCAAGCTGGCCGAACTCAAGACCGAGGCCACCATCGGCCGAGTCTTCTACAATGATTGCGTCACCCGCCACATCGCCGGCGGCCTCGATCCTGTGACCGCGTCGATGGCCAAGTACTGGCTCAGCGACCTGCAGGGAAAAGTCGTCGACGAATGCCTTCAACTGCATGGCGGCTATGGCTACATGAATGAATATCCGATCGCCCGCATGTTCCGCGACGCTCGCGTCCAGCGCATCTACGGCGGCACCAATGAGATCATGAAATTGCTGATCGGCCGCTCTCTCTGAGGGCAACGACCGGCAAACCCGAGGAGCAAGCAAATGGCTGAAGCTTATGTCTATGACGCTGTGCGCACACCGCGCGGCAAGGGCAAGAAGGACGGATCGCTGCACGAGGTGCCGGCGGTGCGGCTTGCCGCCAAGACGCTCGAGGCGCTGCGCGACCGCAATGGGCTCGACACCGGCAATGTCGATGACATCATCTTCGGCTGCGTCGATCCGGTCGGCGAAGCCGGCTCGGTCATTCCGCGCGCCGCCGCCTTCGAGGCCGGCTACGACACCAAGGCGCCCGGCATGCAGATCTCACGCTTCTGCGCTTCCGGGCTCGACGCCATCAATTTCGGCGCCGCCAAGATCGCGCAGGGCGCCGATGAGATCGTCATTGCCGGCGGCGTCGAATCGATGTCGCGTGTCGGCATGGGCGCCTCGGGCGGCGCCTGGTTCATGGATCCTTCGGTCGGCCTGCCCGGCTGGTTCGTGCCGCAAGGCATCTCGGCCGACCTGATCGCCACCAAATACGGCTTCAGCAGAGACGACGTCGACGCCTATGCGGTCGAGAGCCAGAAGCGCGCCGCCAAATCCTGGGCCGATGGCCGCTTCAAGAATTCCGTCGTCCCGATCAAGGACCAGAACGGCCTGACCATCCTCGACCATGACGAACACATGCGCCCGTCCACCGACATGCAGTCGCTGGCCTCGCTCAACCCGTCCTTCGTCATGCCAGGCGAAATGGGCGGCTTCGATGCCGTCGCCGTGCAGAAGCATCCCGAGGTGGAAGAGGTCAATCACGTCCATCATGCCGGCAATTCCTCCGGCATCGTCGATGGCGCCGCCGCCGTGCTGCTCGGTTCGAAGAAGGCGGGCAAGGCGATGGGGCTGAAGCCGCGCGCCCGCATCCGCACCTTCGCCAACATCGGCTCCGAGCCGGTGCTGATGCTGACCGGCCCGGTCGACGTCACCGAGAAGCTGTTGAAGCGCGCCAAGATGAAGCTCTCGGACATCGACCTGTTCGAGCTCAACGAAGCCTTCGCTTCGGTGGTGCTGCGCTACATGCAGGCGTTCGACATCGATCACGACAAGATCAACGTCAATGGCGGTGCTATCGCCATGGGTCATCCGCTCGGCGCCACCGGCGCGATGATCTTCGGCACGGTGCTGGACGAACTCGAGCGCCGCGATCTCAACACCGCTCTGGTGACGCTGTGCATCGGCGCTGGCATGGGAACCGCAACCATCATCGAACGCGTCTGACGGGGAGAGAAACGATGAGCTACACCAATTTCACCCTCGACATCGACGCCGACGGCATTGCGCTGGTCACCTGGGACATGCCTGGCCGCTCGATGAACGTTTTCACCGAAGAGGCGATGCGGGAATTGAACGCCATTGTCGACAAGGTGGCTGGTGATGCCGCCATCAAGGGCGCCGTGATCACTTCCGGCAAGGATACCTTCTCCGGCGGTGCAGACATCACCCTGCTGCAGAAGATGCTGACGACCTTCGCTGCGGAAAAGGGCAAGGACGCCGAAAAGGCGACCAAGGCGCTGTTCGACAATGCCGGCATGATGACCGGCCTGTTCCGCAAGCTGGAAACTTGCGGAAAGCCGTGGGTGTCGGCGATCAACGGCACCTGCATGGGCGGCGCCTTCGAATTGTCGCTCGCCTGCCACGGCCGTGTCGCCGCCGACAGCGACAAGGTAAAAATGGCGCTTCCCGAGGTGAAGATCGGCATCTTCCCCGGCGCCGGCGGCACCCAGCGCGTACCGCGGCTGACCGATCAGCAGCAGGCGCTGCAGATGCTGACCTCCGGCCAGACACTGTCGCCGCAGAAAGCCAAGTCTATGGGCCTGATCCATGAGATCGCCGAGCCGGTCAGACTGGTCGAGACCGCCAAGGCGATGATCAGGAATGGCCTGAAGCCGGTGGCGCCATGGGACGAGAAAGGTTTCAAGCTGCCCGGCGGCCCGATCTACTCGGTGGCGGGCGCCAATCTGTGGCCACCGGCCATCGCCATCCTGCGTCGCGAGACCTACGGCAATTATCCGGCCGCCGCCGCGATCCTCAAATGCGTCTATGAAGGCCTGCTGGTGCCGTTCGACACCGCCTTGCGCATCGAGCAG
This sequence comes from Mesorhizobium sp. M0140, assembly GCF_040322475.1. Taxonomy (NCBI): domain Bacteria; kingdom Pseudomonadati; phylum Pseudomonadota; class Alphaproteobacteria; order Hyphomicrobiales; family Phyllobacteriaceae; genus Mesorhizobium; species Mesorhizobium sp. M0140. The sequence continues at coordinate 9,350 of NZ_JAMYTM010000005.1, read as the reverse complement.
CGCTATTTCACCGAGATCATGCAGACCAGGGAAGCGGCGGCGATGATCCGCTCGCTGTTCGTGTCGCTGCAGGAACTGAACAAGGGCGCCCGCCGCCCGGCCGGCGTGCCGGAAACCAAATTCAAGAAGATCGGCATTCTCGGGGCCGGCTTCATGGGCGCGGGCATCGCCTATGTCACCGCCAAGGCCGGCATCCCGGTGGTGCTGCTCGACCGTGATCTGGAGTCGGCGACCAAGGGCAAGGCGCATTCCGACGGCCTGATCTCGGATCAGGTTAAGAAGGGCCGCGCCAAGCCGGAGGACAAGGACAAACTGCTGTCGCTGATCACGCCGACGGCGGACTATGCCGACCTTGCCGGCTGCGATCTGGTGGTCGAGGCCGTTTTCGAGGATTCGAGCGTGAAGAAGAGCGCCACCGAACAGGCGGAAGCCGTGCTGAAGCCATCGGCGATCTTCGCGTCGAACACCTCGACCATTCCGATCACCGGCCTGGCGAAGAATTCTGCGCGGCCGAAGAATTTCATCGGCATCCATTTCTTCTCGCCGGTCGACAAGATGATGCTGGTCGAGATTATTTTGGGCAAGAAGACCGGCGACAAGGCGCTGGCCACCGCGATCGACTTCGTTCGCGCCATCAAGAAGACGCCGATCGTCGTCAACGACACGCGCGGCTTCTACGTCAATCGCTGCGTGCTGCGCTACATGTCGGAAGCCTACAAGATGCTGATCGAGGGCGTTCCCGCGCCGATGATCGAGAACGCGGCGAAGGCAGCCGGCATGCCGGTCGGCCCCCTGGCGCTGACCGACGAGACGGCCATCGACCTTGCCCAGAAGATCATGAAGCAGACCATCAGGGATTTGGGCGACAAGGCGGTCGATCCCAAGCAGATGGCGCTGATCAACACCATGGTCGACGATCACGGCCGCTTCGGCCGCAAGAACGGCAAGGGTTTTTACGATTACCCGGCGAAGCCCGCCAAGAAGAAGCTGTGGCCGGGCCTTAAGGATCTCTATCCGCAGCTTGCACCCGAGAAGGTCGATTATGGGGAACTGCAGCAGCGGCTGCTGGTCACCATCGCGCTGGAAGCGGCGCGGGTGATGGAAGAAGGCATCGTCACCGACCCGCGCGAGGCCGATGTCGGCTCGATCCTCGCTTTCGGCTTCGCTCCCTACACCGGCGGTGCGCTGTCCTACATCGACGGCATCGGCGCCAAGGCATTCGTCAAGATCGCCAAGGGCTTGCAGAAGAAATACGGCGCCGAGTTCAAGGCGCCCAAGCTGCTGCTCGACATGGCCGAGAAGGGCGAGAGCTTCTACCAGCGTTTCGATCCCTATGCGAAAGGCGACGTGAAGCAGGCAGCCTGACGCATGAGCAAAATCAAGCGTCTTGCAGCGACCTTTGCGCGTCCAAGAGGACACGGGGCGCTGTAATGTATGTCTGGGCGCGCATGGTGCGCATGATGGCCACGGCACGCAGCCGTGGCCCCTACGTGATGGGCGGCGAAGGCCGGCTGGCTTTCCGCTGCCTGCCGACCGACATCGATTTCAACATCCATCTCAACAATGCGCGATACATGATGCTGGCCGATCTCGGCCGCATCGACCTGTTTGTTCGTGCAGGCCTCATCACGCTGGCAAGGAAGAATGGCTGGGCGCCGATGATGGGCGGACTGCAGGCGGTCTATGCACGCGAGATCAGGCTTTGGCGCCGCTTCGAAGTGGTGTCCTCGATCGAGACCTGGGAAGGCACCCAGGTTGTCGGCAAGCACCGCTTCGTCCTCGACAATAGCGAGACGGCCGCGTTGATCCTGACGACAGCCGGCGTCTACGATCGCAAGGCTCGCAACTTTCTTGAGATTGACGAGGTGGTTTCGGCACTTGGTCGTGCCGTGAACCCGCGGCCACCGACGCAAACGGAGCGGATTTTCATGACATCGCACCAGGGTCTGCGCAGCTTGGCCAAGGGCGTCGATCGATCCCGGTAATCGGACTTTCCGCGATCGACGGGAACGTTTGCAACCACTCCACGACCGGTGGACAAAACGACATTCCAAGACTAGAAGGGAAAGGTATTTTTTCCTGCACCGAAGGAGAGCGAGCATGCTCTCGCACGACCGAGTCTGGGCTGCCATCGATGCTCTTGCCAAGCGCTATTCGCTTTCGGCCTCGGGTTTGGCCAAGCGTGCGGGGCTCGATTCCACTGCCTTCAACAAGTCGAAGCGTTTGTCGTCGGATGGCCGGCCGCGCTGGCCCTCGACCGAATCACTGGCCAAGATCATCGAGGCAACGGGCGCCTCACTCGACGAATTCACCGGTCTGATCGAAGGCCGGCCCGGGATAAGCAATGGTGCTTCGACCAGCCATGCCGCTTCGGTCGCCCGCAGAAGCTCCGTGCCGTTGCTCGGCTTTGCCCAAGCCGGCGCCGGCGGCTTCTTCGACGATGCCGGCTTTCCAGTCGGGCAGGGTTGGGATCTGGTCGAACTGCCGGCGCAATCGACCGAGAGCTCCTACGCGCTGCAGGTGCAGGGCGATTCCATGCTGCCGCTCTACCGCAATGGCGACGTCCTCATCGTCGAACCGGGCGCCGTCACCCGCAAGGGCGATCGCGTCGTTGTCAAGACCACATCAGGCGAGGTGATGGCCAAGGTGCTCGAGCGCCAGAGCGTCAAGTCGATTGCGCTGGTCTCGCTCAATCCCGATCATCCCGACCGCGACATTCCCATGCGCGATGTCGAGTGGGTGGCGCGGATTGTCTGGGCAAGCCAATAGGTCAAGCTGGTGCGGCTTCTCCATCATGCGCTGGCGGTTCTGATGGTCCCTGTGATGGCGGCCATGGTCGTCACCGGCGGTCGCACGTTGAAACGAAGTGAAAGCGTCATTGCCGTGGACCAGCTTGATCCGGGCGCCGATACGATGGCGCAGCAGGCTGCCGGGACGGTGCCGCAGGAGCCGGCCACCTCAGCCATCGCAGCTCCACAGCCGCCGAAGCCGGGGCCGCATTCAAGGGCAATCGATCCCGAAATCGTCGCGCCGCCGGAACTGCCCGCCGACGGGCTTGAACGGGTCGAGCCGCGCGAGCCGTTGAGCAAGCTCGCGCTGGCTGTGCCACCCAAGCCGAAAATGCCTGACGATTGGAACGGCACAAAGCTGTTCCAGCCGGTTGCGCCGGCCGCCGGCCTGATCGAGGCGAAGGGTTACTCGGTCGCGGTTTCCGGCATCGACATCGTCAGGCAGGACGAGACCTGCAGCGAGGACGGCAAGCCCTGGCCGTGCGGCGTCCGGGCGCGGACGGCGTTCCGCGCCTTCCTGCGCGGCCGCGCGGTGGTCTGCACGGTGCCGCCGCAGGGTGGCCGCGACCTGATCGCAGCCGAGTGCCGGATCGGCAAGCAGGATGTCGGTCAGTGGCTGGTCGAAAATGGCTGGGCGCGCGCCGCCAAGGGCGGCCCCTATATCGAGGCAGGCGACAAGGCGCGCACGGCGAAGAAGGGCATTTTCGGATCGGCGCCGAACCTTTCCGGCCTGCCGGCGATGCCGGCCGCACCGAGCCCGGCGCCTCAGGCGCCGAGTTCGATCCTCGAAGAGGTCGATGGCGTGCTCAAGCCAGCTGACCAGCCAGCGCCCGCTCAATGAGCGCACGTGTCTCGGCAACGCCATAGAGTGCTGCGAACGAGCCGAAGCGCGGGCCGCGCTCCTGGCCGATCAGCACCTGGTAGATCATCTGGAAGAAGGCGCCCGATACGCCGGGGCCGCCTTCCGGGCTCTGCTTGGAATGATCCTGATAGCGCTCGATCCTGCGTGCGACATTGAGCGAGGCGTTCTGGATCGCTTCGCCGCTGGCGTCCGCCGGCAGCGCGCCAAGCGCTTCGTCGAGGGCTGCCAGCGCCTCGCGCTCGACCTCGTCGGCGGGCCGGAAGGTTTTCGTCGGCTTCACGAAATCGTCGAAATAGCGGATCGCATGGCCGACCAGCCGGTCGAGCTCGGGATGCGTCTTTGGCGTCACGCCTTGCGTATGACGTGAAATGAACCCCCACAGCACATCCTTGTTCTGCGCGTTGGAGGCGCTGACCAGATTGAGCAGCAGCGAGAACGGCACCGGCATGTCGATCGCGGGCGGGTTGCCGTCATGCATGTGCCAGACCGGATTGCCCAGCCGTTCCTTCCAGTCCTGCCGGGGATAGGCGGCGAGGAACGTATAGTATTCGTCCACGGCCCGCGGGATGACGTCGAAATACAGCTTCTTGGCCTGCCGCGGCCGCTGGTACATGTAGAGCCCGAGGCTTTCGGTCGGCGCATAGGTCAGCCACTCGTCGATGGTCAGCCCGTTACCTTTCGACTTCGAGATCTTCTGGCCGTTCTCGTCGAGGAACAGTTCGTAGACGAAATGCTCCGGCGCCCGTCCGCCCAGAATGTTGCAGATGCGGTCGTAGACCATCGCATTGGTCTGGTGGTCCTTGCCGAACATTTCGAAATCGACGCCAAGCGCTGCCCAGCGCATGCCGAAATCCGGCTTCCACTGCAGCTTCACGCGGCCGCCGGTGATCGAAAGCGTCGTCTCGGTGCCCTCGTCGTCGAAGGTGATGGTGCCGGCCTTGGCGTCGACATGCTTCATCGGCACGTAAAGCACCCGACCGCTCTTCGGCGAGATCGGCAGGAACGGGCTGTAGGTCGCCTGCCGCTCGGGCCCGAGCGTCGGCAGCATCACCGCCATGATCTGCTCATAGCGTTCGGCGGCGCGCAGCAGCATCGCATCGAAACGGCCAGCTTTGTAGTATTGCGTCGCGCTGGCGAACTCGTAGTCGAAGCCGAACGTGTCGAGGAAGCGGCAAAGCATCGCGTTGTTGTGGTCGGCGAAGCTCGCATAGTCGCCGCCGAAGGGGTTGGGGACCGACGACAGCGGCTTGTGCAGATGCGGCTCGAGCGCGGCGCGGTCCGGCACACTGTCGGGTATCTTGCGCATGCCGTCCATATCGTCGGAAAAGCACAGCAGCTTGGTCGCGACCTTGTCCTGCGTCAGGACGCGGAAGGCATGGCGCACCATCGAGGTGCGCGCCACCTCGCCGAACGTGCCGATATGCGGCAGGCCGGACGGCCCGTAGCCGGTCTCGAACAGGACTGTTTGCGGGAAGTCGGCGCCTTTGTAGCGCTCGATGATCTTTTTGGCCTCCTCGAACGGCCACGCCTTGCTTTCGGTCGCGGCCGCCAGCAGCTCGGGGTTGAGATCGATGATGTTTGATCCCGCCATGTCACAGTTTTCCAAATCATTTGCCGGCCCGAAGGCGGGCCGCAGCAAGGGTTTTTCAACCGGTCTCTAGGCGTGCAGCGCCGGAGCGTCAACGCGTGCGGCGCTTTTTCCTTGCGGTGCAGAATGGGCGTTCCTAACTTCGAGGTCCGGTTCGAGGAGAAAAAATTGCCGACACCTCATGAAGCCCTGATCTATCTGATGGTCATCACCTCGGCCTCCGACCGCGACATGACCGATGTCGAACTGGCGCGGATCGGCGAGGTCGTCCGCTCCTGGCCGGTGTTCGAGGACTTCAACCACGACAGGCTGGTCGGCGTCGCCCAGGACTGCCAGAAGCGCCTGCACGAAAAGCATGGGCTGGAGGGCGTGCTGGCTGAAGTCGCCGAGGTCTTGCCTGAGCGGCTGCGCGACACCGCCTATGCCGCCGCCTTCGAGGTTGCCGCCGTCGACCTCGAAATGCGCATGGAAGAGGTGCGGGTGCTGCAGCTGATCCGTCGGCAGCTCGATCTCGACACGCTGACGGTCGCTGCCATAGGCCGCGCGGCCAAAGCGCGGCTGCGCACGCTGACCTGAAAGCCCTTGGCCGGGCGTCGTTGAGATTCAGCTCAGGCCGGCAAAGCTGACCGGAACCGGATCAGAAAAAGCTCACCGGAAAATAGCGCAGATAAAATTCGGCGAACGTGCCTTTCATCGAAATTTCCTGCAGCGCGTAATCGATCGCGGCGGCCAGCGCCGGATTGTCCGCTTTGGTGGCGATGGCCATGCCAGTGCCCAGATATTCGGGCGCCAGATAGGGCCCGCCGGCAAAGCGGCAGCAGCCCGCCGCGTCCGAGCCGCCCAGCCAGAAAGCCAGGCGCATGCCGTCGCCGAAGGCGGCGTCGACCTTGCCGGCCTTGAGATCGGCATAGAGGTCTTCCGGCCTGTCGAAAGGGATGACCTGAACCGTGCTGAAATAGTCGCGCAGCATGCGCTCATGCGCCGAGCCTGATATCACGCCGACACGCTTGCCGTGCAATTTGTCAAAGATGGGCTCGGTCAGTGCCTTGCTCTTCGGCATGATGAAGCGCGCTGGAAACTGTAGATAGGAGCGCGAGAAGGCGTAGGTCGTGCGCGATTCCGGTGTTGCGGCGATGCCGGCGATGATCGCCTCGCCTTCGCCTTTGCGCAGTGCGCCTTCCAGCTCGGCCCAAGGCAGGGCCTGGATCTGGCATTTTTCGACGATGCCAAGCTCGGCGCAGATGGCGCGTGCCAGATCGATATGGAAGCCGGACAGCTTTCCCGCACCGTCGAGGAAGTTGAAGGGCGGGAAGTCCGTGGTGGTCAGGAATCTCAGCCGGGGCAGCGTCGAAAGGTCTGGTTTGGGCAGCCGCTCCTTGGCATCCCACAGCATCGGAACCTGAGGCGCCGCGGCGCGCGCGCCGTCGGCGAACGACAGCAATCCGATCAGCATCGCAAAGGCGAAGGATCTCCACCGGAACGCCAAGATAAAACTCCGCCACAGTCGTGCTCGCACCGATTTTGGTACGAAAATGGTACAGGCACAATGGTTTTTGATTTCAACCCGCCGATTTCAGGATATGATTCAACCGGTTTGCAAATCAGCTCCGGCCGCCTCGGTGAGGGAAGCCACAAAATAAGTATGCGATTTGCAATCCGTGGTCGGTGGCGAAGTGTAAATCAGGCACGCATCATTGGCCGCAATGCACGAGGCAACATGGGGTTGATGTTGCGATGGGTCAGTTCGATCGCACGCTGGAATACATAGACCAACTGCAGCACGCCGCAACGGCGGCGGCGGTCTGTGAAAGGCTGCTGGGCATAACATCGGATTTCGGTCTCACCGCACTGATGGCTGGAACCGTACCGCAGCCAGGCACGCCGGCCGGCCAGCAAAAGCAGCATGTGCTTCTCTGCGATTGGCCGGGAGAGTGGCTGGAGCGCTATGTCGCGCGCAACTATGTCGATCATGACCCAGTCGTCAGCCATATGAAACAGTTGCAGGCGCCCTTCCAATGGCACGAGGCGTCGCAGGGCATCCGGATCGACAAGAGCAGCGGCGAAGTGATGGGCGATGCCGGCGCCTTCAAACTGCGTGATGGATTGGCCTTTCCGTTGATCACGCTCGACGGCCAGATCGTCATGGTGTCGCTCGGCGGCGAGGCCGTGGAATTGTCCGTCGCCGAATTCGGCCAGGTGTCGCTGGTCTCGACCTACGCGGTCGGCCGCGCCATGCAACTCCACACCATGGCGAACAGCACCATCGATCATATCGTGCTGACGCCGCGCGAGCGCGAATGCCTGCAATGGGCCGCCGTCGGCAAGTCCGAATGGGAGATTTCGCAAATCCTCGGCATTTCCGAACACACCTCGGAGAAACATCTTCTTAACGCCAAAAGCAAACTAGGTGCCGTCAACAGGGTGCAGGCCGTCGCGGAAGCGATACGGCGCGGCTACATTAGTTAGGTCGGCCGTGCCGACCTGGAATTTTTGCCTACGCGATCACGCAATTTTCTCATCAAAGCACGGCCGTATCTTCCTCTGAACACAGGAGACGGCGGAATGCTTTTTTCCCTTACAACCCAGGAATTGATGGAGCGTCCCGACCTTTGGGAGGCCGTCCATCGGTTGCGCTACAAGATATTCGTCGAAGAGATGGGGTGGGATGACCTCAGGCGCCCCGACGGGCTCGAACTCGACCAGTTCGATCACGACGAGGCGGTCCATCAGATCGTCATCAGGGGCGGTGAAGTGGCGGGTTATCAGAGGATGTTGCCGACGACGCGGCCACATCTGCTGACCGAGGTCTTGACCGATCTTTCCGAAGGAACGCCGCCATCGGGTCCAAACATCTGGGAATTGACCCGCTACGCGGTGGCTCCCGGTTTTCGTGACGGCCGTCGCGGCGTTTCGACCGTCGGCACCGAACTGATTGCCGGTTTCGTCGAGTGGGGGCTGAAGCGCGGCGTCGACAAGGTGATCATCGAGTTCGAGCCGATGTGGGTGCTGCGCGCCTTGCAACTGCATTTCCTGGCGACCCCGCTGGGCTATCAGCGCACCTATGGCAGCCAGCAGGTGGTCGCCACCTTGCTGACCTTCAACGAACACACCCTCGATGTGGTGCGGTCGCGCCGCAATCATTTTGCTCCCGTGCTGGCCAGGGGATATCCCGACATGCTCGGGCAAAGGCGTGCGTCATGAGATCGGAGACAGTCATGAGCACACATCCGCAACCTGAACTTCGCAACCACACGCTGGTGGTCACCGTGTCGTCGAGTGACGGCCGGCCGGTGCTGGACAGGAGGGCCTATGAAAGCCTGGCAAGGACCTTCCATGAAGCCGCCGACAATGAGGAGGTTCGCGTCGTCGTGCTGCGCGGCCTGGCAGGCTGTTTCTGCCTGGGCGGCGACTTCTCCGAATTCCTCGACGCCACCAAGCACCAGAAACTGATCGCCGCCGTCACCGACCTGTTCCGCACGCTGGCGACGTTTCCCAAGCCCATCCTTGCCTGCGTCGATGGCGATGCCGTCGGTGTCGGCTGCACCATCCTGTTCCATTGCGATATGGTGATCGCGTCCGATGAGAGCACGTTCAGGGTGCCGTTCGTCGATTTCGGCCTGGTGCCGGACGCGGCGACCAGCATCCTGGCACCGCAGAAGCTCGGCTATGCCGGTGCCTTCCGCTTCTTCTGCCTCGGCGACACGCTTCGCGCCGAAGATGCCAGGGCGCTCGGCCTGGTCGCGGAGATCGTGCCGGGGGGCACCGTCGAGGAGGCAGCCCTTGGCCGGGCAAGACAACTCGTCAAGAAGCCGGTCGCCGCCTTGCTGCAGACGCGCGGCTTGCTGAAGGGGAACACCGAGGCCCTCTGCGACCGCATCGATCAGGAGATTTCGCTTTTCCAGCAGGCGCTGCAGGACGACACCACGCTGCGGCGATTGCAGCGCATCGCCCGGCTCGCGGCCTGAGCGAAAGCATCAAGGAACGCGCCCCCCCGCCCACCCCCCGCGGCCCCGGATCCACAATACGGGTTTTCCACGCAATACCGCCCGTAGCCCAGAAACGTGGTGTGGGACCTTCGCCGTCATTAGGGCAAGGCCCCCACATATGGCAC